>NZ_BAABHS010000028.1:0-106151 GCF_039542225.1 Yinghuangia aomiensis | reverse complement strand
AAGTCCGCCCAGTCGTCGTCGAGTTTCACGTACAGTGCGATCGCGAGGGTGTCGAGGTCTGTCGTCACAAACGGATCCTGGACACCCTCGCTCCATGCCCGCAGGCATTCGGAAAGACTCGTCTAGGTTGGGCGTGTGGACGACACGGATCAGAGTGTGATGGTGCTGCACGTCGGTGAGGTGCGATACGGAGTCGTTTCGGCGATCGAGCGGTTCGGCGTCTTCGTGGATCTGGGCGGGTTCCACGGCATGGTGAGCGCCGCCAACTTCACGTGGACGCATTTCGAGCGGTTCTCGGACCTCGTCGAGGTGGGGCAGCACGTGGCCGTGGTGGTCTTGGACGTCGACGAGGTTCGGCAGCGTGTGTCGTTGTCGATGAAGGAGCTGGAACCGGATCCCCTGGTGGCGTTTGCCCGGTCGCGATTGCACGACACGGTCCCGGGTGTCGTCGACAAGATCCTTCCGATCGGCACGTTCGTGCGGCTGAGCGAGGGAATCGTCGGGCTGGTGCCCGTCGACGACCCGGGCTTGGCGGCGGGGAATGAGGCCGGGCGGCCGTACGAGGCGGGGGACGCCGTGGACGTGACCGTCCGCAGCATCAACATGCAGCAGGACCGCGTCGGCATCCGCCGCGCCGTGCTCGACCGACGCGGTCACCACCACGCGCGCCGGATGCCCCTGGCGTGCCGGCATCCGCCGTACCATCCCGGCCACCAGCGCGGCGCGCTCCGCCGCCGGGTCGACGAGGACGAGTTCGTCGACGGGCAAGGCAGCGAGCCCGTCCGCGAGTTCGGGCGTGTACGTCGATCCTCCGCCTATCACCGCCAGCTTCAACCGCATCTCACCCCTTCACACCGGTCAGCGTCACGCCTTCGATGAAGGCCTTCTGCGCGAAGAAGAACACGAGGATCACCGGGGCCATGACGAGCAGCGTCGCCGCCATCGTCATGTTCCAGTTGGTGTGGTGCGCGCCCTTGAACGACTTGAGGCCGTACGACAGCGTCCACGCGCCCGGGTTCTCGGACGTGTACACCTGCGGTCCGAAGTAGTCGTTCCAGCAGTAGAAGAACTGGAACAGCGCGACGGCCGCGATCGCCGGGCGGATCATCGGCACCACGACCCGCAGCAGGATGCCGAGGTCGCCGCAGCCGTCGACGCGCGCCGCGTCCACGTACTCCTTGGGCACGGTCAGCAGGAACTGCCGCAGCAGGAAGATCGAGAACGCGTCGCCGAACGCCAGCGGGATGATCAGCGGCCACAGCGTGCCCGACAACCCCAGGTTCTCCGACCAGAAGATGTACATCGGGATCACCACCACCTGCGGCGGCAGCATCATCGTCGCGATCACCAGCACCAGCGCCACCCCGCGGAACCGGAAGCGGAACCGGGCGAGCGCGTACGCCACCGGCACGCTCGACAGCAGGCACAGCGTCGTCCCGAGGCAGGCGTAGACCATCGTGTTGCGCCACCACGTCCCAAAGCCGGGCGTGCGGAAGACGTCCGCGTAGTTGCTCCACCGCCACTCGTGCGGCCACAGATCCGGCGTCAGTGTCTGACGGTCCGTCATGACCGAGGTGAGGAACAGGAAGACGAAGGGCAGCACAAAGAAGAGGACGGCCGCCACGGCGATCGCATGCACCGCGATCCAGTGCAGCGCCCGGTGGACCCGCGTACGCGTCGGCATCCGCGGACGTTCCACCCGCGCCGGCCCGGTCGGCACCGCCATCGCTAGTCCTCCGTCCCCATCAGGCCCGCGCGCCGGCGCAGCAGCAACGTGGTGACCGCCATGGCGATCGCGAACAGCAGCAGGGACAGCACGCACGCCACACCCGTGTCGAACGTGGAGAACCCTTCCTCGTACACGAGTTGGGGGAGCGTCAGCGTCGAACCCTGCGGATAGCCCGGCTCGAAGCTCTGCCCGGGCGCGCCGATGATGCCGCTCGCGACCTTCCCCGCGACCATCGCCTGTGTGTAGTACTGCATCGTCTGGATCACCCCGGTGACGACCGCGAACAGCACGATCGGGGTGATCGCCGGCCACGTCACGTACCGGAACCGCTGCCACGGGCCCGCGCCGTCGAGGGACGCCGCCTCGTACTGCTCGCGCGGCACGTCCACCAGCGCCGCCACGAAGATGACCATCAGATCGCCCACGCCCCACACCGCGAGCAGCGTCAGCGCCGGCTTCGACCACGACGGGTCGTTGAACCAGCCGACCGTCGGGATATGCACCTGCGTGAGGATGTGGTCCACCGGCCCGGTCGCCGGGTTCAGCAGGAACACGAAGCCGATCGTCGCGGCCACCGGCGGCGCCAGGAACGGCAGGTAGCACAGTGTCCGGAACAGGTTCGCGCCGCGCTTCAGCCGCACCGCGACCAGGCCCACGCCCAGCCCGAACAGCACCCGCAGCGGCACCATGATCAGCACCAGCCACACGGTGTTCCGCAGCGCCTTGCCCAGGTACGGGTAGTCCTGGAACACGTACCGCCAGTTCCGCAGCCCCACCCACTGCGGCGGGTTGATCAGGTCGTAGTGCGTGAACGAGTAGTACACGGTCGCAGCGAGCGGGTAGGCGAAGAACACCGCGAACCCGATGAGCCACGGCGACAGGAACGCCGTCGTACGCCACGCCTGCCGGCGCCGCGACGCAAAGGCGGCGCACCGTGGGGTGCGCCGCCTGGGGGAGTTCGGGACTCCCGGTGGTTCCGGTGGCTTCGCCGCAAGGGCTCTCGCCGGGTCAGTGCTTGATCGCGAGCCCGCCCGCCATCAGCCGCTGGCCGACCGTCAGCGACGCCGGGACCGGCTCGTCCGGACGCCACTCCGGCAGGTAGACCACGCCCGGCTCCAGGAGTTCGGTGCCCTCGAAGTACGCGGTGATCTCCTCCAGCGTGCGGAACCGCCCGGTGCCCAGGCTGGTCAGCAGCGCGCCCTCGAGGTCAAGCGCGTCCGGGCTCGACGCGCAGAAGTGCGTCAGCAGGAAGTAGCTGCCCGCGGGCAGCGCGGCCAGGTAGTCGCGCACGATCGCCTCCGGGCCCTCGTCGTCACCCAGGTGGTGGATGACGCCGACGAGCATCAGGCCGATCGGCTGGTCGAAGTCGATGAACTCCCGCACCGCCGGCAGGTCGAGCACGGCCTTCGGGTCGCGCAGGTCCGCCGTGACGACGGTGGTGTTCGCGTTCTCGGCCAGGATCGCCCGGCCGTGCGCCAGCACGATCGGGTCGATGTCGACGTACACGATCTTCGCGTCCGGGTTCACCTCCTGCGCCACCTGGTGCGTGTTCTGCACCGTCGGCAGGCCCGAACCCAGGTCGAGGAACTGCGTGATGCCGGCCTTCGCCATCGTGCGTACCGCGCGCCCCAGGATGTCCCGGTTGTAGCGTGCGACATCGCCGATCTCCGGCACGATGTCCTGCGACTGCTGGGCGATCGCCCGGTCGACCGGGAAGTTGTCCTTGCCGCCGAGAACCGCGTCGTACACGCGGGCGATACTCGGTACGGTCACGTCGATGCCGGTGGGCGCCCACTCCTCGGGCGCATCCCCATGCAACGGCGACGGGTTCGGAGCGCGGTCGTCCACGGGTGCCCCCTCGAGTCCTGCGCTCCCTTGCCAGGGACGCAAGTTGCCGGTGTTTCCAGGGGGATCGTAACGGTCTCCGCAGTGCCCACGCGCCACTCCCGCGCCACCCGTACATGCGAAACCAGGAATGAAACCCGGGCGAGCGAGCACGCGAACGAATACGCACGACCGGCTGCGGACCGCGGGCATGATCCGCGCCACCGCGGCGTTGCGTCGACCGGGGGCCCGCCGCCGCGGGCGATAATTCCGGTTGGTAGGGTTTTCGTCTATTCAGGGCTTTGCTCTGCTGAAGGGGTGAATGTCACGGTTGGTACGCAGGAGTCCCGGGAGGCGGACGACCGCCGTGCCCGGCGCCGTCTCCGCGCCATCCGCACGGCCGCGTACATCGTCGTCGCCATGGGCGTCGCCGTCATCACCGGCCTGGGCGTCGCCCGCAGCACCGTGCTCGACCGCGCCTGGTACGACTCCGTCCTGGAACGCGAGGACGCCTACGACCGGCTCTACGACCAGGTACTCGTCGACCCCGAGATGGCGCACCTGACCAACGACCTGCTGGCCCGGCTCCCCATCCCGCCCAACCAGATCACGGCCAACCTGCGCCTCGTCCTCCCGCCGGCGACCCTCCGCGGCATCGCCGACGACCAGATCGGCCGCACCGTCTCCTACCTGCGCGGCGACGAATCCGACCTGCACTTCTACGTCGACCTCAAACCCATCATCAACAACCTCGGCGGCGTCGCCGAGGTCTTCGTCGGCGACCTCACCGGCGGCGTCCCCAGCGTCACCGAGGCCAACGCCCCCGCCTTCGTCGCCTCCGTGCAACGCGCCCTCGACGCGCTCGCCGCCGGCCAACCCCCGGAGAGCCTCCCCGCGCTCGACCTCGCCCCCGAAGCCGCGCCGGAGATCGCCGACCTCATCCTCGAACGCCTCCCCGAAGACCGCCGCGCCGCACTCCGCGAGCCCGTCATCGCGTCTCTGCGCCAAGGCGACCTCGGCGGCGTCCTGGTCGCCGTTGTGCCCACCCTGTTCGGCGACAAGGTCGAAGACGCCCAGCAAGGCCTCGCCTCGCTCAGCCACGACCGGCCCTGGGACCTCGTCATCGACATCAAGGCCCAGGACACCACCGTCAACCTCGGCCCGCTCCCGCAACTGCGCGCGTTCACCGTCCTCGGCCTCGGCAAGATGCTCACCGTCGCGTGCCTGTTCACCGTCGGCGGCCTCTACGTGCTGTGGCGCACCGCGCCGCGCCGCGGCCTCGCCCGCATGGCCGGACCCGGGTACGCGCTCGCCGCGGGCGGCATGCTCGCCGCCGCGGTCTGCCTGATCGCCTGGGCCGCCGTCCCGCACCTGCTGCCCGCCGACCGCGGCGGCTGGGCGCCGTCCGTCCGCTCACTCGCCGACGACCTCCAGGAAGCCGCGATCCGCGACATCGTCAAGGTGTGGATCACGTCGTCCGCCGTGCCGGTGCTCGCCGGCGCCGGGCTCGTCGTCGCCGCGAACCTGGCCGTCCGCCGCCGCGAACGCGGCAAGGCCCCGCTGCCGCGGTCCCGCCGCCGCACCATCTCGGGCGTCGCCGCCGCGGGCGCCGCCGGCGCCCTCGCGCTGACGATCTTCCTGCCCGTCCCGACCGTCGGCGACCCCGCCAAGGAACGCCGCTGCAACGGCATGGCCCACCTGTGCGACCGCCACTACGACGAAGTCGCCTACCTCGCCACCCACAACTCCATGTCGTCCACCGCGGACCGCTTCATCAGCCCGCTCCAGGACCCCGACCCGGTCACCCAACTCGACCTCGGCGCCCGGGCCCTGCTCATGGACACGTACACGTGGGAGACCCCGGAGGAAATCGCGCCGCGCCTCGCCGGGTCGGAGATGTCCCCCGAGGAACAGGCCATCGTGGCCGGTGTCATAGACCGGTTCGCGCCCGCGCGCCCCGGCCTGTGGCTGTGCCACTCGGTGTGCCGCGGCGGCGCCATCCCGCTGGTCGGCACCATGCAGGCGATCGGCCAGTGGCTCGACCGCAACCCCAACGAGGTCGTGACCCTGATCCTGCAGGACGACATCACCGGCGAGCAGACCATGGACGCCATGCGCGAAGCCGGCGTCGACCGGTTCATGGCCACCCCGCCCGCCGACCCGAACGCGCCCTGGCCGACCCTGCGCGAAATGATCGCGAAAAACCACCGCCTGGTGGTGTTCGCGGAACGCACCGACGGGCCGGACCCGCACTACCGGCAGTTCTACAAGTACGGCATGGAAACGCCGTTCACCTTCACCTCCCCCGAGAACCTCTCGTGCGCCCCCAACCGCGGCGGCACCGACAAGCGGCTGTTCCTCATGAACCACTTCATCACCGCCAAGGGCGGCAGCCGCATCGACGCGGGACGGATCAACGCCAAGCAGTTCGTCCTCGACCGCGCCAAGCAGTGCGAACAGCAGCGCGGTCGGCCGGTCAACTTCGTCGCGGTCGACTTCGGGACGATCGGCGACGCACGCGGCGCGGTCGACGCGATGAACGCGGAGCGGGTGCGGAAGGCCGCCATGCCGGAGCCGCTGGTGCCGGACGGGGCCGGGGCGCAGCCGGGTGTGGTGCCGTCGGCGCCGCCCGCGCTGCCGGCGGGCCCGGTGTCCCCGGGCGAGGCGGCGGTGCAGCGGGGCCGGTCGGGGCCGTGACCGCGCGGCGGGCCGGCGGTCAGTAGGTCAGGCCGAAGCCCGCGGGATAGCCGTCTGCCGGGGCGGTGCCGTCGTCGCCGTCCGGGTCCGCCAGGGCGAAGGGGAGGTGTCCGCCCGGGGCGTGGCGCCCGAAGACCACCTCGGCGACCGTCGCGTCGGCGACCCCGAGGTCGACCAGGACGGCGGCGCAGTCCCCGGCGAACTCGGGGACGGGCGCGGGCCCGGCCAACCGCAGCACCACGATCGTCGGCACGGTCGCCGCGAGATCCAGGACGCGGTCGACGTCGTCGGCGGGCCACCGGTTGTGCCGGTCGGGTATGGCGCGCAGGACCGCGACTTCGGCTTCCTCGGGGGAGGCGACGACCTGTGCGTACCGGTCCGCGGCGGCGTCCGGAAGCCCCTCGAAGTACGCGCGCACGCCGTCGCGCAACGGCAGCGCGGGCCCGCCGGTCGCGCTGGTCCGCGAACTCGTGCGGTTCGCCAGCAGCACCAGCGCACCCGGATCCTCCACTGAACCGGCGCGCGACCCGGCATGGGTGTCTGGGGACGGCATGTTCCGGCGGCTCCCTTCCGGCCGAGCCCCGTCCGGGGCCCCTCCTGGCCCGCCATCGTGGCAGATGCCACCCGCACGGGGTTAAGCCGCGTGCCCGGGAGTGTGGCTCGGACCGGTTGGTTGCGATGGGGTGATATGCGGTGTGACGGACGAAATGGGGGTACGGAACCGGCCCGGGGACTCGGCCGTTCCGGGCCGATGAGTTCTCGGTCGGATCCCGGTCTTCATCCGGGAGAACGACACACCGCAGGAGAGGAACCCACCCCATGACCACCGTTGTTTCCGCCGACGGCACCGTGATCGCCTGCACCGCGACGGGTGCCGGTCCCGCCGTGGTCTTCGTCGACGGGGCGCTGTGCCACCGCGCGTTCGGCCCCGGGCCGGGCATTGCCGCGGCGCTCGCGGACCGCTTCACCGTGTACACGTACGACCGGCGGGGGCGCGGGGAGAGCAGCGACACGGCGCCGTTCGCGTTCGAACGGGAGATCGAGGACCTGGCGGCGGTGATCGGCGCGGCGGGCGGGTCCGCGTATGCCGTCGCCCTGTCGTCGGGCGGGGCGCTGGCCTTGCGCGCTGCGGCCGCGGGTGTCGACATGGCCAAACTGGCGGTGTACGAGCCGCCGTTCGGGGTCGACCCGGCCCAGCGGGAACGGTTCGCGCGGTATGCGGCGGAGCTGGCTCCGGCGTTGGCCGAAGGCCGTCGCGGGGACGCGGCGGCGCTGTTCATGGCGCTGACGGGTGCGCCGGAGATGATGATCGACCAGATGCGGAACTCGCCGGCGTGGCCCGCGTTCGAGGCGGTGGCGCCGACGTTGGCGTATGACGCGGCCGCGCTCGGAACCGAGACGGGCGGGGCGGTGCCGGCGGATGTGCTCGGCAAGATCGCAATCCCGGTGCTGGCGCTCGACGGTGGGGCCAGTCCGGAGGTGCTGCGGGCGCCGACGCGGGCGGTGGCGGATGCGGTGCCGGGGGCGGGGTACGGGACGTTGGCGGGGCAGACGCACGAGGTCGCGCCGGAGGTGCTGGGGGCGGCGTTGGGGGAGTTCTTCGGGCGGTGAGGGGATCCGACGGGATCCGATCCGGTTTACGGGAGGGCTCGGACGGCCGCGCGGCCCAGGCTGATCAGGGCGTCGTGGGTGACGGGTGAGCCGGGGCCGGGCGTGCTGATGTCCACGCTGGTGACGCGGTCGTCCCGGCTGGTCGCCAGGACCAGGCCGGAGCCGGTCTGCGGGTCGGCGTAGTACAGGGCGGCTTCGGCGAGGTTGGGGACCGGTTCGGTCGTCGCGGCGCGGGCGGCGGTGAGGCGGGCGACCTGTTCGGGACCGCCGAGGAGGGCGCGCGGGAGGTCGCCTACCCGGACGGTGAGGAGGAGGGCGCCGTTCGAGGTGAAGAACTGGCAGGCGCGGCCGTCGTCGTCGGGACTCGACGTGACGGATTCGACGCCGACGGCGTCGCGGACTTCGGCGGCGGTGACGAGTTCGCAGCCGGTGGCGCGGCGGGGCGCGGCGGGGGAGCCGGGCGTTGGCGGGGTGAGCGGGGCGACGGTGGCGGGGCGTTGGACGGGTGGCGAGGTGGGGCCGTGCGCGCAGCATTCCGCGCCGGATCCGAAGCAGCCGGAAACGAGCCACATGCTGCTCGCGGCCAATGCGCCACCGAGACGTCGTTTTGCCATGCCGAGACCCCCAACCCCGTACGCCCCCCGAGAGTCCGCCGCGGTAGCACCGGTCCCCACCGGTCACGGTCCACGCCGCGTACCCGCCCGCGATTACTCGCCTGACTCCGGATGCTAGTGACCGGGGCCACATGCCGTAAGAGTCCGCACGTCATCGTCACGGATAACCGGCCCTTGCGCGGGATTCCGGGCAACATTCCACAACCTCGCACCGACAAGAGGCCGGGTCGGGGTGAGAGTCGCTTTTGGGCGGGTGGGACTTTGGGGTGGGTGGGAGTGGCGGGTGCGATCGGGGGCGGCGGAGGGTGAACGCTGGACGGGCTTCGGCTGTGGTGGCTGTCGTCGGGTGGGCTCGTCGGCGATCGGGGCGCGCGAGGGCGGAGGTTGGCGTGGGCAGCGGTCGGGTGGGCTGCGGTCGGGTGGGCGGCGAGGTCGGCATTGGGTCGGCTGGTGGGGCGCTTCGGGGGAGTTGCGCTCGGGTGGGTGATGGGTGGGTGATGGGTGGGTGGGTGGCGGGGGGATCGCTAGGGTTACGGGCATGACTTCCGCACAGCTCAGCGCGCGGTCCGGTGCCGCGCCCGTGACGCAAGCCGTGATCCTGGCCGGCGGCCAGGGGTCGCGGCTGCGGCCCTACACCGATGACCGGCCCAAGCCGATGGTGGAGATCCCCGGTACCGGGACGCCGATCATCGGGCACCAACTGGAGTGGCTTGCCGCGGAAGGCGTCACGAATGTCGTCGTGTCCTGCGGGCACCTCGCGGAGGTGCTGCAGGACTGGCTGAAGAGCGCCGAACTGCCGTTGTCCGTCACCACGGTCGTGGAGACGGAGCCGCTCGGGCGCGGCGGGGGCCTGCGGTTCGCGGCGGCGGCGCTGCCGCGGCCGGAGGAGCCCTGGTACGCGACCAACGGGGACATCTGGACGCGCTTCTCGCTGCGCGAGATGGCCGCGTTCCACGAGGAGCGCCACGCGGTGGCGACCCTGGCGCTGGCCCGGCCGCGCATTCCGTGGGGTGTCGTGGACACCGACAAGTTCGGCCACGTCCTGGACTTCATCGAGGCGCCGCCGTCGCCGTACCTGATCAACGCGGGCGTGTACGTCTTCGCGCCGGAGTTCACCGCCATGCTGCCGGAGGTGGGCGATCACGAGCGCACCACCTTCCCGCGGCTGGCTCGCGAGCACCGCCTGGCCGGCTTCCCGATTCCGCAGGGGGCCTACTGGCGGGCGATCGACACGGCGAAGGACCTGACCGAGGCGGCGAAGGAACTCCGCAGCTGATGCGGTGATGCGGTCGATGCAGGAGCGGGCGGCGGGGTCGGTGGGGAACCACCGGCCCCGCCGTTTTTTGTGGGCGCGGGCTGCGCGCCGGGAAATCTCTGACTAAAGTCAGAGAATGACTGACGCTGCGCACATCGACGACGTCCGCCGCTTCAACCGCACCGTGACCGCGCGGGTGGGGGTGCTGCACGACCGGTATCTCGGGCGGGACCGGCCGATCGGGGAAGCCCGCCTGCTGTGGGAGATCGGCGAGGACGGGCGGGACGTCCGGCAGTTGCGGGAGCGGCTGGGGCTGGATTCCGGGTATGTGAGCCGGCTGCTGCGTTCGCTGGAGGCGGCCGGACTGGTGACGGTCGAGTCGGCGGAGGCCGACCGGCGGGTGCGGACGGTGCGGTTGACCGAGGCGGGGCGGGGTGAGCGCGACGTGCTCGATCGGCGGAGCGACGAGGTCGCCGCGTCGTTGCTGGCGCCGTTGAACGCCGGGCAGCGGGAGCGGCTGGTGGCGGCGATGGCCGAGGTCGACCGGTTGTTGACGGCCGGGACGGTGTCGATCGACGAGGTCGATCCGGAACATCCCGACGCGGTCTTCTGCCTGCGCAGCTTCTATGCGGAGCTGGGGGAGCGGTTCGACACGGGGTTCGACCCGCTGCGGAGTCTGCTGCCGGATGCGGGTGAACTGCGGCCACCGCGTGGGGTGTTCCTGGTGGCGCGGCAGTACGGGGAGCCGGTGGGGTGCGGCGGCTTGAAGCTGCCCGCGGGGTTGCCGGCGGAGGTGAAGCGCATGTGGGTGGCGCCGAGCGCCCGGGGGCTGGGGCTGGGGCGACGCTTCCTGGCCGAGTTGGAGGCACGCGCGGCCGCGGCGGAGCGCACGGTGCTGCGCCTGGACACCAACAAGGTGCTCGACGAGGCGATCGGCCTGTACCGGGCGTACGGCTTCCGCGAGATTCCGGCGTTCAACGACGAGCCGTATGCCCACCACTGGTTCGAGAAGGAGGTGCGGGGCGGGGCGTGAGCCGCGGCGAGGCGGGTGTGCCCTTCCGGAAATAGCTAGGCGGAAAGTGACTTTGCGCAAAGCTGTTTCCGGACGAGCGTGCGGCCTTCAAGCGGGCCGCACCGCAGTCGGCCGGCAGTACGCGCGCGTGGCCCGGGCCGCGGCGGAGCGGCCCGGGCGCCCGCTCAGCGGCTCGCCAGGAACGCCTCGACCTGTTCGTGGATGTAGGCGGTGTCCTCGTCGTCCATGCGGTGGTTCAGCGGGACGATGAAGGCGTACTCCATGACGCGGTCGGCGTTCGGGTAGCCCGCCGGGTCGGCGCGGTGGGCGATGTCCTTGAAGCCGGGCTGGCGGAGGATGTTGCCGGACCAGACGGTGCGCGTGGAGATGCCGCGTTCTTCGAGGTACTGCTGGAGTTCGCCGCGGGTGAAGCCGGCCTCCGGGTTGATGATCGCGGGGAAGTTGAGCCAGCCGGTCTCCAGGCCGTCGGTCTGGCGCGGCGGGATGAACGCCTCGGGGTGCTTCGAGAAGAACGCGTGGTGGGCGGCGAAGTGGCGCTGCCGGGTGGCGAGGAAGGTGGGGAGCTTCTCGAGCTGGGCGAGGCCGAACGCGGCGCCGAGTTCGGACGGTTCGAAGTTCCAGCCGATCTCGTCGAAGATGAACAGGTTGTCGTACAGGACGCCGTCGATCTCTTCGAAGAAGTCGCGGTTGCCCTTCTTGGAGCCGAAGAGCTGGAGTTCGGAGCGGCGGCCCCAGCGGCGCAGCATGAGGCCGCGGTCGCGGAGGGCTTCGTCGTCGACGAGGACCATGCCGCCGTTGCCGGCGCAGGTGATGATGTGGCTCATCGCGAAGCTGGTGACGGAGATGTCGGCGCGGGTGCCGGTGGGGGTGCCGCGGAGGGTGGCGCCGAGGGCGTCGCAGGAGTCTTCGACGACGACGAGGTTGTGCCGGTCGGCGATCTCGCGGATGCGGTCCCAGTCGGGGGCGTTGCCGGCCAGGTTGGGGGTGAGGATGGCTTTGGTGCGGGGGCCGATGAGGCCTTCGAGGCGGTCGACGTCGATCTGGAAGCTGTCCGGGTCGACGTCGGCGAGGACGGGGACGATGCCGGCCTTCACCATCGGGGCGATGTCGGTGGAGAAGGTGAGCGTGGAGGTGATGATCTCGTCGCCGGGCTGCAGGCGCAGCAGTTCGATGGCGAGGTAGAGCGCGGAGGAGCCGGAGTTGCACATGAGGCCGTGGCTCTTGCCGAAGAGCGCGGCGACCTTCTGTTCCATGGCGGCGACGTTGCGGCCGATGGTCATGGCGCTGGGCGGGCCGTTGAGGATGGCCAGCATGGCGTCGATTTCGGCTTGGTCGTGGACGCTTCCGGCGTAGGGAATCTTGCGCATGCGGCGGCCTCGCGGTGGGATCGTCGGGTGCGTGCCCGGGTGCTGGGTCGGGGTGGCCGGCCCGGTTGGTTCTGACGGGCCGTCAACTCTACTTTCATAGCTATCATGGCTATGATGGTGGGGCAAGGTGTCGGGCCCGCACCGTCCGTCGGAGGCGGGGCGACGCGCGAGGGGACACGGCGGAGAGCGAGGCGCGGGTGCGGTACTCCACGGTCGGCGGGTCGGGGCTGAAGGTCTCGGCGGTCGGGCTCGGCTGCAACAACTTCGGCATGCGCATCGACGCCGACGAGGCCGACCGGGTGGTCGGCGCGGCGCTGGACGCGGGCGTCACGTTCTTCGACACCGCGGACGTCTACGGCGGCGGCGGGCGTTCCGAGGAGATGCTCGGCAAGGCGCTCGGCACGCACCGCGAGGACGTGGTGGTGGCCAGCAAGTTCGGCGCGCCGGCGCGTGGCCCGTACGGCGGCGGCGGGTCGCGGCGGCATGTGATGCGGGCCTGCGAGGCGAGCCTGCGGCGGCTGGGCATGGACCACATCGACCTGTACTACCTGCATTTCCCGGACCCGGACACGCCGATCGAGGAGACCCTCTCGGCGCTGGACGACCTGGTGCGGCAGGGCAAGGTCCGCTACCTGGCCAACTCGAACCTGACCGGCTGGCAGCTGGTGGACGCGGACCACATCGCGCGGGCGAGCGGCGGCGCCCGGTTCATCGCCACGCAGCAGGAGTGGAGCCTGCTGAACCGCGAAATCGAGCGGGAGGTCGTGCCGGCGGCGCGGCATCTGAACCTCGGGGTGATCCCGTACTTCCCGCTGGCGTCGGGGCTGCTGACCGGCAAGTACCGGCGCGGCGAGGGGTTCCCGGACGGCACCCGGTTCGCGGCGATTCCGCGGCTTGCGGGGGCGGCGACCGAGGACAACTTCGCCGCGGTGGAGCGGCTGGAGGCGTACGGGCGGCAGATCGGCCGCAGCGTGCTGGAGCTGGCGCTGTCGTGGCTCGCCGCGCAGCCGGGTGTGCCGTCGGTCCTGGTCGGGGCGACGAGCGCGGCGCAGGCGGCGGCGAACGCGGCCGCGGTGGTGGAGCTGTCCGGCGAGGAACTGCTGGGCGTCGAGCGCGCGATCGCGGGGCCGGTCGCGGAAACGGCGGAGGGGTGACCCCGGGCGCGGTGCGGGCCGTCGGTTCCGGCGACGAGCAGGCGGTGCGGCACCACAGTGTCGCCGACGCCGTCGCCGACCGGCTGCGGGCCCGCATCCTCGACGGCGTCATCCCGGACGGCGGGACGCTGCCGAAGCAGGACGACCTGATGGCCGAGTTCGGCGTCGGCCGCACGACGGTGCGGCAGGCGTTCCGGATCCTGGAGACCGAGGGTCTGATCACGGTGCGGCGCGGCAACACCGGCGGTGCGGTCGTGCATGTGCCGCAGCCCGCGGACGCGGCGCACATGTTCGGCATGGTGATGCACGCGCGGCACGTCCCGTTGGAGGACCTGGCCGGGGCGTTGCGGCAACTGGAGCCGGTGTGTGCCGCGTTGTGCGCGGAACGCGCGGACCGGGCCGTGGCGGTGGTGCCGTTCCTCGCGGACGTGCATGCGCGGATGGCGGATGCGCTCGACGACGGGCAGGCGTTCCTGCGGGCGAACCGCGACTTCCACGAGGCGCTGGTGGCGCGTTGCGGCAATGCGACGATGCAGATCCTGCTGGGCGCGGTCGAGGTGCTGTGGGCGCGCCAGGAGCAGGTGTGGGCGCATGCGGCGCTCGCGGACACGGGGCGCCCGGTGCGGGAGGCGGGTCTGCGGGTGCACGGCCGGCTGATCGAGCTGATCGCGGCGGGCGACCGCGACGGGGCGTACGCGCTGGCGTCGCGGCACGTGACCGGGGCGCAGGAGTATCCGCTGCGGGATCACGGGGACCGTCCGGTCCAGGTGTGAGGTGCCGCCGGGCTGCTGCTCCGGGAGCCGGGTCGGAATCGCTTCCGGACGGGGGCGTTACCCCAGTTCCTTGGCCATGCAGACGCTCAGCGGGCTGTTGCGGTAGTAGCCGAAGCCGGGGATGTCGGTGTAGCCGCTGGAGCGGTAGAGGGCGATGGCCTCGGGCTGGAGGGTGCCGGTCTCCAGGATCATGCGGGTGCGGCCTGCCTCGCGGGCGCGGTGTTCCACCTCGGCGAGGACCGCGCGGGCGAGGCCGCGGCCGCGGGCGTCGGGGCGGACGTACATGCGCTTGAGTTCCGCGTCGCCCGCGGACAGGCCGGGCTCGGCGGGGTCGGCGACGCGCCAGCCGCCGCACGCGAGCGCGCGGCCGTCCTGGTACACGACGAGGAACAGGCCGGACGGCGGGGCGAAGTCGGACTCGTCGACCGGGCCCTGGTCGGGGTCGCCGTAGCGTTCGGTGTAGATCTGCTGGACCTCGTCGCAGAGCTTGCGGACGTCGGGGTGCTGGTAGCCGAGCGCGCGGAACTCCATCGGGAAACGGTAACCGGCCGGGTCGGCGCGCCGGACACCGGTCCGCCCTGGCCGCGGACGCATAGTGCGACCCTTGACCTGGTCACACTCTTCTGGATGGACTTGCCGCGCCGTGACACGTGTCACCGCCTTCTCGTCCCAGTTCCGAGTGAGGACCGCCCGTGCGTACTCCCCGCCACACCCTCGTGCAGTTCAGCGACGTGCACATCGTTCCCGAGGGCGAGCTGCTCATGGGCACGCTCGACACGCTCGACCAGATGGAACGCGCGCTCGCCGCGGTCGAGAGGGCGGATCTGGACCCCGCGGCGCTGATCTTCACCGGTGACCTGGCGGACACCGGCGACATCCGCGCGTACCGCCGCCTGCGCGAGCTGGTCGAGGCCGCCGCCGGGCGCATCGGTACGCCGGCGCTGTTCGCGATGGGCAACCACGACAAGCGCGAGGCCTTCCGCGAGGGACTCCTGGAGGCGGTGCCGCACGGCGAGCCGCACGACTACGTGCACCACGCGGGCGACGTCCGCGTCGTCGTCCTCGACAGCACCGTCCCGGGCACCCACGGCGGCGGCCTCGAGGAGTCCCAGCTGGAATGGCTGCGCGCGGAACTCGCCGAGCCCGCCGCGGCCGGCACGGTGCTGGCCCTGCACCACCCGCCGATCCCGACGCCGCTGGCGTTCCTGGAGCGGCTGTCGCTGGAGAACCCGGAGCGCCTCGGCGCGGTCATCAAGGACACCGACGTCAAGATCGTGCTGACCGGCCACAACCACCACGCGACGTGCGGCGCGCTGGCGGGTGTTCCGGTGTGGTCGGCGCCGGCGGTGGCGTACCGGGCGGACGTGTTCCCGCCGAAGGGCAGCTACCAGGGCGTCACCGGGGTCGGCTACACCCGCGTCGATGTGTACGACGAACTCGCCACCGCCACCTTCGTCCCGGTGGAACAGGCCAGCCCCGTCTACAGCTTCGAACGGGCGAAGGTCGACGCGTACCTGGCGAAGAACCCGGGCGCGCAGCACTGAGCAGGGCGCGTGGCTGGACGCAGCCGACCACGGCACGACCCGTCGCGGCCGGCGGACGACGCGCGGCATTGGGCGTATGCGGGGGAGTTCCGCGCGGCCGTGGCCACGGTCCGAGTGTGGCACGGTGGACCCACGGCGGCGGTGCGCCGCCGGTCGAGGGAGGTGCGGCGGTATGCGGATCGCGGTATCGGCGGACGAGGTCGCGGGCGTCGCGGAGCTGATCGGTGCGGAACTCGCGCGCCGCGGGCACGAGGTGCAGTTGTACGGGGCGCTGGTGCCGGGTGAGCGTGCCGACTGGGCGTGGTGTTCGGAGGCCGCGGCGCGCGCTGTCGTGGAGGGGCGTGCCGATCAGGCGGTCGTGGCGTGCTGGACGGGGGCGGGGGCGTCGATCGCGGCGAACAAGGTGCCCGGTGTGCGTGCGGCGTTGTGCACAGATGCGGTGATGGCGGACGGGGCGCGGAAGTGGGCGGATGCCAACGTGCTCGCGCTCAGCCTGCGGTTGACGTCGGAGCCGCTGCTCGGCGAGATGCTGGACGCGTGGTTCGCGGGGGAGCCGAGTGCGGATCCGGTGGACCGGGAGAACGTGGCGCACGTCGCCGACATCTGAGGCCCGCGGCCGCGCGGCCGGGTGGTGTCCGCGGCGTTCAGCCGCGGGTCCGGCCGACGCCGCCGAGGAGGAGTTCGGCGACGCCGCGCGGGGCTTCGCGGCGGGCGAGGCGGCCGTCGCGGACCGCCCATCCGGCGCCGACGGCGAGGGAGAAGACGGCTTCGGTGATCCACGCCGCGGGCAGGTCCAGGCGAAGGACGCCGTCGGCTTGGCCCTGCCGGACGACGGCGTTGACCCGGTTGTCGATACGCTGCCAGGCGGCGTCGATCTCCGGGACCTCGCACAGTGCGTTCTCGCCGTAGAGGATGCCGAGGAACTCGGCGATGGGCATGAGTTCGTCGACCACGCGGCGCAGGGCCTCGTCGGCGGGGCCGTCCTCGATGCGGGCGGCGTCGACGGCGGCGGAGACCTGCTCCAGGGCGCGGGCGCCGATGGCGCGGACGAGGGCGTCGCGTCCGGCGTACATGCGGTGGAGGGTCGCGCGGCTGATTCCGGCGGCGCGCGCGATGTCGTCCATCGCGGCGGCGGGCCGGCGGATCAGCAGGGCGGTGGCCTCGCGCAGGACGGTTTCGCGATCGGTCGACATGAATCAATCCTACCTCAGATGAGACAGTAATGTCTCATTACGCAGGGTCGACGGGCCCGGCGCGGGGTGTGCGGGCGCGAAACCCTTGACCTTCTCCAAGAAAACGAGTTTTCTTTCGACGGTAAGTCGTACGGAACGTACCCGCCGGAGGATCGATGACCGACCAGCACGCCGCCGACCCGTTCGACCTGACCGGACGGGTCGCCGTCATCACCGGCGGCAGCCGCGGCATCGGCCTGGCCATCGCCAAGGGCTTCGCCGCCCGCGGCGCCAAGGTCGTCGTCGCCAGCCGCAAGGCGGAATCCTGCGAAGCCGCCGTCAAGGACATCGAAGCCGCCGGCGGCACCGCACTGGCCGTCGCCGCGCACATGGGCGAGCTGGACGACCTGCAGAAGCTCGTCGACCGCACCGTCGAGCACTTCGGCGGCATCGACATCGTCGTCAACAACGCCGCCAACCCGCTGACCCTCCCGATCGGGCACTACACGCCCGAGGCCTGGGACAAGTCCATGCAGGTCAACCTGCGCGGCCCGATCTTCCTCGTCCAGTACGCGCTGCCCCACCTGCGGCAGAGCCGCAGCGCGTCCGTCATCAACGTCATCAGCGCCGGCGTCTTCCTGCGCTCGGAGCCGACGTCGATGTACGCCCAGGCCAAGTCCGGGCTGCTCGCCTACACCCGCTCCGCGGCCGGTGCCCTCGCCGCCGAGGGCATCCGCGTCAACGCGCTCGCGCCCGGCACCGTCGACACCGACATGGTCCGCAACAACACCCCCGAACGTGTGGAGTCCATGAAGAAGTCCTCGCCGCTCGGCCGCATGGCCGACGCCGACGAGATGGTCGGCCCGGCCCTGCTCCTGGCCTCCGACGCGGGCAGCTACATCACCGGCGCGGTCATCAGCGCGGACGGCGGACTGACCGTCCACTGACGGACGTTGCCGGATTCCTCCGGTGTTGCGATCGCGGCCGGGCGCCCGTGCGGGCGCCCGGCCGCGGCCGGTGTGGCGGGTGCGGCGGGTGGGACGTCGGCCTCGCGGTTCGAACTGTTCGATCCGGCCGCCGAAAGCCCCCGCCGGGTGTCCGGGCGGCTGCCTAGAATGCCCAGATGCGCAGCACGCCCGACCCCACCGCCCCCGAAGACCCGCCCCCGCACGAGGCGACGGCCGCCGGGCCGACACCCGGCGACCCGGTGTCCGAATCCGTGCACGGCGTGCTCCAGCGCGTCTTCGGCTACGACGCGTTCCGCGGCGACCAGCACGAGATCGTCACCCACGTCGCCCGCGGCGGCGACGCCCTCGTCCTGATGCCCACCGGCGGCGGCAAATCGCTGTGCTACCAGATCCCCGCGCTGGTCCGCGACGGCGTCGGCGTCGTCGTCTCGCCGCTCATCGCCCTCATGCAGGACCAGGTCGACACCCTCACCGCCCTGGGCGTCCGCGCCGGATTCCTCAACTCCACCCAGGGCCCCGACGACCGCCGCCGCGTCGAAAACGCCTTCCTCTCCGGCGAATTGGACCTGCTCTACCTCGCCCCGGAACGCCTCCAGGTGGAAGGCACCCTGCGCCTCCTCGACCGCGGCAAGATCGCCCTGTTCGCGATCGACGAAGCACACTGCGTCGCGCAATGGGGCCACGACTTCCGCCCCGACTACCTCGCGCTGTCGCACCTGCACGAACGCTGGCCCGACGTCCCGCGCATCGCCCTCACCGCGACCGCAACGCCCGCCACCCACAAGGAAATCACCCAGCGCCTCCAGCTCGACGGCGCCCGGCACTTCGTCGCCAGCTTCGACCGGCCCAACATCCAGTACCGCATCGAGTCGAAGCAGGACCCGAAGAAGCAGCTGCTGCGCCTGATCCGCGAGGAGCACCCCGACGACGCGGGCATCGTCTACTGCCTGTCGCGCGCCTCCGTGGAGAAGACCGCCGACTTCCTCGTCGCGAGCGGTGTGACCGCGCTGCCGTACCACGCCGGACTCGACACCCGCACCCGCGCCGCCAACCAGGCCCGCTTCCTGCGCGAAGACGGCGTCGTCATGGTCGCCACCATCGCCTTCGGCATGGGCATCGACAAACCCGACGTGCGGTTCGTCGCCCACCTCGACCTGCCCAAGTCCGTCGAGGGCTACTACCAGGAAACCGGCCGCGCGGGCCGCGACGGACTCCCGTCCACGGCCTGGCTCGCCTACGGGCTCCAGGACGTCGTCCAGCAGCGCAAGATGATCGACGACTCCGAGGGCGACGCCGCCCACCGGCGCAAGCTCAGCGCCCACGTCGACGCCATGCTCGCGCTGTGCGAAACCGTCGAGTGCCGGCGCGCCCGCCTCCTCGCCTACTTCGGACAGACCGGCGCCCCCGCCTGCGGCAACTGCGACACCTGCCTGACCCCGCCGGAGTCCTGGGACGGCACCGTCCCCGCGCAGAAGCTCCTGTCCACCGTCGTCCGCCTGTCCCGCGAACGCCGCCAGAAGTTCGGCGCCGGCCAGATCATCGACATCCTCCGCGGCAAGAAGACCGCGAAGGTCATCCAGTTCGACCACGACGCCCTCAGCGTCTTCGGCATCGGCGCGGACCTCGACGACGCCACCTGGCGCGGCGTCGTCCGCCAACTCCTCGCCCAGGGCCTCATCGCGGTCGAAGGCGACTACGGCACCCTCGTCCTCACCGACGCCAGCGCCGACGTCCTCGGCGGCCGCCACCAGGTCATGCTCCGCCGCGAAACCCAGCGCACCGCGGCAGGGAAGACGGCCCGGACGAAATCCGCGGGCGGCTCGCGCACGAAGGGCACCCCGGAGGACTTCCCGGCGGAAGCCGTCCCGGTCTTCGAACACCTCCGCGCCTGGCGCGGCGCGACCGCCAAGGAACAAGGCGTCCCGGCCTACGTGATCTTCCACGACGCCACCCTCCGCGACATCGCCGCCGGCCGCCCCCGCACCCTCGCCGAACTCGCGACGATCGGCGGAGTGGGCGAGAACAAGCTCGCGAAGTACGGGGAGCAGATTCTGGAGGCGCTGGGAGAGCTGGGGGAGCCGGCGGAGGACGGGGCCGTGAGCCCGAGTGCCTCGGGGGCGCCGGTGACCGGTGGCGGGGGCTCGGTCCCGTCGGGGCGGCCCGGCCTTGCCGGGACTGACGACGCAGCCGAGGGGCGCGGCCCGCGGGCGGACGCCGGGTCGGCGGCTGCGGCCGGGGACTCGGCGACGGCGGGACGGCTCGGGGGCGCCGGAGCGAGTGCCGGGGCCGCGGGTGCCTCCCGGGCGGCTATCGGCGCGCCGCGGTCGGCGGAGGATGCTGTCGGCGCAGGGGAGTTGAGCGCCGCGCACGCGGTGAGTGCCGGGCGTGCCGTGGACGCGTCGGCCGCACCTGCGGCAGGCAACGCCGGTGCCGACGGCACCGGCCGCCCGGCCCCCGCCCGCACCGCACCACGCCCGCCGCGCGGCGGAGGAGCCCCCGTCCTCGGCGCGGACGACGGCGCCCCGTGGGACGAGCCCCCGCCGTGGGACATGGTGGAACCGCCGGAGGACGACGAGATGTACCGCTGACGAGGCCGGCCGGGCGCCCGACCGCGGCCGGGCGCCGGGGTCGGGGCTCGTGAGGCCTGCGGTGTCTCCCGGGCCCGTCCCGTCGGACGACGTGCGCCGCACGCTCCGGAGGAAAGAGCGGGGGCGACCGTTGGGCGGATCGCCGTCGCCGTCGCCGTTGCTGTGGGCTGGGCTGGGCTCCGCGGCACTCGCGTCGTAGGCCGCTGGGATGGGGTCGACCCCGGGCGGCGGGATCGCCCTGGTCGGGGAACGGCTCCGCGGGGATAGCCAACGGCGTTCGCACGCCGTTGGTGGCGCGAGTGGTGCCACCGCTCCCCGGACGTGGGGCACGTCGCATGCGCGGCGTTTCCGGTGGCGACCGCACGCCCGGCCTGCCGCACTGGTGATGTCCTCGGCGCGGCCCTTCCTGCCGCTCGCGCCGCAGGCTCTGGAGCCCGCGGGGACGCGGGGGTCGACCGTCGTCGGGATCGCCACCCGGTAGGCATCGCCGTGGGGCCGGGGGAGGAAAGAGCGAGTCGGGCGCCACGGGCGGTGATAGGCGCTTGACGATTTCCGCGGACGCATGCCCGGGTCGTCGCCCCCGTGGTCGTCGTCGGGCCCCGGTCGGCCACCGCCGCCACCGGCTCTGCGGCTGCACGGTGAACGCTTGGCGGCCTGGTCCTCGCCCGTCCGGGCTGCTTGCCGCAGGCCGGCGACCGGAAGCCATTCCCTTTGAGGGTAATTCAGGGTAATTCGTGAATTTCGGGTGATATACCCCTGTATTGGGGTGTGTCGGGCTCGATGGGAAGGCGGGCTGCCCCCTAGCGTCGGTGGCGGCGCGTACTCGGCTCTGTGCAGGGCTGGTTGCGCGCGGTCCACCGCCCCCGTCGGGAGGTCCCGTGTCCGAAGAGGTGGAGAACCGCCCCGCCCCGCCCACCCGCACGCGCAAATCGCGGCGCGCGGCGACGACCACCGCGGACGAACAGTCACCGCACCCCCAGGCCGAGTCGGCCGAGGAACCCAAGCCGCGGACCCGGCGTTCGAAGGCGCCCAAGAACTCGGCGCGGACGGCGGGGCGGGAGGCACCGACGGCGGACACGCCCGCAGGTGGTGACGTACCGGCGGATGGCGGCGTGGCCGCGTCGGGGGACGGGGCACAGTCAACGGAGGGCCCGACGGTGACGGACGGGGCGTCGTCGACGAACGCCGCGACGTCGGCGGATGGTTCGCGGTCGACGGCGGCCGTGCCCGAAACGGTCGAGTGGTCGGCGTCGAGTTCGGCTCCGACATCGGCCGAGTCCGCTGTCGGAGCGCGCGAGTCGCGCAACTCGGCCGTGGAGGCACCGGCTGGGCGGCGGCGCAAGTCGTCCGCTCGCAAGTCGCGTTCGGCGGCCGTCGATACGTCAGGCTGTGAAGGCGCTCCGACAGCGGAATCCGTCGAGGCAGGGAGTCCGCGCGGCGCGCAGGCCGGCGCCGAAAAGACGCGGGCAACGGCCGACGATCCCCCCACGGACGACGTCGGACGGCCCGCGGCATCGGCGAAGGGAGCCGTCGCTCAGGCCGCGCGCACGGAGGATTCGGCGCCACCCGTCGTGCCGGTGGACGACGACGATGCGGGGTCGTCCGCCGCGACGAACGTTGCGGCTGCGCAAGGCGGGTCCAGGAGTGGTGCGGCACCGGGAGCCACGTCGACGGCGGACACCGAACCGCACGTCAGCCCGGTCGATGCGGTCGATGGGTCTTCCGTGTCGCGGGAAGACAGCAGCGAGCCACACCTTGACGGCACCGCGGCTGTAGCCCACCCCGCCGGGTTCGCGCAGGCTGCGGTCGAAGCCGACGTCGCAACACGCGCGACCGCAGCCGACGTCGCAGCGGACGCCGCCTCGACCGACACCGCCGACGCGTCCTCCGCGTCGACGGACGAAGTCGCCGACCCGGTCGAGGCGACCACCGGCGCCCCCGTCGAAGCCACCCCGGGTGGTGCCGAAGCCGACGATGACACCGCGGCCGAGGCCGACGCCGCCGACGATGCTCATGCGGACCTCGACGACGTCGACGCCGACCGCGAGACCGAGACCGAGACCGAGACCGAGGACGACGCCGACGACCAAGCCGCGGCCGACCACGAGGCCGACGAAGCTTCCGACGACGCAACCACCACCGACGGCGACCCCTCCACCTCCCAAGACACCCCCCACCCACCCCTCCCGGCCCTCGCCGACTCCATCCCCCTCCCCGCCCGCGTCCAGGCCCCCGCGGCCGCGTTCGGTCGGCTCATGTCCCGGCGGTCGCCGCTGGTCCACCTCGGCGTCCTGGCGGTGGCCTGGGTCCTGGCCCTCGGCGGGGTCGCCCTGCTCTGGCAAGGGCTCCCCGGCGGCGGCGGAGGCGCCGGGATCTGGGGGTTTCTCGGACTGCTGATGGCGTGTGTCGGCTGCGGGTTGGGCGTGGCGCAGGCCGTACCCGTGGCGCGGACCCGGGAACCGGAAATCGCCGCGAGCGGCTGGGCGGTGGCCGGGCTTGCGACCGCGGTGATCGGCGGGCTGGGCGTCGTCGCGGTCGTCGCCATCAACGAGATCGCGTGGGTGTGGAACCGGATCGGCTGACGAACCGCAGCCACGGCCGACGGCACGGCGGTACAGGCGGCACCGCCGACCGTCGAAGCCGAAGCCGAAGCCGAAGCCGAAGCCGAAGCCGAAGCCGAAGCCGACGGCACTGACGCTGCGCCACCCCCGCGGTGAGAAGCCACCAGCCCCACGGAGCGCAGTCGGCGAGCAGGACAGCGGCGGCGAGATCACGGCGATGGTGGTGCCCCGGCGTCCGGGTCGACGTCGACGCAAGCCGGGCGAACGGATCCCTCACGCTCAGAGGAACGATCGCGCCGGACCGCCCCTCCTGCTGCCCGAATTCGAAGATGCGGTCCTCGAACCAGGCAGTGCAGACTGCCGCACAGCGCCAGGCGGGCGGGCGGGCGGCTGATCGTCCGCGATCTCCGACCACGAGAGGAAGGCGGCCCCGGCATCGGCTGGGCCACGGTCGAAGACAGCTACCCGGCCGCCAACCCCGTGGGCATCGACGCCGACGCCATATACATGTCACTGCCGCCGCACCACACCACGGCCGACGCCGGCCTTCGGCCGCGTCGAATGCCCGGACCACGAAGTCGCGTGCGACCGCACCACGCCGACCGCCTCGGCCCGCCGCCGGACACGCCTCCGCGACGGACCGTCCCGCATGCGATCCAGAGCCGGATCCGGGGCGTACCGTACGGCCATGGAGTTCACCAAGCTCGGCCATTCCTGCGTCCGTCTGCGTGCCAAGGGCGTCACCTTGGTCATCGATCCCGGCGCGTTCAGCGACCCCGGGGCCGTCGACGGCGCGGATGCGGTCCTGGTCACGCACGAGCACTTCGATCACGTGGTGCCCGACCGGTTGCGGGCCGCACTCGCGGCGAACCCCGAGCTTGAGGTGTGGACGAACCCGGCCGTCGCCGCGCAGTTCGCCGACCTCGGCGGGCGGGTGCACGCGGTGACGCACGGGGACATGTTCTCCGTCGGCGGCGCGCAAGGCGTTCCGGTGCACGTGTACGGCGAGAAGCACGCGACGATCCACCGTGACATCCCGCTCGTCGACAACGTCGGATTCCTCGTGGACGGGCTGGTGTTCCACCCCGGGGACGCGCTGACCGTCCCCGAGGAGCCCGTCGCCACGCTGCTGACGCCCGCGGCCGCGCCGTGGCTCAAGGTGGCCGAGGCGGTCGACTACGTCCGCGAAGTCGCTCCGCGCGAAGCCCTGCTGATCCACGACGCGGTGCTGAGCGACGCCGGACGCGAGATCCACACCCGGCTGCTGACCGGGCTCACCGAGTCGCCGGACCGTGCCGTCGCCCTCCCCGCGGACGGGACCGACCGGACGCTCGGTTAGCCGGTCCCGTCAGGCGCCCTTCGCCAGGCTCTTGACCGGCGGCGCGGACGCCGGACGGAAAGTGCCGCGCGCCGGTTCCCGCGGACTCCCGTGCTCGACGCCGACCGGGGGGCGCGGCATCGCCGCGCCGGTCGCCCGGCCGACGGCAGGCAGGTTCACCTTGAGGTAGTTCCGGTGGGCCGGGATTCCGGCGATCCCCATGCCCGCCACGTCCGTCGCCTGCCGGACGGTCCGCGGCCGCGGCTCCGGTGCGGTCGAGGGTGGTACCGCGGCCGGCCGCGCGCGCGAGAGAGGCGCCCGCGCCACGTTCGCGACGGCCTGCCGGCTCTTCGCCAGGTGATCGTGGAACACTTCGCGGACCTTGTCCGGTTCGACCGGGGTCGTTCCCCGCAGCGCGTGCAGTTCGTTGACGCGTTGGGCATACCGGCGCATGGTGGCCGGTTCCATGTCCCCGGCAAGGTCCGTGCCACGGGCGAGCCTGGTGGCCATGGCCAGGCCCCATGTGGCTACGTGACCGCCGACGACGAGAGATTCGATGAGCTGCCTGTCCGACTCCGACGGGTCGCGGCCGCCGTTGGGCAGCCCGGAGAGCATCTCCCGCACGATGTCCCACCGTTGCTCGCTGGTTTCGCTGGGGTTCCAGCGATCCAGGCATCGGTAGGCGAGGTAGGCGGGATCGTCTCTGCGGATTCCCGCGAAGTCGAAGTTCCAGGTGGTGCCGCCGGCATCCCTGATCATCTGCGCCGGCGCGAGGCGGTGGCCGAGGGGCGCCGGCCCCGACTCGTGTTTCCGCATCAGTCCGTCGACAGACCCGAGCAGTCCTTCGGACAGTCCGAGAGCTTTGACGATGGGGCGGAACTCGGCACGGAAACGCTCGTGATACCCGCGGGAGAGCGCGCCGTGGAGCGTCAGCGCCTCATGCGTGTTCGCCACATCGGCGTACGGCCCGCCCCAGGTCAACTGTGGCTGGACGGCACCCCCGGCGCGGGCCAGCCCGCCGATGAAGCGCGCCATGTCCGGAACGACTTCCCGGGGAAACGGCGTCGGCTGGTCGGATACTTCCTTCAGGGTGTCGACGGACCTTCCCGAGACGGCATCCATGATGAAGCCGGGGAAACCGCGGCCTCCGACATGACGCACCGGGACGACTCCCGGCACGTGCTCCTGGAGCACCTGCTGGATCTTCCCCTCGGAACTCGTGCAGGGGTCTTCGAGCGGGTAGGCGACCGCCTGGCTTTTGAGCTCTTTCAGGGCGAACTGCCGCCCGCCGTCCTCGACCAGGTGAACCTTGTTGTTCGAACCCTCGCGGACATCCGACACATCTCCGCGATGGGCCTTGCGCCACAGGTCGCGGGCTCGGCTGTCGGCAAGCATGGGTACCGTGCCGGCAGGTCGCAGCATCGGACTCGGGCATCTCCTGTGTCGGCAGTCTGTTCCGGCTCCCTCGGCGCAAGACCGTTTGCGCCACGGCAACCCCGAGGACTCGTCCCGGTCGCCCATGCTCCCACTCCGACGTGTCCCGTGGCATGCCGAAGCCCCACCGGTATCCCGGACGCGCGACCAAGCGGCGTTCCGCACACTCACGTTCGGTCCCCTGGTCCTCGGAGGGTTCCAAAACCCGTAGCGGTACTACGGCACGTCGCGGGTGCCGCGGCGCAGCAGCACGATCGCGAGCAGGCAGCCGACCGCGGCGCAGATTCCGGCCGCGCCCAAGGCTGTTGCGATGCCGGACGTCATGGTGCCGCCGCCGCGGGTCTCGGTTCCGTAGACGGTGACCCACGCGGCCAGGCCGACGCCGCCGCCTTGCCACTGGGAGGTTTGCAGCAGCCCGGACGCCGCGCCGGAGTCGGCGGGGGAGACCGCGGCGAGGGCGTACGTGTTGAGGGTGGGCATCGACATGCCGATGCCCAAGCCGAGCAGGACCATCGGCCACAGCAGTCCGGCCGCATAGCCGTCGTGCGGGCCCAGCAGGGTGAAGCCGCCCAGGCCTGCGGCGACGCCGGCCGCGCCGGAGACGATCAGCCGGGTCGGCCCGAAGCGCCGGGAAAGGATCGGCGACAGGCGGGCGGCGGCGAACTGCGCGGCCAGCATCGGGACCAGGAGCAGGCCGGAGGCCACAGGGCTGTAGCCGCGTACTTCCTGGAGGTAGCGGCCCAGGAAGAACAGGGTGCCGAAGACCGCGGCCGCCAGGAGGGCGATGACCGGCAGCGCGCGGGCGAGGGGGCCGCGGAAGGCGAGCCGGAGCGGCATGAGGGGCTGCGGTGCGCGTCGTTCGACGGCGAGGAAGGCCGGGGCCGTCAGCGCGGCGGTCCCGAGGGCGACGAGGGTGGCGGGGTCGGACCAGCCGTCGGAGGCGGCGCGGAGGCATGCGTAGACGAACGCCGTCGCCGCCAGGGTGCCGGTGATCGCGCCGGCGATGTCGAGCCGGCCGGGAGTGGAGTGCTGCCGCGCCGGGTCGGGCAGGACGCGGACGGCGGTTGCGGTCAGCAGGATGCCGAGTGGCACGTTGACGAGGAACACCCAGCGCCACGAGGCGAGATCGGTGAGGACGCCGCCCAGGATGAGTCCGGCGGTCGCGCCGCCGCCCAGCACCGCGGAGTACCAGGCGAGCGCCCGGGCCCGGGCCGGGCCGGGGAAGGTCGTGAGGATCAACGCCATCGTGCTGGGGCCGGCCAGCGCTCCGCCGATGCCTTGCACCACCCGTGCGGTGATCAGCCACCAGGCCCAGGGAGCGCAGCCGGCCAGCAGGGACGCGGCGGTGAACAGGGCGATGCCGGTGAGGAACGCGCGGCGTCGGCCGAACACGTCGCCGAGGCGGCCGCCGAGCAGGAGGAGTCCGCCGAACGCGAGGGTGTAGGCGTTGAGGACCCAGGCCCCGGCGGTGGGGGAGAGGTGGACGGCGCGGGTCATGTCGGGCAGCGCCAGGTTCACGACGGTGGCGTCGATGCCGATGAGGAGCATGACGCCGGTGACGACGGCGAGCACGAGCGACGGGCGCGGTGGAGTGGGGTCCGCGGACGGTTTGTCGGTGGGGACGCGGGACCGGGATGCGGTGGGGGCGGACGCGGAGAGGGCGGATGCGGTGCCGGGCGGGTCGGATGCAGGCATGGCGGAATCCCCGAGCGGTGGGTGGGTGAAGGTGGCCCGGCCGGCCCGGTGGTCGGCCCGGAGGGCGGACCGGTCTTTCCGTGGCCGAGAGGCCGGGGCAGGGCGTGGCTGGGCATGGCTGGGCATGGCAGGGCGGGAAGGCGACGCTGTGCCGGCCGGGCAGCCGACGCCGCAGCGCCGCGGTTAAGAGACGATGTAGTCTCTTCGCGTGCCTCGACTTTAGGAGACTCTTCGGTCTCTTACAAGTCCTCCGCGATACTGGATCCCGGCAAGCGGCAGATCCCGCCCGACGATCCGAAGCGAGGTGACCGCGTGGCAGCCACCACCGGCGGTGCCGGCGCGGCCCGCGCCTCCGCGGGGACGCCCACGCGCCGCCGCGGCCGCGAACTCGAACAGGCCATCTACCAGGCGGTGTTCCAGCAACTCGCGGAAGTCGGCTACGCCGGGTTCAGCATGGACGGGGTGGCCGCGGCGGCCCGTACGGGCAAGGCGCCGCTGTACCGGCGCTGGCCGGACAAGGAAGCGCTGCTGCGGGACGCGCTCAGCGACCGGCTTCCGGATGCCTCGGCGGTGGAGTTCGTCGGTGATCTGCGTGCCGACCTGATCGCGGTGCTGGGGTTCCTGAAGTCCGCGTGCACGGCGACGGCGGATCCCGCGCTGCAGGCCGTCAAGGGGCATGCCGACCCGACGCACGCGCTGGTGCGCGAACGGGTGTCGGAGCCGAGCCGGAGCATGCTGCTCGACGTGCTGGTCGCGGGCGAGGAGCGCGGCGAGGTACGGCGCGGCGCGGCAACTCCTTTGACGGCGCGCGTGGGACCGGCCATGGTGATCTACCAGAACCTGACCGCCCCGGGCACGGTCGACGACGCGTTCGTCGAGCAGATCGTCGACGACGTGCTCCTGCCTTTGGTGAGGCCATGACCTCGTACGCCGTCCGCACCGCCACCCCCGCCGACGCCGACGCGCTCCTCGCCTTCTGGGCGCACGCGGCGGAGGGCACGAGCATCACCGACGATCGCGACGGGGTGGCACGGCTCGTCGCGTGGGACCCCGAGGCGGTGCTGATCGCGTACCCGGCGTCGGGGCCGGACGCCGCCGCGATCGCCGGGACCGTCATCGCCGGCTTCGACGGCTGGCGCTGCCACCTCTACCGCCTCGCCGTCGACCCCGCCCGGCGCCGCCAGGGCATCGGCCGGCTCCTCCTCGACGCCGCCGAGGAGCGTTTCACCCGGCTCGGCGGCCGCCGCGGCGACGCGATGGTCCTCGACCACAACGAACTCGGCCGCTCCGCCTGGGCCGCCCAGGGCTACGCCCCCGAACCCCAGTGGACCCGCTGGACGAAGCCGCTGAAGGCCTAGCACCGGCTCCGCGAAGGCGCAGCGAAGGCTCAGCGAAGGCTCGGCAAAGGGCAAGCGAAGGCTCGGCGAAGGCCCGGACCGGCGTCAGGCGCCCCCCAACTCCGCCAACGCCTCCCCCGTCAGCCGGTACACCGTCCACTCGTCCTGCGGCCCGGCGCCCAGCTTGCGGTAGAAGCCGATCGCGGGTTCGTTCCAGTCGAGGACCGACCACTCGACCCGCCCGTACCCCCGCTCGACCGCGATCCGGGCCAACTCCGTCAGCAGGGCTTTGCCGTGCCCGCCGCCCCGCGCCGCGGGGGTGACGAACAAGTCCTCCAGGTAGATCCCCGGCTTCCCCAGCCACGTCGAGTACGTCGTGAACCACAAGGCGAAGCCCACCGGTTCGCCCGTCGCGTCGTCCTGCGCGATCAGGACCCGCGCGGCCGGGGCCGGGCCGAACAGGTCGCGTTCGAAGTCCTCCGCCGTGGCCCGGGCCTCGTGCGGGGCCTGTTCGTAGGCGGCGAGTTCGTACACGAACCGGACGATGGTCGGGACGTCCTCCCGCACAGCGCTTCTGATCATGCCGGAACGCTACCGCCGACCGCGCCGCCCGCGACTGCGCGACCGGGCGCGTCGCGGCTACGATCGTGCCGGTCCCGGGGGTGCGACACGGCAGGTCCACGCCCCACGTCCTGCGCACATTCCGCCCCGAAGGAGTCGCCGTGAGCGCCCCCGTCCCCTGGACGCTCGACCACATCGCGGCCGACGAGGTCGCGCGCCCCGCGATGCGCGCCGCGATACGCGCGCTCTATACCGAGGTGTACGCCGAGGAACCATATCTGCGGACCGAAGCCGACGCCGAGGCCTGGGACGCGGGCGTGCTCGCCCAGCACCTGGCGAACCCGTACTTCCGCCTGGTGTTCGCCCGGTCGACCGAAGGCGGGGTGCCGTACGGCTTCGCGCTCGGCACCGCGCTGCAGCCCGACACCCGCTGGTGGTCCGGCATGCTCGACCCGCTGCCCGACCGGATGACCCGGGAGGACGGCCGGCAGACCTTCGCCGTCTACGAGTTCGTCGTCCGCAAGCAGTTCCGTCGGCAGCGCCTCGGCACCGCCATGCACCGCGCGCTCGTCGGCCCCTGGACCGGCACCCGCACCACGCTCACGCTGCGCCCGAGCGCTCCCGCCGCGGTGGCGTTCTGGGCCCGCCAGGGCTACCGCGCGGTCGGGTTCTCGCGCCCGTACCCGCTCTCGCCGGTCTACACGATGATGCTGCGCGACCACGAACAGGGCAGGTTCCGGGACGGCTGGGGCCCCGGAACCCCGTCGGACGAATGAGCCGCCGGCAACCGGCCGCCCCTCACCCCAGCAGCGGAACGACCCGTTCTCCGTAAGCCGCCACCGTGCTGTCCCGCTCGTCGTGCATCGCGTACACCGCGAACTGGTCGATGCCGATCTCGCGGAGTTCCATGAGGCGTTGCACGTGCGTCTCGACCGGGCCGATCAGGCAGAAGCGGTCGATGACGTTGTCCGGCACGAAGTCGGTCGACGGGTTGTCGGCCCGGCCGTGGTGGCTGTAGTCGTAGCCCTGGCGGTTCTTGATGTACGCGGTCAGCTCGTCGGGCACGGCCGACGAGTGCTCGCCGTAGCGGGCGACCAGGTCGGCGACGTGGTTGCCGACCATGCCGCCGAACCAGCGGCACTGGTCGCGGGCGTGGGACAGCGCGCCGGCGGAGTCGTCGGCGGTGACGTATGCGGGCGCGGCGACGCACATCGTGATGGCGTCGGGGTCGCGTCCGGCGCGTTCGGCGGCGAGGCGGACGGACTTGACCATGAAGTCGGTCAGGTACGGGTCGGCGAGCTGGAGGATGAACCCGTCGGCTTGGCGGCCGACGAGTTCGAGGGCGCGCGGCCCGTATCCGGCCATCCAGATCGGCAGTTGCGCGGCTTCCGGGCGCACCCACGGGATGCGGACGCGGGTGCCGTGCATGTCGACTTCGCGGCCTTCCGCGAGTTCCTTGATGACGCGCATGCCTTCGCCGAGCCGGGCGAGGGTGGCCGGGTGCCCGCCGGGGACACGGACGGCCGAGTCGCCGCGGCCGATGCCGCAGACGGTACGCGGCCCGTACATGTCGTTGAGGGTGGCGAACAGGGATGCGGTGACGGTCCAGTCGCGGGTGATCGGGTTCGTCACCATGGGGCCGATGCGGATCCGGCTGGTGGCTTCCAGAATGCGGCTGTAGATGACGAACGGCTCCTGCCACAGCACCACCGAGTCGAACGTCCAGCCGTGCGTGAACCCGGCCGCTTCGGCGGTACGCATGAGGGCGATGACGTCGTCGGCGGGCGGGTCGGCTTGCAGGACCAGGCCGAAGTCCATGGCGGTTCTTCCCTGAGGGTGCGGAGGACGGAAGACGGAAGTCGGAAGACGGAAGGCGGGAGGGCGGAAAGACGGAAGGGGGCGGCGGAAAAGGGGGGCTCAGCCGCCGTTCAGGTACTGGCAGGTCGCGCGTTCGACGTACCGTCCGTCGCCGGGGCGTCCGAAGTAGCGGCCGCCTTCGACGATCGCCTGGCCGCGCGACATGACGAGGTCGGCGCGGCCGGTGACTTCGCGGCCTTCGTACGCCGAGTAGTCGACGTTCATGTGGTGCGTGGCCGCGGACAGGGTGTGCTTGGCGGCCGGGTCGTAGACGAGGAGGTCGGCGTCGGCGCCCGGCGCGATGGTGCCCTTGCGCGGGTACATGCCGAACATGCGTGCGGGTGCGGCGCACGCGAGTTCGATCCAGCGGCGGCGCGAGATGTGCCCGTCGACGACGGCCTGGTGCAGCAGGTCCATGCGGTTCTCGACGCCCGGCAGCCCGTTGGGGATCTTGGAGAAGTCGTCGCGGCCGAGGTCCTTCTGGCCGGTGAAGCAGAACGGGCAGTGGTCGGTCGACACCACGCTCAGGTCGTTGCCGCGCAGTCCGCGCCACAAGGCCGCCTGGTGTTCGGCGGGCCGCAGCGGCGTCGAGCACACGTACTTGGCGCCTTCGAAGTCCGGCCGGGCGAGGTCGTCCGTGGACAGGAAGAGGTACTGCGGGCAGGTCTCGCCGAACACGTCGAGCCCGAGGTCGCGCGCCTGGGTGATCTCGGCGACGGCTTCCGCGGCGGACACGTGCACGACGTACAGGGGGCTGCCCGCGACGCGGGCGAGCTGGATCGCCCGGTGGGTGGCCTCGGCTTCGAGGAGCGCCTTGCGGACCTCGCCGTGCACGCGCGGGTCGGTGCGGCCTTCGGCGAGGGCCTGGGCGATCAGCACGTCGATGGCGATGCCGTTCTCGGCGTGCATCATCGGCAGTGCGCCGTTGTGCGCGGCCCGCTGCATCGCGCGCAGGATCCGGCCGTCGTCGCTGTAGAACACGCCGGGGTAGGCCATGAACATCTTGAAGCTGGTGACGCCTTCGCCGACCAGCCCGTCCATTTCCTTCAACGTGGCGTCGTTGACGTCGGCGAGGATCATGTGGAAGCCGTAGTCGACGGCGCACTTGCCGTCGGCTTTGGCATGCCACGCGTCGAGGCCTTCGCGGAGCGAGCCGCCGACTTTCTGGATCGCGAAGTCCACGATCGTGGTGGTGCCGCCGAACGCGGCGGCGCGCGTGCCGGTTTCGAACGTGTCGGCCGCGACCGTGCCGCCGAACGGCATCTCCATGTGGGTGTGCACGTCGACGCCGCCCGGGACCACGTACTTGCCCGTCGCGTCGACGACCCGGTCCACGCCGCGCAGCCAGCCCTCGGCGGTCTCCGGCGACGCGACCGCGGCGATGCGTTCGCCCTCGACGAGGACGTCGGCGTACATTTCCTCGGCGGCGGTCACCACGAGGCCGCCGCGGACCAGGATGCGCATGTCAGGCCTCCGTGAGCGGGCCGTACGCGTCCGGTCGGCGGTCGCGGTAGAACTGCCACTGCGTGCGGACCTCGTCGATGACCCCGAAGTCCAGGTCCCGGACCACGAGTTCCTCGTCGTGCTCGGATGCGACCGGGCCGACGAACTGCCCGCGCGGGTCGACGAAGTAGCTGGTGCCGTAGAAGTCGTTGTCGCCGTACTCCTCGACGCCGACCCGGTTGATCGCCGCGATGAAGTACTCGTTGGCGACCGCGGCGGCCGGCTGCTCCAGCTGCCACAGGTACGACGACAGGCCGCGGCTGGTCGCCGACGGGTTGTAGACGAGCTGCGCCCCGGCCAGGCCGAGGGCCCGCCAGCCCTCCGGGAAGTGCCGGTCGTAGCAGATGTACACGCCGATCCTGCCGACCGCGGTGTCGAACACCGGCCAGCCCATGTTGCCCGGGCGGAAGTAGTACTTCTCCCAGAAGCCCTTGAGCTGCGGGATGTGGTGCTTGCGGTACTTGCCGAGCACCGTGCCGTCGGCGTCGATCACCGCGGCGGTGTTGTACAGGAACCCGGACTGCTCGCGCTCGTAGACCGGGACGACGATCACCATGCCCAGCTCGCGCGCGAGCGCGCTCATCCGCGCGGTCGTCGGCCCGTCCGGGACCGGCTCGGCCCACTGATAGTGCTCGGGCTCCTGGACCTGGCAGAAGTACGGGGCGTTAAAGACTTCCTGGAACCCGATCACCTGCGCGCCCTGCGCCGCGGCCTCGCGGGCGTACGCCTCGTGCCGGTCGACCATCGACGTGGTGTCGCCCGTCCACTTGGCCTGCACGAGTGCGGCGCGTACGACTGGAGACATGCCCGACCCCCAACAGTCAACGAACCTACCGAACCGGCTGAAACCAGCCGGAATCGGCCGGATCCCACCGGAGAGCATCGGAAAACCGACATGGCGGGAAGAGCCGACTGTAACGCCGGGCATGCGGCGGCCGGTGGATTTCGCGCGGTGCGTGTCGCGTTGGGGGTTCTGCGCCGTGGGGAAGGGCCGGTCAGGCGTCCTCGACGGGCCTCTCGTTGTAGACGCCCGCCGTCTCCTGGCCCGACAGCTTCTGGATCGCTTCCATGATCTCGTCGGTGATCTCGCGGCGGGCCTTGCCGACGTCCTTGCGGTCGTAGTGCGCGGAGAAGTCCATCGCCTCGCCGAACCGCACCAGCGCCTTCGGCGAGAACTTGGGGATCTTCGTGCCGATCGGCTGCACCTTCTCGGTGTCCACCAGCCCCACCGGCACCACCGGCACGCGGGCGGTCAGCGCCAGCCACGCGACGCCGGTACGCCCGCGGTACAGCCGCCCGTCCAGCGAACGCGTGCCTTCCGGGTAGATCCCGAACGCGCGCCCCTGGTCGAGGACGCCCTTGCCGGCTTCCAGCGCCGCCATCGCGCCGCGGTTCTCGGAGCGCGGCACCGGCACCGCGCCGAGGCCCTCGAAGAACGCGCGGCTGGCCGCGCCCCGGATCCCGGTGCCCTCGAAGTACTCGGCCTTCGCCAGGAACGTGACCTGACGCGGCGCGACCAGCGGGATCACCAGGCTGTCGCAGAACGACATGTGGTTGCTCGCGATGATCACGCCGCCGGTCTTCGGGACGTTGTCCGCTCCTTCGACGCGGGGACGCCAGATCGCGCGCGAGGTCGGTGCGACGACGCGGTGCATGAAGTGGTAGAACAGCACGTCTTTCCCCCGGTCGGGTCTAGGGCCAAGCCACCCTACCCACTCCGCGCGGCCCGCCGTGCGACCGCCCACCCCTACGGGTGGTTACCAACCGGTCACCTTGAGCGTCTTGGCCCGCAGTGGCCGGAAAAACGCCCTGATGTCCTCGACGAGCAGCTCCGGCTCCTCCATCGCGGCGAAATGCCCGCCCGACGGCATGTCCGTCCAGTGCACCAGGTTGTACTGCCGCTCCGCCCACCGCCGCGACGGGGTGCTCAGCCGCTCCGCGGGGAAGTACGCGTACCCGGTCGGCACCTCCACCCGGCCCCGCTCGCGCGGCTCCGCGGCCGCCACCGCGTTCTCGTAGTAGAGGCGCGCGGCCGAATGGGCGGTCGCCGTCACCCAGTACAGGGTGATGTTCGTGAGCAGCTCGTCCCGGGTGAACGACGCCTCGACGTCGCCGCCGCAGTCGCTCCAGCCGCGGAACTTCTCCACGATCCACGACGCCAGGCCGGCCGGTGAATCGGTGAGGCCGTGCCCGAGCGTGTACGGCTTGGTCGCCTGCAGTCGCAGGTAGCCCGCCTCGTCGCGCCCCAGGTCCCGCATGCGCGCGAGCGACGCCCGCTCGGCATCGGTGAACCCGGCCGGATCGTCGTCCGGACCCGGGCCGGCGATCAGCAGGTTGATGTGCAGTCCGACGACGTTTTCCGGCCGCGCCAGCGCCAGCTCGGTCGACACCACCGAACCCCAGTCGCCGCCCTGCGCCCCGTACCGGTCGTAGCCGAGCCGCGCCATCAGCTCGGCGACGGCCGCGGCCATCCGCACCGGGCCCCAGCCGGCTTCGCGGACCGGGCTCGACCAGCCGTACCCCGGCAGCGACGGGCACACCACGTGGAAGGCGTCCGGGCCCGGCTCGGTCAGCGGCCCGACGATCTTCGCGAACTCGGCGACCGACCCCGGCCAGCCGTGGCTGATCACCAGCGGCAGCGCGTCCGGATCGGCGGACCGTGCGTGCACGAAGTGGATGCGCTGGCTGTCGATCTCGGTGACGTGGTTCGGGTGCGCGTTCAGCGCGGCCTCGTGCACGCGCCAGTCGTAGCCGTCCCGCCAGTACGCGCACAGCTCGCGCAGGTACTCGGTGTCCGTCCCGGCGTCCCACCCGGTGCCCGGCACCGGCTCGGGCCAGCGAGTTCGGGCGAGTCGGTCGCGCAGGTCGTCGAGAACCGCGTCCGGCACATCGATCCGAAACGGCTGCACAAGGCTCATGGCACGGTCCGATCTCCGGCCCCATCGGGCCGGACACATGACGGGAAGTCAGATCCCTTGTGTCCTATCCGGATTGGGTGGCGGGATCAAGGGGCGGAGGGGCCGAGGGCCGGCCCGCCGACCGCGCGGAAAGGATCTTTCACCGCGCGTAGACCTCTGCGCCGGGATCGGCTACCTTGCGCGGTGGGGGGAGAAATCCCCGCGCGGAAGGGCCGGTGCCTGGGGAGGACCACCGGTCCGCGGTGCGGGCCCGGCGTGTGGCAGCCCCCGTCTGCCGTCGTCGCCGGGCCGGCATCCGCGGTTCCGCGTCCGTAATGGACGTTCGGCGTCCGATACAGGACGCCGCGACTGCTGGGGGGAACCATGCAGTTCGGGGTGGGGCGATGACGTACGCGGGAGCGCGTGCCGCCCTCGACACACGGCACGCCCGGACCGGATCCGGGTCGGCCGCCGCGTTGTTCGGCGGAGCTTCGGCCCGGCCGGCGGTGCCCGGCCACGTCACGCAGGGCCGGTTCGGCCTGCACGAATGGCTGCTGCCGCCGCACGGCGGTTTGGTGGCGCCGCACAGCCACACGTTGTTCTCCGAGTCGTTCCACGTCGTCTTCGGCACCGTGCAGGTGTACGACGGGGAACGCTGGAGTCCCGCGCCCGCGGGCGACTTCCGGCACGTGCCGGAGGGCCGCGACCACGGGTTCCGCAACGACGGCGACGAACCGGCGGCGATGCTGGTCCTCGTCATGCCGGGCGCACCCCGCGAGGCGTACTTCCGCGAACTCGCGGAGATCTCCGCGGCGGGCCGCGACCTCAGCGACGCCGAATGGGACGAGTTGTGGGAGCGTTACGTGCGGGTAGGAGCGACCTGAGAGCAGGCCGTGCTTCCCGCCGATGAAGCGCGGCCCTCCCGCGGCCGGCGAGGGCCCCCACCTCTCGCCGGCCGCGCCAGGCCGTCCTCAGGAGCCGGAGGCCGCGAGGTCCGCGGCCCGGCGCAGCAGGTTCTGCTCCTCGTCGATGGTCAGCGGCACGTCGAGCACTTCGAGCCAGTCGGCGAGTTCGCCCGCCGCCAGCGGGCGGTGCTCGGTCGGTTCGCCGGCGCGCCGTACCGTGACGGTGTCGTGGGTGACGGTGACGTGCCGGTCGGGCAGGTGCCGGGCGACGACCAGGGTGCGGGTGAAGTGCGAGTCGGGGTGGGTGCCGGTGTAGTGGTGGCCGATGGCGACGTCCATCGGGGTGACGGGCAGTTCGTCGGTGGCGTGCATCACGAGCCAGCCGTTGTCGCGCCAACGGCGCATGCGCCACGTGGTGTTCGTGCAGGCGTCTTCGGTGTCCTTCGCGGGCTCGTCGTGCCGTTCCATCCGGTAGCGCCACCCGAGGTGGTCGTCTTCCGCGCCGTCGGCGAGGGCGATCGGCCGGAGCAGGCTCATGCCGAAGCCGGTGTCGCACAGCAGCCGCTGTCCGTCGAGGGCGACTTCGACGACCATGTGCGTCCGGCCCTGTTGGCTGCCGTCGGCGGGGTCGCCGACCCGGCCGAGGTGGCGGCGGACGGTGTAGCCGAGGCGTTCCAGCACGGCGGCGAAGACCGTCGAGTGTTCGAAGCAGTAGCCGCCGCGGCCGCGGCCCACGAACTTGCCTTGGACGGCGTCGAGGCCGACGCCCGGGTGCTGCCCGAGCAGCACGTCGATGTTGTCGAAGGTGAACGTGCGGACGTGGGCTTCGTGCAGCGCGTCCAGGCCTGCCCGGGTCGGCTCCTGCGGTTCGAGGCCGACGCGTGCGAGGTAGCCGTCGAGGTCGAGGCGGTCGGCTTGCCATTGATCGGTGGTCACGGCACCAGTGAACCAGCGTCCGCCGACGTCCGCGGTGCGAAGGTCCCGGCGCGGGCCCGTCGGCGCCGCAGCCAGGCGGCGCCGACGACCGCGGCGGTGGCCAGTCCGTAGGCGCCTTGGTGGACGGCGCGGATCTGGCCTTCGGTGAGGTAGAGCAGCCACGTGAAGTAGAGCGCGTATCCGGCGAGGCCGACGGCGAGCCATTCGACGCGGCCGTCGAGGACGACCAGGGCGACGAGCAGCAGCGCGTACCACGGGTAGTTGGGGGCCATCACGAGCAGCAGGACGCCGGTCATCGTCAGCGCGGCGCTCCAGGGCCGGTCGGGGTCGGAGCGCCGGGCGACCAGGGCCGCGGTGGCGGCCAGGACGGCGACGGCGGCGAACGGGGCGACGGCTTCCGGCAGGGCGAGGTCGAGGAGGCCGAACCGGGCGCCGTCGTCGTAGCGTTCCTCGCGCAGGTAGCCGGGCAGGTAGCCGACGACGGCGGAGCCGGAGGCGAGGAGGTAGGGGACGTACGCGCCCGCGACCGTCAGCACCGCCGCGCCCCAGGTGTGCCACGGCTTGCGCTTGCTCGCGCCGACCAGCGCCGCCGCCGGGAACATCTTCACCGCGATCGCCGCGCCGAGCAGCACGCCGCCCGCGGTCGCCCGGCGCGCGGCGACCGCGGCCAGCCCGAGCAGCATGAGGAACACCCCGAGTCCGTCGACGTGGGCGCTGTTGCCGAGTTCGAGCGGCACCATCGGGCACCACGCCCACAGCACGACGTAGCGCGGGTCGCGTCCGATGCGGCGCAGTATCCGCAGCAGGAGGCCGGTGACGGCGAGCCCGGTGAGTGCGGCGGCGATCTGCACGGGCTCGCGGTGGCCGGGCGGGGTGGCCGCGTGGATGCCGAGGTACCAGGCTTGCGCGACGGGCGGGTAGATGGTGTGCACATTGGGGCGGTTGATGAGGGTGCAGCCGCCGTCGGGGAGCGGGTGTTCGAACCAGCCGCGGCAGGCTCCCGGGGGGAACAGCCAGTCGTCGCGCAGGTGCGCGACGGCCGGGTCCTGCGGCGCGTACTGGTAGGGGGAGATTCCGGCGGCTTGCACGCGGCCGTCCCACGCGTAGCGGTAGGCGTCGTCGCTGGTCTGCGGCGGTGCCGACACGGCGATGATCTGGAACGCGACGGCGCCGATCCACACGAGCCACAGGGCACGCCGCGCCGGGACGCGGCGGATCACCGCGAGCGCGGCGAGCGCGAACAGCGCCCAGGCGACGCCGTACACGGCGTACGTGCCCGGCGTGCCGGGCCGCGTGTAGGGGCCGTGGACGGCGTACGCGAGGACCGCGCCGAGTGCGGTGGCGCAGGCCGCGGCGGCGCAGGTCCACGCGGTGCGGCTCCCGGCGCTTCGGCGGTCGGCGGGGGGCCGCGGGGCGGTGCGCCCGGTCCCGGTGCCGGGCGTGCTGATGTGCATGGTCCGACCTTGGCACTTCGACGCCGCCGGATCGGCGTGCGCGGAGGTACGTCAGCGATTCGTAAGCAGATGGGCGTCTGCCGATGCTCCGTTTGGCGTTTGTCAGGATTCGGTAATGCGCGCCGGAGGTACGCGGCGGTGCTTTCCGGGGTTGAGTGCGGTCATGAGCAGGAATCGCATCCCCGGTGACGTGCCGCTGCCCGAGCCTCCGGAGGCGCTGCGCCGCGGACCGCTGCGCGAGGGCGCGTTCGGCAAGGCGCTGCACGATCCGCGTACGGCGGTGGTGGTGGGGCGTTGGCTGGGCCCCGCGTTCGCGGTGTGCTTCGTGACCGGGCTGATCAGCCACTACATGCAGCACCAGCCGAGCTGGCTTTCCATCCCGAGCCGCCCGGTGTGGGGCTATCGGGTCACCCAAGGCCTGCACGTGGCGACCGGTATTGCGGCGATTCCGCTGCTGCTGGTGAAGCTGTGGGTGGTCTACCCGCGGTTGTATGTGTGGCCGCCGGCGCGGTCGGTCCGGCATGCCGTGGAGCGGCTGACGGTCGCGGTGCTGGTCGCCGCGGCGCTGTTCGAGCTGATCACCGGACTGATCAACATCGTCGAGTGGTACCCGTGGCCGTTCCCGTTCGTGCCGGTGCATTTCTGGATCGGCTGGGTGGCGACCGGGTCGGTGGTGCTGCACATCGCGGTGCAGCTGCCGGTGATCGCCGCGCACTGGCGGCGCGGACCGGAGGCGTTGCCGGCCGCGGACGGGCCGTCGCGGCGCGGGTTGTTGGCCGGGCTGGCGGCGTCCGTCGGAGTGGTGACGCTTGCGACGGTCGGGGAGACGGTGGCGCCGCTGGCGGAGGTGTCGCCGCTGGCGTTCCGACGCCCGCGGGTGGGCTCGCAGCATCTGCCGGTCAACCGCACGGCGGCCGCGGCCGGCGTCCTGCCGGTCATCCACGACCCCGAATGGCGGCTGACCGTCCTCGGACCGCAGGAACTCTCGCTCTCCCGCGGCGAGTTGCTGGCGATGCCGCAGCACACGGTGAAGCTGCCGATCGCGTGCGTCGAGGGCTGGAGCGCGTCGGCGACCTGGTCGGGAGTCCGCGTCCGCGACCTGCTCGACCGCGCCGGGGCACCGCACGACGCGACGCTGCGCGTGGTCTCGCTCGAGAAGTTCGGCGCCTACGCGGTCATGGAGATGCGCAAGGAGTACACCCGCGATCCGCTCACCTTGCTCGCCCTGACGGTCAACGGAGAGACGTTGAACGAAGACCACGGCTACCCGGCCCGGATCATCGCCCCCAACCGGCCCGGCGTGCTGCAGACGAAGTGGGTCGACCGGATGGAGGTGCTGGCATGACCGAGCAGGCGGGCCCCGATCGGGCCGTGGACGAGACGGCCCGCGTCCCCGTGTCGCGCGCCATGACGGTGTCCCGGCTCGTCCTGGGCGCGGCCGGGCTGGCGGCGATCGGCTATGGCACGGCCGGATTGCTCGACGAGCCTTCGTACGTCGACAAGTGGGGCGTCGGCCGCTGGCTCCTGGGCGGCCTGCTCGCCCACGACGTCGTCTTCGCCGCACTCGTGTTCGGCACCGGCTGGCTGGTGATGCGCGTCGGCCGCGGCCGTGGACCCGAACCGTGGGTACGCCGCACCCTGCTCGGCGGACTGGCGGCCGGCGTCGCGGCCACGCTCGTGGCCCTGCCCGTGTTCGTGCGGCCTTGGCCGCCGCCCAACCCGTCCGCGCTGCCGCTGGCCTACGGCCGCAACCTCGCCGTCGTGTGGGGCGTGGTGGCGGCCGGGACGGGGATGGTCATCGTGATCCGGAAGTGGGCGATGCGGCGCCGCGAGGGTGCCGGGCACCGGTAGGGAGGAGGCGGCTGGGCGTCTGGAGGCGCGCTGCCCTCGGCCCTCGGCCCTCGGCCCTCGGCCCTCGGCCCTCGGCCCTCGGGCCCCGGCCCCCGGCCCCCGGCCCCCGGGCCCCGGGCCCCGGGCCTTGGTCGTTCCCGGTCCGGTCGGTTCCGGCCCCGGTCAGTTCCGGTGCAGCGCCACGAACGTCCGCCCGCTGTGCCGCCACGTCTCGTCGGCGGTGAACCCGTGCGCGGGGGCGAGTCGACTGAGGGCCGCGGAGCCGATGCGGGCCCAGCGGAACGGGTGTCCGCGCCGGCCGCGCGCGTCCTCGACGCGCACCGCGAACCGTTCGTGGACGTCCGCGTCGTCCGGATCGGTTTCGGCGAGCAGGACGCCGCCGCGGCGCAGCAGCGCCGCGACCCGGTCGAGCAGTGCCGCGGGGTCGCCGCCGATCCCGACGTTGCCGTCCGCGAGCAGCGCCCCGGACCAGCGGCCCTCGCCGGGCAGCGGCTCGAACACCGAACGGTGGAGGCAGGCCGCGCCCGCGGCGATGGTCAGCCGGACGGCTTCCCGGGAGACGTCGACGCCCAGCACCGGGATCCCGCGGCGCACCAGCGCGGCGGCCAACCGGCCGGGCCCGCAGCCGATGTCGAGCGTCGGCCCGGTGCAGCGTGCCAGCAGCGACGCGTCGGCGGCATCGGCGGCGGCCTTCCAGCGGGCGACGTCGACCGGAGCGCGGGTGCCGTCGGCGCGGCGGACGTAGAGGTCGCCGCCGGTGCGCAGGGCGGCTTCGTAGGGAGCCGCGGATGCGTCCTCCGGGCCGGCGAGTTCGTCCGTGGCGGGGTGACGGCGTGCGGGCAGTCGGCCTTCGGGAATCCGGAGGCCGTGCTCGGCGGGGCTCGTCATGCCGTCGCCGTGGCGGTCGCTGTCGCCGTTGCCCGGGCGGGGGCGCGGTGCGGCTGCGGGACCGCAGTGCCGGGCAGGAGGTGTCGTGCCAGCCGGGCGGTCCGGGTGCCCGGTGCGGCGGCGGCGACGGCGGCGAGGTCGGCGACGTGGTCGATGTCGGTGAGTTCGGGGAGCAGGCCGACGCGCAGCCCCGCGCCGGTGAGGCGGGCCAGTTGTGCGGCGCCGGTCCGCGGGGTGGACATCGGGACGCCGAGCAGCAGCGCCGGATCCGGCCGGCGGAGGCCGAGGGCCCAGAACCCGCCGTCCGCGGCGGGCCCGAACCACGCGTCGGTGTCCGTCCAGTCGACGGCGAGCAGGTCGGGCCGCAGTTGCGGCGTGTCCATGCCGACCAGCAGCGCGGGCCCGGTGCACAGCGCGAACGCGGCGGCGAGGCGCACGTCGAGCCCGCCGCCCGTCTGCGGCACGACCTCCAGGCCGCACGGGAACCACGGCCGCGGCGGCCCGTCGAGGACCAGCACACGGCGCGCGGCGGGTGCGGCGAGGACGGCGTCGAACGTGTCGGCGAGCGCGGCTTCGGCCACGTCCGCGGCCTGATCGGGCGTCAGGTCCGGGGTGAGCCGGGTCTTGACCCGGCCGGGTACGGGGGTCTTCGCGATGACCAGCAGCGTCGTCCCGGTGGCTGTGGGGGCGGCGGCGGAGGCTGAAGCGGGGGAGGGACGGTCAGACACGGGCGAGCACCGCGCTCATGTCGCGGACCGCGTGCAGCGTGCCGCGCACGGTGCCGGTCACTTTGGAACGCCCGGTGCGCGGCAGGTACCGCACGTCGGTTTCGCGGATGCGCCAGTCCGCCGCGGCGGCCCGCACCACCATCTCCAGCGGGTACCCGGACCGGCGGTCGGCCAGCCCGAGCGCGAGGAGCGCCTCGCGGCGGGCGGCGCGCATCGGGCCGAGATCGTGCAGGCGTACGCCGGTCCGCGACCGCAGTTTCCCGGCCAGCACCCGGTTGGCGACCCGGGCGTGCGGCGGCCACGCGCCGAACGTCGCGGGACGCCGCCGGCCCAGCACCAGGTCGGCCTCGCCGTCCCGGACCGGGTCGGCGACGTAGGGGAGTTCGCGCGGGTCGAGGGACGCGTCGCAGTCGCAGAAGCACACCACCGGTGCGGTGGCCGCGACCAGCCCGGCGTGGCATGCGGCGCCGAAGCCGCGCACCGGCTGGTCGACGACCAGCGCGCCGAGCCGGCGGGCCAGGTCGCCGGAGCCGTCCGACGACCCGTTGTCCACGACGATCGCGCGGTAGCCGGGCGGCATGCGGTCCAGGACCCATGGCAGCGCGTCCGCCTCGTCCAGGCACGGAAGCACCACGTCGACCGCGGCGGTGGGCGATGCGGCCGCCGGGGCGGCCTGGAGGGGCTTGTCCATGACCGCAACGCTACGGAGCGCGACGGCGGATTCCGGGCTGCGGCGTGCTTACGGAATTCGTACGTCCGGGTGGTCTCCGGCCGGTCGCCCGTCCCGCGGCCCGGGAGTCTTACGGATTGCGAACGGGCCTCGCGTGCGATCCCGGCGCGCCTTCCCGGCTCCGTACACTCGCCGCATGTCAGGCACCGTACTCGTGGTCGACGACGACCCGACCGTCGCGGAAGTCGTCGTCGACTACCTCCGCCAGGCCGGATTCCGCACCACCCACGCCGCGGACGGCCCCGCCGCGCTGGCCGCGGCCGACGAGATCGCCCCCGATCTCGTCGTCCTCGACCTCATGCTGCCCGAAATGGACGGCCTGGAGGTCTGCCGCCGGCTCCGCGCCCGCGGCCCGGTCCCCGTGGTGATGCTGACCGCGCTCGGCGAGGAAAGCGACCGCATCATGGGCCTGGAACTGGGCGCCGACGACTACGTCACCAAACCCTTCAGCCCCCGCGAACTCGTCCTGCGCATCCAATCCGTGCTGCGTCGTGCCGGAACGCCCCCCGAGCCCGGGCCCGGCATGCTGCGCGGCGACGGCATCGAAGTGGACGTGACCGCCCACCGGGTGACCCGGAACGGCAGCGAGCTGTCGCTCACCGCCCGCGAATTCGACCTCCTGTGCTTCTTCCTGCGGCATCCCGGCCGGGTGTTCTCCCGCGACGAACTGATGCACGAGGTGTGGGGCTGGCAGTTCGGCGACCGGTCGACGGTGACGGTGCACGTGCGGCGGCTGCGGGAGAAGGTCGAGGACGATCCGGCGGTGCCGCGGCATCTGGCGACGGTGTGGGGGGTCGGGTACCGGTGGGATGCGGGGCCCGGCGCTTCCGCCGACGCGGCGAGTGGGTGACCCGCCGTGCCGCTGAAGGACTTTCTGCTGGTCTGCCTCATCGCGGGGCTGTGCGGCCTTGCGGTCACTGCCGCGGGCATGGTCGCGCTGCGGTGCGCGGGGCGCCGCCCGGTGGCCGTCGCGCTCGGGGCATCGTCGGTGGTGACGGTCGCGGCCATGGCCGCCGGCACCCTCGGCGTCGCCCAGGCCATGTTCCTGTCCGCGCACGACCTCACGGTGATGATGGCGGTCTGCGCGGTGGCCGCGGTCCTGGCGATCGGCGCCGCTGCGGTCCTGGGGCGGCCGGTGGTCGCCGACGTCCGCGCGCTCCAGCAGGCCGCCCACGGCCTCGGCTCGGCCTCGGCCGACGACGACGACGCGTACCGGCCACCGCCGCGTCCCTCCGCGATAGCCGAACTCGCCGATCTGAGTTTCGAGTTGGAACGAACCTCGGCTCGCTTGCGGGAAGCCCGGGCCCGGGAACGCGCCGTCGAGCAGTCCCGCCGCGAACTCATCGCCTGGATCTCCCACGACCTGCGTACCCCACTCGCCGGACTGCGCGCGATGGCCGAGTCGCTGGAAGACGGCGTGGCCGCCGACCCGGCGCGCTACCACCGGCGGATCCGCGTGGAAGTGGACCGGCTCAGCGGCATGGTCGACGACCTGTTCGAACTGTCCCGCATCCAGGCGGGCGCCCTGCAGCTGTCGGTGTCCCGGGTGTCGCTCTACGACCTGGTCGGCGACGCGCTCGCGGGGACCGAGGTCCTGGCCCGGTCCCGGGCGGTACGCCTGGAGGACAGCGGCATCGCCGCCGTCCCGGTGCACGTGGACAGCAAGGAGATGTCGCGGGCGCTGACCAACCTGCTGGTGAACGCGATCCGGCACACCCCGTCGGACGGCACGGTCGCCGTGGGCGTGGAACGCCTCGCGGACGACCATGTCCTGGTGACCGTCACCGACGCGTGCGGCGGCATCCCGGAAGACGACCTGCCGCGCGTCTTCGACACCGGCTGGCGCGGCTCGCACGCACGCACACCGGGACCGGACGGCGGCGCGGGACTCGGACTGGCCATCGTGCGCGGGATCGTCGAGGCGCATCGCGGGACGGTCGACGTGGTGAATGTCGGGGGCGGGTGCCGGTTCGAGATGCGGTTGCCGGCGTGACCGGTGGTCGGGGTCATGGTCGGGGTCGTGGTCGGGGTCGTGGTCCGGTTCAGCGGAGCGGTGCGGCGGCGAACTCCCGCATGCCGTCCTCGAAGGCCACCCGCGGCCGCCAGCCCAGCTCGGTTTCCAGACGGGCGGGTGACGCGGTGATGTGCCGGACGTCGCCGAGCCGGAACTGGCCGGTGACGACCGGGGTGGGGCCGCCGTGCGCCTCGGCGAGGGCCGCGGCCATCTGCCCGACGGTGTGCGGGCGTCCGGTGCCGGCGTTGTAGGCGCGGAAGCCTGCCGTCCCGTCGCCTTCGCGGGTGAGCGCGGCGACGTTGGCCGCGGCGATGTCCGACACATGGATGAAGTCGCGCCGCTGACCGCCGTCTTCGAACACCCGCGGGGCGATGCCCGCGGCGAGCGCCGACCGGAAGGTCGACGCGACACCGGAGTACGGCGTATCGCGGGGCATCCGCGGCCCGTACACGTTGTGATAGCGCAGCGAAGTCGCCGTACCGCCGACGGTACGCGCCCACGCCGCGGCCAGGTGCTCCTGCGCCAGCTTGGTCGCGGCATACACGTTGCGCGGGTCCGGCGCCGCGTCCTCGCCGACCTGTCCCGGTGCCAACTCCGCCCCGCAGCGCGGACAACGCGGCTCGAACCGACCCGCGGACAGATCCGCGGCCGGCCGCGGACCGGGCACGACGGCACCGTGCTCGCCGCAGGTGTAGCGGCCTTCCCCGTACACGACCATCGACCCGGCGAGCACGAGCCGGTCCACTCCGGCGCGAGCCATCGCGGCAAGGAGGACCGCGGTGGCGAGGTCGTTGCAGCCGACGTAGTCCGGCGCGTCGTCGAGGTCGAGCCCGAGACCGACCATCGCCGCCTGGTGGCTGACCGCATCCACACCACGCAGCGCCGCCGCGACGGTCTCGGGATCGCGGACGTCCCCCTCCCGGAACTCCACGTCCCCCGGCACCGCCGGCCGGCCCCGATGGACCGCGGGCAGCAACGCGTCGAGCACCCGCACCTCATGGCCTGCTGCCAGCAAGGCCTCGCAGACGTGCGATCCGATGAACCCGGCACCGCCGGTGACCAGAACCTTCATGGACGCGACGCTAGGCCCGAATCGGCCGCCGCGTGCGGAGGCAGGGCGGGACGTCAGGGTTCTGTAAGGCATTCGGACGAGGACGCCGGCGCGTCGAACCTGACCGGCGCCTGGCGCGCGAAGCCGAGCCCGAGATGGGTCGCGGTACGGAGCGCGGCGCGGCGGGCGTAGGTACGGGGGCCTGCGGCGTCGGCCAGGGCGAAGAGGACGCCGGCGGCTTCGCGGGCATTGTCGGAGCCGAACTTGCCGAGGGCACGAGCTGCTTCGCGGCGGCGGCAGGGTGGGGTGGCGGGGTCGGCGACGAGGGCGCGGAGGACGTCAGGGATGCCGCGGCGGGCGTGGCGGGAACAGTTGCTGAGCCCGTGCGCGGCTTTGACGCGGGCGCGTGGTGGGGTTCGGGGGTCGAGCGCGAGGGTGCGGAGGCGAGTGGCGGCTTCGGCGGGATAGGCGGGGCTGAGGGCGCGGAGGGTATGGCCACGTGGACGGCGGCGATGTCGCGGTCGTCGGGGGAGCGGATGGCGCGGAGGAGGTCCGTGGCTTCCACGGTCAAACGGGGGCTCACCAGGGTGAGCGCCGCGGCCGCGGCTCAGCTCGCGTACGCCCGTGTGGGCGCTCTGGTGCAGGAACGACTGCGCGCGTAGTCGCCCACTGGGCGTATCCCCGAACCACCGTCCGGCGAGTTCCGCCAACTGCTCTCGGTCGAACGGCTCCAGCGCGTAGGTGCCGAGGGCGAGCCGGTCGAGGAACTCCGTTGCGTTCTGCGGCACGGTCCCGCGCTACGGGAACTCACCGGCGGACGGGGCGTCGACGCGATCTACGACCCGGTGGGCGGCACCGCGGCCGAGGACGCCGCCGGGGCGTTGGCGCGGGGCGGGCGGCTGCTGGCCGTCGGGTTCGCGAGCGGGGCGTGGGCGGAGGTGCCCGCGGCAAGGCTGTCGGTCAGGCGTGCTCGAGGGCCTTGGTGCGGGTGTGTGCCGGGCTCCGGTTGTCGAGTGCGCCGGTTGGTGTTGCCAAGGTCGGCAACGTCGACGTGCGCGGGTGCGTCGGCGGCGCGAGCGGGGTGGCCATGCCCCGGCCGGCGGTGACGGCGACCGCGGATGCCAGGTGCCGGGGCGGGAGCGGCCCGGCGAATCCGCCTTGGACGGCTTCCACCTGGGCGATCTGGGTCGCGAAGGCTTCGGCGCCGCCGTGGGCTCCGGCCCACTGCATGAAGTGGCCGCCGGGGAACTCCATGAGGCGGACGTCGGCACCTGCGCGCGCCGCGACACGGGCGTACGGGAAGGTCTGGTCCTGGGCGTACGTCCGCGTGTCCTGCATCCCGAAGCTCATCAGCAGGACGGGCCGCCGCGCCCCGGGGTGTCGGACGATCCCATGGTCTCGCATGTGCCCGTAGGCGGAGGCCGCGGACAGTTCGGGACCGAACGAGTTGGCGCCGGCATTGCAGAAGCCGACCCCCCTGGCGAGGCCTTGGGCGTCCACGCGCAGGAACGCCGAGCGCAGCGCGGCCCCGTGGAACAAGTCGGAACGCAACCGCAGGGCCTCGGCGGCCGAAACCGCTTGGCCCGAGCCGCCCATCAGGAACATCCGTCCGGGCTTCGCCGCGCCGCGTTCGGCCAGGGCTTCTCCGGCGCCGATCAGGAGGTGGGGCAGCTCGGCGACGCCGCTGCCGCCCTGGCGCGGATGGTCGTGGTAGACGACGGCGGTCGCACCGCCCGCCGCGTGGACGGCGTCGTCCACCATGTGCTGTTCGGGTGTCCGTCCGAACTGGACCTCCCCGTACAACGGATACGCGTCGCGCATCACGACGGTGGGAGTCCGGCCGTTGGTGCGGGCCTTCACCGGCGTGGTCAGGCGCACGACTCCGGTTTGGTGCGGCCGGCTGCCGAAGCGGAACGGGATGTCGCGGGTGACGGTGGGGACCGGTTTCGGGCCGCGGGCGCGCAAGTCTTTGGTCAGGCGCAGCTCGTGGGCGGTGGATGCGGCGTTCGGGTAGGCGGTGAGACGTCGGCCTCCGATGTCGTCCCAGGCGATGACGAGCTGCCGGGAGCCGGTGCGGCTGTCCGTCACTTCCGAGGCGGCGACGATGGAGGCGAACGGGGTGCCGGGCGAGGTGAACTCCCGGATCCGGGTGAGGCGCGGGCCGCGATCGGTTTCGCGGAGGCCGTGCAGGACGAGGGAGTCCCGGCCGTGGCGGGTTCTGGTCAGCGAGATGCGGCCGTCGTCGTGGACGGCGAAGGCACGGAGGTGGATGCCGCTTGCCGCGTCGCCGGTCGCGAGCGTCTGGCGGCTGCGCGGGGTACCGAGCTTGTGCAACGGGGCACGGACCAAGGCGCCGTACGGGCGGCGGCCGCTTTCGGTGGTGAGGAAGTACGCCCAACCGTTGCGGATCTGGAGGGACTTGGATCCGGCGCTGGTGGTGTCGACGAACGCGACCCGCGTCGGGCGGCGTGGGTCGGTGGTGAGGTCGTAGACCGCGGCGCGGTGCTGCTGCCCGGTGCCGGAGGTCTCCGACACCACCAGCCAGCGGTTCTTGCCGTCCTTCTGCACGGACATTTCCGGGATGAACGTGTCCGAGCCCCAGCGGGGCGGCGCCAGCTCCACCGGGACGTCGCGCGCGGGGGTGTCGGCGAGGGGGTTCTCGCGCAGCATGACCCGGAGCGCGCCGCGCAGCTGTCGGTTCTCGTGGGCGACGTGGTATAGGCGGCCTGGGCGGTCGCCCTCGGGTTGGTCGTAGGCGGTACCGCTCGCGCGGCACTCGCCGAAGCGGCCGCCGCCCACCGGGCGGCGGGTCTCCGGATCGACGATGACCCAGGGGCCGAACTCGGTACCGTCGGCTATCCCGGCGAGGACCTTCGACCCGACCATTCTCCAGTCGGAGATGGTGCCGCCACGCACGAAGTCGGCCGGGTCCACGACGGTTTCGACGTCGTCGAGGCCCGCTTCGGGGCGGATGCGGACAATCCGGGTCTTCTCCCATTCGGGCAGGCGAAGGCCGAGGTACCACCAGCCGTCGGCGGCGACGGGAACACCCTCGACGACCGCCGACCTGGCTGCCAGGGCCCGAGTCCACCGCTGGAGGCCTTCGGGGGGTGGCGGTGTGTCGGACATGGCCGATTCCTTCGCGCGCGTAGTTGTTGACTCCAGTGTGGTGGGTGCGGCGGGGGTGCGACGGACGGGAGAGCTGTTACCGCGGAAGTGCCGCGCAGGAGGGATGAGAGGCGCAGGGGCGGGGTTCCGTCCGCACGTGCTCCCGGTCCGACATGTACGACCGGGTCTGCCTCCGCAGGTACACCATCGCCGTGCCGACGATCCGCCCCGATGCCGTCCGCCAAGACCGTCACCGGCATCGGTGCCCCGTTCTCCCCCGAAGGCAGCGCGCGTCCCTGCTCGCCGACCTCGGCGAGCAGGGACGCGTCATCCTCAACGCCCGCCCCGACGCGGAGCCTGCCCAAGCCGCCTATCGTGCGTGGGGCTACCGGACGATCGGGCAGGGGCGCCCGTGGGCCGGAGCCCGAATCCAGCGCATCATGCTCCTGATGGTGGCGGACTACCGCTCGTCCGCGACGTAGCCGCCGACACAAGAACCACCGTCCGCCATACCGGTCGAGAGCGGATATTCCGCTGGCGTCCGCAAAGCCCGCGGCGAAGGATGGCGGGCATGAGCCAAGAGCCCGAGCGATGGACCCAGGCCACTGTCTACCCCGACATGTGGATGGATCCGGACGACGACCCCCGCAGTGAGACCGCCCCCGAGGGCGAGCGGGCCACGCTGCTGGACTATCTCGCGAACTTCCGGATGACGCTGCTCCTCAAGTGCGACGGCCTCGGCCCGGAGCAGTTGGCGCGGCGGTCGGTGCCGCCGTCGACGATGTCGTTGCTCGGTTTGCTGCGGCATCTCGCCGAGGTCGAGGTGGACTGGCGGAATTGGATCACCGAGGGCGGGGACCCGCTGCCGAAGCTGTACGGCGCCCGGGGCGCGGACTTCGACGGCGTTGCCGAGGCCGACCAGGGCATGGTGGACGGTGCGTTCCGCGATCTCGCGCGGGAGCAGGCCGCGACCGATGCCGCGGTGGCCGGGTTCGCCGACCTGGGTGCGAAGGTGGGCCGGGACCAGGTCGTGGTGCGGGAACTGATGGTCCACCGGATCGAGGAGTACGCCCGGCACTGCGGCCATGCCGACCTGCTGCGCGAGTGCATCGACGGCCGCGTGGGGCAATAGCGGGAGACGGGTGGGCGGCGGGCGGCGTGTGAGGACCTGCCGCCCGTGCGGCGGCGGGCCGGCTCGGTGGTCCTCGTGCCCGCTCCTCCATCCGACGGAACTCGTGCGTGTCGCCGTGTTCCCTGCCAATCCAAGGGTGGCGTGAATCGGATAGTCGGCCTGTATCACCAAGCCGGGGGCCCGCCGACAGGAGCACCACGTGATCACCGACATCCGTCCCCGAGAGCCCCGACGTCCGCGACCTCCTCGACACGCCCGTGCGATCCGCCGCAGACGGCCGGCCGCCGCGGTCGTGGGTGCTGCCGTGTTCGCGCCGCTCGCGCTCTTCCCGGCGGTTGCCTCGGCGGCGGCCGGGGACAACGGCGACGTCAAGATCCACGCGACGACCACGCCGGTGGACGACCAACGGAACGAGCCCAAGGTCTGCCGCTTCTACCTGGACGCGTTCAATTTCGACACGCTCCAGCAGGTCACCTGGACCATCGACCCGCAGCCCGCGAACAGCGGCACCGGGCACCTCGAAGGCACCATCACGCTGGTCGACGGCACCGGGCACACCGCCGCGCTGTCGCTGCCCAACGGGCAGTACAAGCTCACCTGGACGTTCGAAGGCGAGAACGGCGCCGGCAAGCACAAGGTCTTCAAGGTCTCGTGTGTGACCCCGCCGCCGAACACGCCGACCAACACCGACATCTTCGGCAACGTCGTGCCCGTGGGCGGCGCGGACACCGGTGTGGGCAGCACCGTCTCGGGCTCGGACCCGGTGAAGGCGGTCGGCGGCGTGGCGATCGCGGCGGCCGCGCTCGGCGGCGGCGTGTGGCTGCTGCGGCGCGGGCGTCGCAGCGACGGCTGACGAGGAACACCGCGTAGTGACGTACGGATCGGCCCCGCGCCGTCCGCGCCCGGGAAGGCCGCCGGCGCGCCCCGTGACCCGGGCGCGGCGGCGGCCTTCGCCGCGCCGCGGGCGCCGGAACGGCGTACGGCTCACCCGGCGCGGGCGGCTCGCGGTGGTGGGGATGGTGCTGGTGACCGTGTGCTTCGGGGGCAGTCTGGCCGTCGACGGGTTCACCGCGCATGGCGGTCCGCCCGCACCGAGCACCGACGCGCGTCCGCCCGGCCCGGACAGCGCGGCGCCGATGGCCCCGGCGAGTGCGGCCGACGAGCCGCGGCCCGCACCGCCGATGGCGGCGTCGCCGCCGGTGCGGATCGGCATTCCGATGGTGCGCATCGAGGCGCCGGTCGGGACGGTCGGCCTCAACGCCGACGGCACGATCGCCGCACCGCCGTCGGACAACCCGAACTTGGCCGCGTGGTACACGGGTTCGCCGACACCGGGGGCACTCGGCACGGCGGTCGTGGTCGGCCACGTCGACGCGACGGGCGGCCGGGCCGTGTTCTACGACATCGCGACGCTGCACAAGGGGACCACGATCCGGGTGACCCGCCAGGACGGCAGCACGGCGGTCTTCACGGTGTACGGGATCCAGGTCTTCAAGAAAGCCGGCTTCCCCGTCGAACGCGTCTACGGCGGCACGGGTTTCGCCGAACTCCGCATCCTGACGTGCGGCGGCAAGTACGACAGGAAGCAGGGCTACACGGGCAACGTGGTGGTCTTCGCCCGGCTGACGGGGCAGGGGCTGCCGGGGCAGAACATGCCTACGTGAGACGCCGGGGAGAGTGGTCGTGCACACAACGCCCGGTCCACGCCGCAGTGGGCCCGGCCCGACCGCCCGGTATCGCCTCGACGATCAACACCCCGCGATCACCCGAGCAAGCCCCCCGCCCGACGGTAAGTCCCAAGAGCATGCGCGCCGTCCGATCGCCACCGACGCGTGGTCTGCGCGAAGCGGGGCAGTCGATCGTGAGGGGGGCGAACCGGAAAGGGGAACCGACATGCGGCGTCCGACCGCACGTTTCCAGTACGTGCGCCGAGAGCCGGGCCTCGGTGAGTACCTGGCGATGACCATCCCGATGCTGGTGCTTGCCGCGGTCGGCTACGTGGCTCTGCTGGTGCTGCTCGGAGTTGCCGGTGCGGGCGGCGCGGCGGTGGTGTGGCTGTGCGGATTCCTGCTGCTCGGCGGGATCACGCACGGACGGCCGCCGCTCGCCCTGCTGCGCTGGGGGTGGCTGATCGCCGGGGCGTTGGTCGTGCTGACCACGTAATGCCTAGGCCGTGGTGACCACGTCACGCGTTGGCCGTGCCGACCGCGTAACGGGACCGTCTGCCGGGCCGTCCGCCACAAAGGGCCCTCAGCCCGCCCCTCCCAGCGCCCGCGCGAGCATCCCCGTCACCAACCGCACGAAGCCGTCGTGATCGGGTGCGATCTCCCTCTCCCCGCCGCGGACTTCCGCGGCCGGTTCGCCGTCCGCGCCCTCGTCGATCCGCCGGGCCCGGTCGGCCATCACCGCGGCATGCATCTGGACGGCCAGGGCGAGGCGTTCGTCGATGTCGGACACGCCGGAGCGGTCGAGGTGGTCCCGGAGCAAGGCCAAGGTGCGCACGACGGCGGGCGGGGCCGCGGGCGCGCCCGAGCGGACTTGGGCCAGGTGGGACACCTGCGGGAGCAGGCGCAGGTAGTCGCGGCCTTGTGCGGTGTGCAGTTCCTCGGCCGCGGGGCTGACGAGGAGGTCGACGATGACGGCCAGTTCGGCGTGCGGGCGGCCGTCGTCGGTGCCGGGGGGTGCGTAGCGTTCATGGAACGCGTCGAGGGCTTCGTCACGACGCGCGTCGACCTGTTGGCCGTGGCGTGTGGTGACCGCCAGGGCGAGTTCGAGGACGGAGCCGAAGTGGTAGCGCACCGCGGACTTGTTGCGTTGGGCGGCGGCGTCCTGGATCTGCGTCACCGGCACGCCGAGGCCGTGCCGGGCGATCAGGCGGGCGCCGCTGCTCAGCAGCGCCTCGCGGGTGTCGGCGGCGTCGGCCCGCGGCTGCCGGGTGCGGGTGGGCGTACCCGGGGCGACGCGCGAGTCGGCGGTCACGCGGCGGGCGCGAAGATCGTGACGCGGTGCAGGACGCGCTTGGCGGTGCCGTAGTCGTTGACGGCGTAGTGCTGCGTGCAGCGGTTGTCCCACAGTGCGGCGTCGCCGGGCGTCCACGTCCACCGCACGGTGTTCTCCGGGCGTTCGGCGTGGTCGCACAGCATGCGCAGCAGTCCGGTGCTCTCGATCGAGGACATGCCTTCGAAGCGGGTGGTCCAGCCGCGGTTGACGAACAGGGCGCGGCGTCCGGTGACCGGGTGGGTGATGACGGCCGGGTGGGTGTGCTCGCCGGTGGACGGCGGACGGCCGTGCACGGCGCGCAGGCCGTCGACGAGGGTGCGGACCGGCTCGGACAGCGTCTCGTAGGCGCGGTACTGGTCGAGCCACATGGTGTCGCCGCCGCGTTCCGGGCAGGTGCGCATCGACAACAGCGCGCCGGTGGGCGGAGTTTCGGCCCAGGTGACGTCGGTGTGCCAGGCGTTGGCGCGTTCCCTGTCGGCGTCGATCTCGAGGATCTCGCCGTGCGCGCCGAGCACGGTCTGCTGCCGGTGGTCGTCGGCGCGGCCGGGACTGGTGGCCGCGAGGTTGCCGAAGAGGGAGCCGAGGGCGATCAGCCGCTCGTCGTCCAGGTGGGCCTGCGGGAAGAACAGGACTTGGTGCCGCATCCACGCGTCGTTGAGCTGCGCGGCGACGGCGCCGTCGAACGTCTCCGGCAGTCCGGTGACGACGGCGCCGAGCGCCTGCGGCATCGGCGTGATGGTGGGGGACACAGGGGACACAGGGGACACAGCGCCGGCCTCCAGGAGTTAAGGGAATTCCTGATATCTCCGGAGGGTGGCACGGGTGTGTGACCGAGTCAAGAGACCTTGGGCTCGACCGGCTCGGACGGTTCGGACGGTTCGGACGGTTCCGCCGGCTCCAGGACGAACAGCGGGATCTGCCGGTCGGTGTTGCGCTGGTACACGGCGTAGTCCGGGTACGCCTCGACGGCGCGCGCCCACCACAGTTCCTTCTCCGCGCCGGACGCCTCGTGGGCGCGGTACGTGCGCGTGACCGTGCCGTCCTGCAGCTCGACGATGGGCTCCGCGGCCACGGAGGCGTACCAGTGCGGGTTCTCCGGCATGCCGCCCTTCGAGGCGACCGCGGCGTACCGGCCGTCGTGTTCGACGCGCATGACCGGCGTCTTGCGGAGCTTGCCGGTCTTGGCTCCGCGGTACGTCATGAGCACGGTCGGCAGGCCCTGGATCGTCACGCCGTCGGTGGTGCCGGTGTCGATGATCTGCGCGACGTGGTCGCGGACCCAGTCGAGAGCGCTGGGCTCGAAGCCGGCGGTGTCGTCGGCGCGGGTGATGGGCATGGCGGGGCTCCTCGCTCTTGGTTATGCGCATAACTATTATGCGCATAACTATCGAGCCTTGGCGAGCCCCCGCGGCCTCCGCCCCGCACCCGCCGCGGCCCCGCCACAGTCCACCGCCGCGCCACCCAACCTCAGGAGATCGTCAGCCCCCCGTCCACCGTCAGTGTCGTGCCGGTCGTGTAGCCGGCCGCGTCGGACGCCAGGAACACCACGGCGGCGGCGAGTTCGCGCGCGTCGCCGAGGCGGGGGATGGGGAGCCGGGCGATCTGGCCCTCCAGATAGCCGTCCTTGTACTGGTCGGTCATCTCGGACGCGAAGAACCCCGGCGCGATCGCGTTGACCCGGATCCCGCGGCGCGTGCTCCACTGCGCGGCCAAGTCGCGGGTCAGCCCGAGCAGCCCGGCTTTGGACGCCGAATAGGCGGCCTGCGGAAGCCCCGCGGTGACGAGCCCGAGCACGCTGGAGATGTTGACGATCGACCCGCCTTCGGGCATGACGTCGGCGGCGGCTTGGGCCATCCAGTAGGCGCCGGACAGGTTGACGTCCAGAACGGCCTGGAACTGCTCGGGGGTCTCCCGGGCGGCGGGGACCGCAGTGCCGACGCCGGCGTTGTTGACGAGGACCCGGACCGGTCCGAAGTCGGCCGCTGCAGCCGCGAGTTCACGGCATTGCCCGGGTGAGGAAACGTCCGCGCCGACGCACAAGGCCCGTCGCCCGGCCTCCTCGACCGATGCGGCGGCCTCCGCGAGACGGTCGGTACGCCGTGCGGCGAGCACCACGTCGGCGCCGGCTTCGGCGAGAGCGCGGGCGAAGACGACGCCCAAGCCGGAGGAGGCGCCGGTGACGATGGCTACGCGGTCGGTCAGGCGGAAGCTGTCGAGGATGGTCATGCGCTGCCTCCCAGGACCCGCAACCCGGCCGCCGTCAGCGGCTCCACCGCACTGCCCACCGAACCGAACCCGGTGCCGCGGGTCAGCCCCTGTCGGTGGCGGGCGTGGATTCCTTCGGCGATGACCGCGACCTTGAACAGGCCCAGTGCGGTGTAGAACCCCAGGTCGCGGACGTCGCGGCCGCTCGTGGCCGCGTAGCGCTCGGCCAGTCGGTCCGGCGACGGCAATCGCGGGCTCGTCGACGCCGCCGCGTCGGCCAGGACCGGGGCGAAGGCCGGGTTGGCATAGGCCAGATGCAGGCCGAGGTCGGCCAACGGGTCGCCGAGAGTGGCCATTTCCCAGTCGACGACGGCGCGTACGTCCGACGGGTCGTCCGCGGCCAGGATCGCGTTGTCGATGCGGAAGTCGCCGTGCACGATCGACGCGCCGCTCTCCGCCGGGCATGCCTCCGCCAGCCGCGCGTGCAGCTTGTCCACGTCGGGGAGTTCGCGGGTGCGGACCCGCTGCCACTGGTCGTACCAGCGGCGGATCTGCCGGGACAGGTACCCCTCCGCCCGGCCGAAGCCGGCCAAGCCGACCGCGTCGGGGGAGACGGCGTGCAGGCCGGCCAGCGTGTCCACCAGCGCGAACGCGCAATCGGCGATGCGCGTGTCGGGCAGCGCATGAAGGTCCTCCGGGGTCCGGATCACGGCACCCGCGACGTAGTCGAACACCGCGAAAGGCACCCCCACCACCTCCGCCGGCCCGAACGCCACCGCGCGCGCCACCGGCACCGCGCTGCCCGCGAGCGCGTCGACGACCCGGTACTCCCGGGCCATGTCGTGCGCCGACGGCGTGAGGCCGCCCAGCGGCGGGCGCCGCAGCACCCACGTCCGGTGCCCGTCGGTGAGCCGGTACGTCAGGTTCGACCGACCGCCGTGCATCAGCTCCGCCCGCAGACCGCCGTCGAACTCCGGCACGTGGTCGGCGAAGAACCGCTCCAGGGCCGGCAGATCCAGTCCGTCGACCGCGACCGCCCCGCTCATCGGGCGTCCTCCGCATCCAGCCGGCGCACCACGCGGCGCGCGATGGTCCACCGGTGCGTCTCCGACGGCCCGTCGTAGATCCGGAACGGCCTTACCTCGCGCAGGAACCGCCCGAGCAGCACGTCACCCGACACCCCGAGCGCGCCGCAGATCTGGAGCGACCGGTCGACGACCCGCCAGACCGCCTCCGCGCAGAACGTCTTCGCGATCGACGTCGAATGCCCGGACGGGCCGCCCAGGTCGAGGTCCGCGCACGCCTGGAGGATCAGGCCGTGTGCGGCGGCGATGTCGATCTCGTTGTCCGCGATCATCTGCTGCGCCATGCCCAGCTCGGCGAGCCGGGAGCCGAACAGTTCGCGGGTGGAGGCGCGCCGGACCGCGATGTCCTGGGCCCGGCGCGCGATGCCGAGCCACCGCATGCAGTGCGTGGCCCTGGCCGGGCCGAGGCGGACGCGCGCGTACGCGAAGCCCTCGTCGACCTCGCCGAGCACCGCGTCGTCCGGCACGACGCAGTTGTCGAACACCATCTCGGCGTGGCCTCCGAAGAGGCTTTCGTCCAGCGTCTCGATGTGCCGGACGATCTTCATCCCCGGGTTGCCCGCGTCCACGAGGAACATCGTCGCCCCGCCCGCCTCACCCGGCGCCCCCGACGTCCGCGCCATCACGATCGCGAAGCCCGCACCGTCCGCGCCGGTGATGAACCACTTGTGCCCGTCGATACGCCAACCGCCCGGCACCCGCACGGCCTTCGTGGTGAGCGCGGAGGCGTCCGAGCCCGCGCCCGGGGCCGGTTCGGTCATCGCGAAGCAGGAACGCGTCCCGCCCGTCGCGAGCGGACGCAGGTACTGCTCCTTCTGCGCGGGAGTCGCGATGGCCTCCAGCATGTGCATGTTGCCTTCGTCGGGCGCGGCGCAGTTCAGCGCGAGAGGGCCGAGCAGCGAGTAGCCGGCCTCCTCGAACACGAAGGCGCGGTCCCGCATGTCCAGCCCGTGGCCGCCGAACTCCGAGGCGACGTGCGGTGCGAAGACCCCCGCGGCGCGGGCCGCCGCCTGGAGTTCGCGCCGTTCGTCGTCGGAGCGGAGCACGCCGCCGTTCGCCTCCTCGACGGGGACGACGGTGTCCCGGACGAACCGCGCGGTACGCCGCGCCAGTTCGGCCGCGACCGGACCGGGGGTGAGATCGACTGCCATGGAACCCTCCACGCTGACACGTCGGCTAACGGGTATTAGCCGAACATAACAGGAGGCACTGCAAGACGGCGGGATACTATGAGATGGCCAACACGATGTGTGAGCTAGCGACAATTAGCTTCAGGAAAGGCAGGGGTCATCCGTGTCCGGTTCGCCGCGGTCCGACGACATCCGCGCCGCCGCGCTCGACCTGTTCACCAGGCGCGGCTACGAGGCGACGACCATGGCGGACATCGGCGCCGCCGTCGGCATCCGCGGTCCCAGCCTCTACAAGCACGTCGCCTCCAAGCAGGACCTGCTGGCCGGCCTCATCACCGGTGCGATGAACGACCTGCTCGCACTGCACCGCGCCGCCGTCGCCACCACCGCGGATCCGGTCGAGCGGCTGCGCCGGGCGACCGAGGCGCATGTGCGCTACCACGCCCGGCACCGCAAGGAGGCGTTCGTCGGCACCCGCGAGCTGCGCAGCCTTCAGGAGCCGCACCGCTCCGACGTGCTCGCGCTGCGTGCGGCGTACGAGTCGGGCTTCCGCGAGCTGGTGAACGCCGGGGTGGAAGCGGGCCGGTTCCGGGTCGCGTCCGCGCGGCTGACGTCGTACGCGATCCTGGACCTCGGCATGGGCGTCGCGGTGTGGTTCCGCGAGGACGGCGAGATCGGCGAGGATGCCGTGGTGTGGGAGTACGGCGAACTCGCGCTGCGCATCGCCGGCGCCGGCCTGCCGGACTGAGCCCCTGTGGCTGCGACCTTGATGGGGCGACTCATCTTGCGCTCAACGGCAGCAAAGGCCTGGATTCGCTAGGATGAACCCCTGAATAAGTATCCTTTTTCGTGGGAAGGGCGGCACGGCGTATGCAGGAGGGAGGCAGTCAGCGGCTCGCCGAGACGGTGGCCGCGCGGATCGAGAAGGACATCGTCTCGTCGGGCTGGAGCACCGGCACCGTCCTGGGGTCCGAGCGCGAGCTGATCGAGCGGTACGGGGTGAGCCGGGCGGTCTTCCGCGAAGCCGTACGCCTCGTCGAGCACCACCAGATGGCCCGCATGAGGCGCGGCCCCGGCGGCGGTCTCGTCGTCACCGAACCGGACCCGGGCATCGTGCGCGACGCCGCGCGCGTCTATCTGCGCCGCGCGGCGGTCAGCCGCCGGCAGCTGTTCGACGCCCGGATGGCCCTCGAACTCGCGGGCGTGACGGCCGCCGCGGAGAAACTCACCGAGCCGGGCATTGCCCGGCTGGCCGAATCGCTGGCCACCGAACGGGACTTGATCGACCGCGGCGTCACCCTCGGGCATGCGCGCAACCTGCACAGCGTGATCGCCGAACTCGCGGGCAACCCGGCGCTGACCCTGTTCGTCGAGGTGCTCGCACAGCTCGACCAGGACATGGTGCAGCAGGAGTGGGAGTCGGGCGAGCAGTCCGACGAAGGCCTGCGCGAGGGAGCGCTGCGTTCGCACGAGGCGCACGAGGCGATCGTGGAGGCCATCGTCGGCGGCGACGCCGCGCTCGCCCAGCACCGGATGCGGCGCCACTTGCAGGCGATCGCCGCCCTTCTGGACGACGAAGCGGCCGACGAGCAGGAGTGAGCCGGGTCGGTTCGGCGGCTGCGACCGTCTTGGCGCAAGCACGCCCGGGGCGGTCCCGGCGTCTGCCGGGGTGGCGTAGCGTTCGCGAGATGAGCTGTCGGACGGCATACATCCTCCGTGATGCGGATGGCAGATGCCTGGTCACCGCGGAGAAGCACAGCTGGTGGGATCTCGGCCGTGCGGAGCACGTCGACGGCATGCTGGAGATGATCCGCCGCACCGGCATACCGACGGACGACGGACGCGCTGCCGACTTCGTCGACGGCTGGCACTGCCGGGCCGTCGCGATCGACATGGTCGAACGCCGTGTGCGCCACTTTCAGTGCGGAATGTCCCTGCACAGTGCCGCCCACGCCGACAGCTTCGCGGCGTGGGTTGCGGCGGCCCCGGTGTGGTCGGGCTGGGATGTCGGCTACGCGTGGGGAGGCCGACAGGGGCTTCTCGACGTCGTGCCGCAGGCCGCACCCGCCGTGGCGCCCGACGACCCGGCTCCGGCGGACGTCCCGCTCGCCGCCCTGTGCGCGCGCGACGAGTGGTTTGTCGGGTGGGACGCCGGGCGGTCCGAGATCACCGTGAAGTACGCGGAGTCTTCCGCGGATTGGTTCCATTCCTGCTGCTCGGTCGTCAGTGTCGTCCGGCCCGACGACGTGGTGCTGGACTACCGCCTGGAGTACTGGGACGTCGTCGGCTGGCTCACCCGCCACGGCGAGGCGGTGGTTCCGGCGTTGTCGGCCGAAGCCCCGTACCCGCTGCCCGGCGAATCCACCGTCGGTCGAAGCGCGGGCGCGGTCCTCGACACGGCATCTCGGCGTCTGCGCTATTGGACGGCGGACTCGGTTCCCCCGGCAGCGCACGAGCGGCTGGCCGCCGCATGGCCGGGGTGGCGCACGGAACGCCTGCCCTACGGCTACCCGGGCCACTTGGCCTGCACGGGCCGGACGGACCACGACGCTCTCAGTTCACCTGAGCAACTCCGCGGCGAAGGCTGGGACGATGCCCTCCTCGCCCACCGGGACGCGGGCCGCCGACGGTTGGCGGTCCCCGCCGACACCCTGCGTGCCTGCCGCATCGTGGTGGTGGACGACTGAGGCAGCCGAACGCCCCTTCAGGCCACCGCGACAGGCCGCAGCGGTGACCCCGTCCCCCCGCGGATCGTCAGCGGCAGGCCCATGAACAGGAACTCGGTGATGCCGTCGGCGGCCAGTTCCTCGCAGTTCACCCATTCCATGATGTGGATGCCGTGCTCGTGCAGCAGGTACACATGCACCGGGAACGGGTTGGCCGGGTCCGGGGACGGCATGCGTTCGAATGACAGGGTGTCGGCGCCGACGTAGCGGGCGCCTTGGGCGACCAGCCAGTGGGCGCCGTCGAGGGCGACGCCGCTGCCGTCGCTCAGCGCACGGATCTTCTTGATGTCCGGCCAGTACTTCATCTGCCCGGTGCGCACCAGCACGATGTCGCCGTCCCGGACCTCCACGCCGCCCGCCTCGGCGGCCTGGCGGAGGTGTTCCTCGCCGATCCCGAAGTGCGGCGGCAGGACGTCGACGCCGAGCGCCTTGGGGATGTCGAGCAGCACGCCCCGGCCGATGATCGCCGGCAGCTCCGACGCGTCGCCGCTTTCCGCGCCGTAGTTGCCCATCGCGTCACGTGCGGACACGCCGCCGTGCCATTCGTCGTTGTCGCCGCACGTGATGTGGCACAGCGCGTCGATGTGCGTTCCGGTGTGCAGGCCGCCGGAGACCAGCTCGGACGTGTAGCCGATCTGCTCCTGGTTGCGCTCCGGGTCGTCGAAGGGGAAGCGCTTCTCGCTGCGCTGCGCCTGCGGCGAGTTGTAGGTGACCACCTCGAAGCGCGGATACCCGGCGAAGCTCGGCATGTGCCGCCACCAGCCCGATGACAGGTCGTAGACGGTGCCCCGGGTGGGGAGGGCGAGGCTGCCGAGGAGGTCGGCCGCGCCGAGGCGCGGCGGAACCGGCGAAGTCATGGAGCGTCCCTTTCGCGAGTCGCTGCCGGGGCGCCGGAGACGCCCCCGCTGAACACGCCATGCCCGACGTGTCGACACAAGTTCAGTGTACTCAACAGCTGGCAAAGGTCCAGGGTTGCGGCACCGTAGCCCTCGGTGGGCTGCCTGGTTGGCGCCGATCGCGGCAATTTCCGCCCCGTCGGCGCCCGATGACCATTGTGTGGCCGTCGGTAAAGAGGATACTCTTTTCGTGTTTGGGTGGGGTCGACAAGAGAGGGCTTCCCGTGCTCAAGGACATCGGGCGGGCGCTGCAAGGCGTCGCCGTCGTCGGCGCGTTCAACACGCCGCAGGCGCGGACGCTGCCGGGACGGACCTCGGCGTCGGTGACGCTGGAAGCCGCGAAGGGCGCGCTGGCCCAGGCCGGTCTCGCCATGGCGGACGTCGACGGGTTCAACATCACCGTCGGGCTGGACGCGGAGGCAAGCGCCGCGTTCGCCTACGACGTCGGTGCCGAGCACTTCTGGATCGGCCACGAGATGGACGGCGTGCAAGCGGTCCTGGAAGCCGCGCTCGCGGTCGCGTCCGGCGAATGCGCGGTCGCGCTGATCGCCAGCGGCCAAGCGTCGCTCTACACCGACCGCGCGTCGACGGCGCCGTGGACCCGTCCCACGAACGAGTTCATCGAGACGTGGGGCCTGCACACCGCCGTCGAATGGGCCCTGCCCGCCCAGCGCTACCTGCACGAGTTCGGCATCAAGCCCGAGGACGTGGCGCACATCCCCGCCACGATCCGCAACTACGGCGCCGTGAACCCCAACGCCGTCTACTACGGCCGCGGCCCGTTCACCCCCGACGACATCCTCGCGTCCCGCATGGTCGCCTCGCCCTACCGGCTGCTCGACTGCGCGACGACCTCCGAAGGCGGCAGCGCCATCGTGCTGACCGATAGGGAACGGGCCCGCGACCTGCCCGCGGCGCCGATCCGGCTGCTCGGCGGCGGCCGTGAGGAGTGGGGTCCGACGTACGTCAACCCGCCCGCGTACCGCCGCACCGGCCCGGTCGGCCGCCGCGCCGCCGACGCGGCCTTCGCGCAGGCCGGCATCGCCCGCGACGACGTCGACGTCTTCGAGGTCTACGACAACTTCACCTACGAGATCCCCCGCTACTTCGAGGCCTACGGATACTGCGCGCCGGGGGAAGGCGCACAGCTCCTGTCGCCCGAGAACATCCGCCTCGACGGCCGCTACCCGATCTGCACCGACGGGGGCGTCATGGCGCACTCGCACACCGGCTATTCGCAACTCACCCAGAAAGTCGTCCGCGCCGTCCAGCAATTGCGCGGCACCGCGAACGTCAACCAGGTTCCCGGCGCGAAGATCGCGCTTGCCAACTGGCCGAAAGGCCTGCTGCTCATGACCTCGGAGTGACCTGTGAACCCTGACTCCCCTTCACCGGCACAACGGCCGATTCCGGTGCCGACCCCGTTGTCCGCCCCTTTCTGGCAAGGCTGCGCGGAAGGAAAACTGCGCTACCAGGAATGCGAAGACTGCGGCCGCGCCATTTTCAAACCGCAGGACTTCTGCCCGAACTGCCTCGGTATCCGGCTCACCTGGCGGGAGAGTTCCGGGAGCGGCGAGGTCTACAGCTACTCCGTCGTCTGGCGGCCGCAAACCCCCGCATTCGAAGTTCCTTACGTCGTGGCCATCGTCGAACTCGCCGAGGGCTTTCAGATGCTTACCAACGTGGTGAACTGCGAGCCCGACGCGGTGTATTGCGGCATGCCCGTGTCCGTGGTGTTCGCCCCGGTCGCCGACGACATCGCGCTGCCGTTCTTCGCACCGTCGCCCGCCTGACCGGCCGGCCCGACCACCCACCTCAACCCCTCCCGACGGCCGGACGGTGACGCATGAACGGCATGGCATTCTCCGAACTGACCCCGACGGCCTTCGCTGCCCGCGCCGCCGCGGTCTTCGCGGACCGTCCGGCCGTCGTGGACGGCGGACTCCGGTTCACCTACGCCGAGCTGTGGCAGCGCAGCACCCGCCTCGCGGGAGCGCTCGCGGCGCACGGCGTACGGCCGGGCGACCGGGTCGCCGTCCTCGCGCCGAACACGCACGTCCTGCTGGAAGCGCACTACGGCGTCCCGCTCGCGGGCGCCGTCCTGGTCGCGCTCAACACCCGGCTGGCGCCCGCGGAGATCGCGTACATCCTCGGCCACAGCGGCGCCGCCACGGTCGTCGTCGACGCCGAATACCGCGACCTCCTCGCCGCCGCGTTGCGCGCCGATCCGAGTCTGCGGCCCACCGTCGTCGAGTCCGGCGGCGGCGCCGACGCGTACGAAGCGCTGCTGGCCGCCGCCGACCCCCTCGCGCTGCCCGTCGCCGACGAGAAGTCCCTGCTGTCGCTCAACTACACGAGCGGCACCACCGGGCGTCCCAAGGGCGTCATGTACCACCACCGCGGCGCCTACCTCCAAGCCCTCGCCATGGCGTACCAGGCCAAGCTGGACACCTCGTCCCGCTACTTGTGGACGCTGCCGATGTTCCACACCAACGGCTGGTGCTTCCCGTGGGCGGTCACCGCGGCCGGCGGCGTCCACCACTGCCTGCGCAAGGTCGACGCGGCCGCGATCTGGCGGGCCATCCGCGAGGACGGCGTCACACACTTCTGCGCCGCACCCACCGTGCTCGCGATGCTGGCCGCCGACCCCGCCGCGGGCCTCCCCGCCGAGCGGGAGCACCGCGTGCAGGCCTTCGCGGGCGGCGCACCGCCCGCACCCGCCCTGCTCGCCGAACTCGGCGCCGCGGGTGTGGAGATCCACCATCTCTACGGGCTGACCGAAACGTTCGGCCCGGCCGTGGTCTGCGCTCCGCAGCCCGAGTGGCGCGGCCTCCCCGCCGAACGCCGTGCCGCGCTCACCGCCCGGCAGGGCATCGCCAACATCGTCGCCGAACCCGTGCGCGTCGTCGACGAATCCGGCACGGACGTGCCCGCGGACGGCGCGGCGCTCGGCGAGATCGTGCTGCGCGGCAACAACGTCATGCTCGGCTACTACCGCGACCCGGAGGCGACCGCCGCCGCCTGCACCGCCGACGGCTGGTTCCGCACCGGCGACCTCGGCGTCCTGCACCCCGACGGCTACGTCGAACTCCGCGACCGCGCCAAAGACGTGATCATCTCCGGCGGCGAGAACGTCACCTCCGTCGAAGTCGAACACACCCTCGCCCGCCACCCGGCCGTCCTCGACGCCGCGGTGGTCGGAGCACCCCACCCCAAATGGGGCGAAGTCCCGGTCGCCTACGTGACACTCCGCGCCGGGACCTCGGCGGACGAAGCCGAACTGATCGCTTTCGTCCGGGACCGCATCGCCAAGTTCAAAGCACCCCACCGGGTCGTCTTCGGCGACCTGCCCAAAACCTCGACCGGCAAGATCCAGAAGGCCCTGCTGCGCACGCACGCCGCCGGGCCCCTGGGTACCGAGCCCTGGCACCGGGAGAACACATGACAGGACACACGACCGGACAACCGACAGGAGAGGTGACCGAGAACAGCACGTCAAGCAAGAGCAAGAGCAGCAAGAACAGCAAGAACAGCAAGAACCGTACGACAGCCGGGAACAACCGCAAGAACCTCGCCCTCGCCGCCGCCTTCGCCATCGTGCTCGGCGCCGGCGGCGCGGCGGCGACGACCGCCGCGATGGCCGACCCGGCGGACGGCAAAAGCTCCAACGGCAACGCCGCCGGCCGCGGCCAAGGCCCGCGCGAAGTCCCCGCGACGCGCTACGCCAAGGTCGCGGACCTCGACCCGCCGTCCGGCTTCGGTCCGCTCACCGTGCTGGAAGGCCCCGCGTTCGGCCCCGACGGCAAGCTGTACTTCGTCGACCTCACCGCGCCCGCGGGCGGCCCCAAGATCCTCAAGTTCGACGTGCGCACGAAGGCCGTCACCCCGGTCCACCGCGACGCCGACAGCGGCTTCTCGTCGCTCCAGTTCAGCCCGGCCGACGGCAAGATCTACGCGACCGACTTCAAGAACGGCAAGATCGACCGGCTCAATCCGGACGGCAGCGGCTTCACCACCGTCTTCTCCGGCCCCGTCGAGGGCCGCACGATGGTCCCCGACGACCTGGCCTTCGACAAGGCCGGGAACATGTATGTGGCCGACTACCACGGCTCGCCGTGGGACCCGACCGGCCGCATCGTGCGGTTCGACGCCGACGGCACCCATCCGACGGTGCTGCAGGGCGGACTGTCCGCGCCGAACGGCATCTCGTTCAACGCCGACTACTCGGCGCTGTGGGTCGGTGAGTACAGCACCGGCCGCGAAGCCCTGTTCACCCTCGCGCCGGACGGCAAGAGCGTGGTGGAGAGCCGGGTGGCGATGACCGCGAACATCGGCGGCCACGGCTTCGACTCCAACGCGGTCGACGCCGCCAGCAACGTCTACCAGGTCGTGATCGGCACCGGGAAGATCCTCGTCTGGAACGACCACGGCGACCTGATCGGCACGATCGTGGTGCCGGACGAGCGCGGCTGGGAGCCCCTCGTCAGCAACCTCGTCATCAAGCCGGGCACCACCGACGGCTTCATCACGGTCGGCGGCAAGGACGGCGGCTACATCTACACGTTCCGCGCCTTCGCCCCGGGCACCCCGCAGTCCAACGGCGGCGGCGCCTGACCCGCGGTCCGCGTGAGGCCCGCCGCGCGCGGCGGGCCTCACACCCGGGCCTGGACCCCGCCGTCCCGGGGGAGGACGGCCCGGTGCCGGTCTCGGTGCGGGTCAGCGCTCCAAGCCGAACGCCTGGCGGGCGACGAGCCCGCGCATCATTTCGGACGTGCCGCCGCCGATCGTCTCGAGGATCGCCTGGCGCCACATGAACTCCACGTCGGTGCCCTTCACCAGCGCCTCCGGCGACCCGAACTCCAGGGCCGCGCGGGCGATGTCCTGGGTCAGGAGGGTGCCGGCCAGCTTGTGGTAGGCCGCCGGGACCGCGGACGGCTGCCCGCTGATGATCTCGCCGAGCAGCGCCAGCCCGAGCGCCTCGACCTCGGCGACCTTGACCGCCAGATCGCCCAGCGTGCGGCGCACCACCGGATCGCCGTCGAGGCCGGTGTCCCGGACCCACGCGGCGAGGTCCTGCAAGTCGCGGCGGAGCCGCTTCGGCGGGAACTGCACGTGCCGTTCCACGGCGAGCGCGGAACCGGCGACCTGCCAGCCGTGGTTCTCCTCACCCACCCGGTTCTCCGCGGGCACGCGCACGCCGTCGAACCGCACTTCGTTGAGGCGGCCTCCGTCGTGCGTGGGGATCGGCGACACCGACACCCCCGGATGGTCGAGCGGCACGATGAGGATGCTGAGCCCGCGCGCCCGGCTGTCGGCCGGTCCGGTGCGGCACAGCAGCCAGATGTAGTCGGACCAATGCGCGTTGGACGTCCAGCACTTCGCGCCGTCGACGACGTACTGGGCGTCGGACACGCGCCGTGCCTGGGTGCGGACCGACGCCAGGTCGGAGCCCGCGTCGGGTTCCGAGTAGCCGAGGCAGAAGTTGATCCGGCCGAGCCGCAGGTCCGGCAGGAAGCGCTCGCACTGGTCGGGGGTTCCGTGGCCCATCAGGGCCTTGGCGACCAGGCCGGGGCCCATCGGGGGACGGGCGACACGGGCGTAGGCCATCTCGTCCCACAGGATGAACTCGTAGGCGGGGGAGAGGCCCGCGCCGCCGAACTCCTCCGGCCAGGACAGCGACAGCCAGCCGCGCTCGCCGAGCGCCCGGTAGAGGTCCCGCAGGCCCGCCCCGGTGTGGTCGCCGCGGTGGAAGTAGCCCTGCAGGTCTTGGTAGTCGGCGAGGAAGTCCAGGACCTCTTTGCGGAAGTCCTCTTCTTCACGGGTGAATCCGAAGTCCATGTCAGCCGTCCTCGCGTGCGCCCGTCGTCCACCGCGGCTCGCGGCCTTCGGCGAACGCGCGGGGGCCTTCCTTGGAGTCCGGGTGCGCCCAGTGCATGCGCAGCAGGGCCCAGCCGTACTCGCAGGCTTGGGCGTAGCTCATCTCCAGCGAGCCCCAGATGGCCTGCTGGGACAGCGACACCGCGGCGGGGGAGTTCTTCACGATGGCCCGGACCATTTCCTCGGCCGTGTCCATCAGGTCTTCCGGGGCGGTGAGTTCGTCGACCAGGCCGAGCTGGTAGGCGCGTTCCGCGGGCATCCGGTAGCTCTTGCCCATGAGCGTCATGCGCAGCGCGGAGCCCAGCGGCAGGCGCTTGGCCAGGCCGATGTTCTCCATCGCACCGACCAGGCCCACGTTGACGTGGGTGTCCATGAAGCTCGCGCGCTCGGACGCCACGACGATGTCGGCGTCCACGACGAAGTGCAGGCCGGCCCCGGCGGCCAGGCCGTTCACGGCGGCCACGACGGGCTTCCAGACCCGGTTCTGGCGCGGCGACCAGAACACCTCGTCGGTGAGCGGGCCGGTGCCGGTGCTCATGCCGCCGCGGTTCGCGACGACGTTGACGTCCGCGCCGGTGGAGAAGTGCCGTTCGCCCGAGCCGGTGACGATCGCCGCCCGGATCCACGGGTCGTCGCGGACCTCGCCCCAGATCTCCCGCATGCGCGGCATCATCGTGCCGGTCAGCGAGTTGCCCTTGTGCGGGCGGTTCAGGGTGATGTACGCGACGTGGTCGCGTTTCTCGAAGAGGACCTCCGGGGCGTCCCCGCCCGCCTCGTCGCCCGCCGCCTCGTTCCGATCCTGTGTCATGCCCGGCCCTTCTCCGTGTACATCGCCAGTACCCGCTCGCCGATCCCGGCCTCGTGCGCGGGCAGCAGGGACAGTTGCCTGATGCGCTGCGCCACGTGGCCGACCGGCCCTTCGACCGAGTAGCCGAGCGCGCCGTACGTCTGGTGGGCGACGAATGCCGCCGCCATGGCCGCCCGCCCCGCGGACAGCCGCGCCGCCGCCGCGAGGGCGGAGGCCTGGTGGTGCCCTTGGTCGACCGCCTGAGCGGCGACCACGGCCAGCTTTTCCGCGGCCTCCAGGCCGAGGCCGGTGTCCACGATCGGGTGCGCGACCGCCTGGAACGTGCCGATCGCGCGGCCGAACTGGACCCGGGTGCGGGCGTGTTCGACGGTCTCGTCGAGCAGCCGCCGACCGGCGCCGCCGAGGTAGCCGGCGAGGGCGACGTTCGCGAAGTCCGCGCCGTCGGCGGCGTCCTCCAGCGGGGCGACGCGTTCCAAGGCGACGCGTCCCCACGGCTCGCCGCCGAGCGTGTCGACGGGGTCGATGCCGCCGCTCGGCCGCGCGAGCCACGCGAGGTCGCCGTCGGTTTCGACGAACACGCCCGCGGCCGGCGCCCACGGCATCAGCGGCGGCTTGCCCATCGACACCAGGGCCTCGCCCGCCGCCACGGGTTCCGCGTCGGCACGCGGCAGCGTGCGGACCGCGAAGAACGTCGCGGCCACCGGGCCGGGCGCGACAGCGCGGCCCAATTCTCTTGCGGCTGCGCACACTTCGCCCGCGCCGCCGCCCTCGCCGGGCAGCGCCATGGCGAACACCCCGAGGTCGGCCAGCCCGCGCCAGAACGGCAGCGGGAACGCGCCGGCCGGCGCACGCCGGACCGCTTCGGTGCACTTGGCGGCGCAGTAGCGGCGCACCGACTCGGCCAGGGCGGCCTGCTCCGGCGTGAACGCCACGGGGATGCTCACGCCGCAGCTCCCCACCGCGACGCCGTCACGGCCCGCCGGTGCCCGCGCAGCCCGCCGGCCTCCGCGGCCAACTGCTGGAGGCGGAGCGTCCACAGGTGCAGGTCGTGTTCGCGGGTGAGTCCGACCGCGCCCATGATCTGGTGGGTCTCCCGGGTCAGGCGGCGCACCGCGGCCATGGTGTGCGCGGCGGCGACGGCGGACGCCTCGGCGGGGGCGCCGTGGTCGGCGGCCTCGTAGGTGAGCCAGCGGGCGCCTTCGACGTGCACGCTCAGCTCGGCGAGGCGGTGCTGGAGCGCCTGGAACGAGCCGATCGGGCGCCGGAAAACGGTGCGGTCCTTGGCGTACCGCACGGTCAGGTCCAGCGCCTTGCGCATCATGCCGACGGCTTCGGCGGAGACGCCGACCCGCCACCAGTTGGCGGCGGCCGCGGCCGTGCCCGGGTCGAGGTCGGTCGTGCCGGCGGGGGAGACGCGGGCGAGGGGGTAGCCGTAGGCGGACGGCACGGGGGTGGCGTCGTCGGGCACGAGTTCCGCGGCGGCACACCGGTCGGGTCCGACCAGCAGCGCGCGGCGGGCCGCGGCGCCGTACCGCACGGGGCTCGCGTCGTCGCGGACGGCCAGCACGACCGGGCCTTCGGGGGAGGGGAGGCCGAGCGCGGGCAGCACCAGCAGGTGCGGCACCGCGCTGACCGCGCCGAGTTCCGCGGCGATGCGCTCGACCGCGAGGGCGGCTTCCAGCGGGCCCGCGTCGGCGTCGGCGAACAGCTCGAAGAACCCGCCCGCGCGCAGCTTGGCGTCGAGAGCGTGGTCGTATTCGCCGCGCACCGCCAGTTCCCGGGAGCGCGCGGGCCCGGCGTGCCGGCGCAGCAGCGCGTCGAGGGCGTCGAGGAGCGCGCGTTGTGTGTCCGACGGTTCGAAATCCACGGCTATCCCTTCGGGAGTTCGAGGATCAGGCGGCTGATCAGGTTGAGCTGGGTTTCGTAGCTGCCCGCGGCGATGCCCGCGCCCAGCGAATTGCGGAATTGCGCGTCGCCGGGGGAATGCTCGACCAGGGCTTCGCTGCCCATGACGTCCAGGGCGAGGTCGCCGACCGCGCGTTCGGCCAGGACCATGGCCGCGCGTGCCTGATAGGCCATGGGCGACGGCTCCTTTCCCTTGGCCCGCTCGTCGATCACACGGTAGACAAGGACGCGCGCGGCTTCGCACAGGACCCGGGCGTTTCCGAATTGCTCCTGGATTCCCGGGTCGGCGAGCAAGCCGGCGTTCCGGCACCATTCCGCGAGCCCGTCGAGAACGCGGGCGGCGCGGGCATACCGCGGGGCGCCGACCCTTTCGTAGGCGAGGGTGCGGCGGACGATTTCCCAGCCCTTGTTCTCCTCGCCGAGCCGGCTTTCCGCGGGCACCCGGGCGTCGGTGAGGAAGACCTCGTTGAACGAGTGCGCGCCGACGAATCCCTCGATGCGGCGCACCTCGACGCCGGGGGTGTCCAGCGGCAGCAGGAACACCGAGATGCCGTCCCGGCCGTCCGCGACGGTGCCGGTGCGGGCGAGGAGGAAGCAGTAGTCGGCCTCGTTGGCGTACGACGTCCAGATCTTCTGCCCGTTGAGGACGTAGCCGTCGCCGTCCCGGACCGCGCGGGTCCGCAGGGCCGCCAGGTCGGTGCCGGCCTCGGGCTCGGAGAAGCCCTGGCACCAGAAGACCTCGCCGCGGGTGATCGGCGGCAGGAGGGTGCGCTTCTGCTCCTCGGTGCCGTACTTGATGATCGCGGGGCCGACCCAGTTGACGTTCATGTACTGCGGGCCGCGCGGCTCGCCGCGCATCCACATTTCCTCGCCGAGCACGAAGTGCTGCCAGGCGCCCTGTCCGCCGCCGCCGTACTCGACCGGCCAATGCGGGGTGAGCCAGCCCTTGGCGGCCAGCGTGCGGACGAACTCGCGCGAGAAGTCCGTGAAGACGGCACTGCCTAGGCCGAACTCGGAGCGCGTCCAGTGCGCGAGTTCGGGTTCCAAATAGGCGACGAGATCGCTGCGAAACGCCGCGTCCGCTTCGGTGAAAGCGAACTCCATCTGTTCCTCCCGGTGCTACGGGCAACGCTGAAAAGAGTACACTCTATTTTCGGGGGTCGGCAAGGTGGTTCGATCGCGCCCCCGGCCCTCCCCCATGCTGCCTTGACCACACTGGTCGGCCCACTCTTCCCTGCGGCTGGGGTGGCATGCATAGATTAAGTGCACTCAATCACTGTCGGGTCGCTTCCGAAGGAGCCACGCATGGCCGACGTCCTGACCCTGCCCCACTGGCTGCGCACCATCGGTGCCCAGCCGCACGGCGCGCACCGCCGCGCGCTCCGCGACGAGGCCGGCGACGTCACGTTCGCCGAACTCGTCGACGCCGCGGACGCCGTCGCCGTCGGCCTGCGCGCCGCCGGACTGCGCCCCGGCGAGCGGGTCGTCACCGCCATGGAACCGTCGGTCCCACACGTCGCGGTGATCCTCGGCGCGATGGCCGCGGGCATGGTCGCGGCACCGCTCAACACCCGGCTCACCGCACCGGAAGCCCGCGCCTACCTCACCCCGCTGCGCCCCGCCGTGGTGGTCGCCGACCCGGCCCACGCGGACCTCGCCCGCGACACCGGCCACCGCGTCGTCGAACTCCCGGCCGCGACCGAACACCTGCCGATCGCCGCCCGGCTCGCCCCGCTGCACACCGTCGGCACGCCGCCGCCGCGGCCCGCGGAGGCCGCCCCGGCCATCGTGTTCGGCACGGGCGGCACCACCGGCACACCCAAGGGCGCTTTCCACACCCACCGCAGCCTGTGGCTGTGGCTCGACACCTGCGTGCGCGGCAACCCGCGCACCCCGGAGGACGTCGAGCTGTGCTTCTCGCCGTTCTTCCACATCACCCTCGGCACCAACCTGCTGGCGCCGCTGCTGGCCGGCGGCGAGGTGTGGATCCAGCGCAAGTTCGACGCGGGCGCGGCGCTGGCGGCCGTCGACGGCGGGGCGACCCGGCTGATGGGCGCGCCGACGATGTTCACCGCGATGCGCGCCCACCCCGGGTTCGCCGCGGCAGCCCGGGACCGGGTGACCGCGATCCGCTTCGGATCGGCGCCGGCCGGCGGGGACTTCGTGCGCGACCTGCTGAGCGACTACCCCAACGCGAAAATCCGCGCGGGCTTCGGCGCGACCGAACTCGGCTCGGTCATGGGCTTCGACCACGACGACCTGGCCGCGGGCCGGTTCACCGGCGTCGGCCGGCCGCTGCCGGGAGCGACCGTGCGGGTCCTCGGCCCCGACGGCCGCGAGACGGCGCCCGGCGAGGTCGGCGACCTGGTCGTCGCGTGCCCGTGGCAGGCCCGCGGCTACTACGGCCTGCCGCGCGACACCGAGGAGACGTTCCGCCCGGACGGCGTGCACATCGGCGACCTCGCCGCGCGCGCCGCGGACGGCTGGGTGACGATCGTCGGCCGCCGCAAGGACATGATCACCACCGGCGGCGAGAACGTGTACCCGCGCGAGGTCGAGGACGTCGTCCTCCGCCACCCGCGGGTCGCCGACGCCCTGGCGTTCGGACTCCCCGACGACCACTGGGGCGAGCGCGTCGAGATCGCCGTGGTCCCGGTGCCGGGCGCCACGGTCCGCCTCGCCGAGCTGCGCGAGTTCTGCCGGACGAGCCTGGCCGGCTACAAGGTCCCCAAAGGCCTGCGGCTGCTCGACGCGATCCCGCTGACGGCCAACAACAAGCCGGACCGGCGCCGCGTGCGGGACGACGCCCTGCGGGAGGCGGACCCCGCCGCCGTCCGGCGCCCTTGAGCGGCCCCCGCCCGATCGGGATTCCCCCCGCCCCCACACGCAAGGAACGGAGCACCACCATGCCCCTCGTCGTCGACGGCATCGCCGCGATCACCCGCCTGGCCGGCCGGGACCTGGGCCACTCCCGGTGGTGGGAGGTGACGCAGAAGCAGATCGACGCCTTCGCGGACGTGTCCGGCGACCACCAGTGGATCCACACCGACACCGACCGCGCCGCCGACGGGCCGTTCGGCGGCACCATCGCGCACGGCTACATGATCCTGAGCTGGGGCGTCCCGATGGTCGCCGAACTGATCCGGGTCACCGGCGTCGGCATGGCGCTCAACTACGGTCTCGGCAAGGTCCGGTACCCGGCTCCGGTCCCGGTCGGCAGCCGGGTCCGCCTGCACGCGGCCGTCACCGGCGTCCGCGAGGTCGGCCGCGGCGGGGTCGAGGTGAGCCGGGCGTTCACCTTCGAACTCGACGGGTCGGCGAAGCCCGCGTGCGTGGCGGAATCCCTCACGCACTACTACCCGTGACAGAGAACACCCTCGGAAGGAGCAGCACCGTGCACATCAGGATCGTCGGCGCGGGCGTCATGGGACGCGGCATCGCCCAGTGGGCGGCCACCGCAGGCCACACCGTCGAAATCGGCGACATGCGCCGCGAATCCGTCGGCGAAGCGGTCGAGTTCGTGGCCGACATGCTGGCGCGGGCGGTGCGCAGGCAGCGCATGTCCGCGGAGGAAGCCGCCGCGGTGCGCGGCAGGCTCGTCCCGCTGGACTCGCCGACGGCGCCCGGCCCCGGGGTCGACTTGGTGGTCGAGGCGGTCCGCGAGGACCTCGCCGTCAAAACCGAGCTGTTCCGCGCCCTCGAAGCCGTCCTGCCGGACACCGCGGTGTTCGCGACCAACACCTCGTCGCTGTCGGTCACCCGCATCGCCGCGGGCCTCGTCGACCCCTCGCGGCTGGCCGGGCTGCACTTCTTCAACCCGGTCCCGCTGATGAAGATCGTCGAGGTGGTCCCGGGCGTCCTGACCCGCCCGGACATTCCGGCCCGGCTCGCGGACCTGGTCCGCGGCACCGGCCATGCCGCCGTGATCGTGGCGGACACCCCGGGCTTCCTGGTCAACCACGTGGGCCGCGGCCTCGCCACCGAGGCGCTCGCCCTGCTGGAGGACACGGTCGCGGAACCGGCCGACATCGACCGCATCGTCCGCGACGTGCTGGGCCTGCGCATGGGCCCGTTCGAACTCGTCGACCTGACCGGCCTGGACGTCAGCGCCGCGGTCAACGACGAAGTGTGGACGGGGTTCCGGCACTCCGACCGGCTCCGGCCGTCGTACCTCACGCCGAACCGGGTCGCCGCGGGCCTGCACGGCCGCAAGACCGGCCGCGGCTTCCACTCCTACACCGACGGCACCGCGTCGGTCCCCGACGAAGCGCCGATCGCCGGGAACGCCGACCGGCCGGTGCGGGTCGCCGGTGCCGGGCCCGACGCGGACGCGCTGCGCGACGCCCTCGCACGGTCCGGCGCGACCGTCCGCACCGACGGCGGACCGGACGACGACACCCTCGTGCTGGTGCCGACCTGGGGCACCACGGTGGCCGCCGCGGTCGCCGAAGGCGGGCTCCCCGCGCGCCTGGCCTTCGGTGTCGACCCGCTCGCGCTCGACGGGCCCCGCCGGGTCCTCGCCGTCACCCCGGCCTCCGACCCCGCCGCCGCGCGCGACGCGCGGGCGGTGCTGGCCCGACCCGACGCCGGGGCAGCGCCGGAGCGCGGGGTCACCGTCGTCCGCGACACGCCCGGCGGGGTCGCGCAGCGGATCCTGGCGTCGATCGTGTCGGTCGCCGCCTCGGTCGCCGAACGCGGCATCGCGGACCCGGCCGACATCGACGGCGCCGTCGCCGCCGGACTCGGCTATCCGCACGGCCCGTTGGCCTGGGGCGACCGGATCGGGGCCGCGCGGATGCTGCAACTGCAGCGCGCCCTGCACGACGAGACCGGGGACCCGCGCTACCGGCCTACCCGGTGGGTGACCGAACGGGCCCGCCTGGGGCTGCCCCTGACCGAAGCCGGGACCGCACCGGCCGACGTGTAGCGCCCCAGCCCCTACCCGCACTTCAAGGAGCTTCCCTGATGCCCGCACCCGACTTCGGCCTCACCGACACCCAGCGCGATATCCGCGCGATGGCCGCGGACTTCGTCGACACCGAGATCGCCCCGCACGCCCGCGCCTGGGACCGCGCCGAGAGCGTCGACCGGGGGATCGTCAAACGCCTCGGCGACCTGGGCTTCCTCGGCCTGACCATCGCCGAGGAGTACGGCGGCACCCCCGCCGACATGCTGTCCTACGTCCTCGCCACCGAGGAACTCGGCCGCGGCGACTCCTCGGTCCGCGGCATCGTCTCGGTGTCCCTCGGACTCGTCACCAAGACCATCGCCGCGCACGGCACCGCCGAGCAGAAGAGCGAGTGGCTCCCGCAACTGGTCAGTGGCAACGCCCTCGGCTGCTTCGCGCTCACCGAACCCGGCACCGGATCCGACGCAGGATCGCTGGCCACCCGCGCGGTCCGCGACGGCGGCGACTGGCTGATCAGCGGCACCAAGATGTTCATCACCAACGGCACGTGGGCCAAGGTCGCGCTGACCTTCGCCCGGGCCGGCGATGCCGGGATCACCGCCTTCCTGGTGCCCACCGACAGCCCCGGCCTCACGGCGTCGGAGGTCCACGGCAAGCTCGGCCTGCGCGGCCAAGCCACCGCCGAACTGGTCTACGACGCGGTCCGCGTCCCCGACGGCGCCCGCCTCGGCGACGTCGGCCGCGGCCTCGGCATCGCGATGGCCGCGCTGACTCGCGGCCGGGTCTCGGTGGCGGCCGGCGCGGTGGGCGTCGCCCAGGCTTCGGTGGACGCGGCGGTGCGGTACGCGACCGAGCGCACCCAGTTCGGAAAGCCCATCGCCTCGTTCCAGCTCGTGCAGGAGCTGCTGGCCGACTCCGAGGTCGACGTCCGGGCATCGCGGCTGCTCACCCACCAGGTGGCGCGCATGGTCGATGCGGGCATGGCGCCCAAGGAATTCGCGACGGATGCGTCGATCGCGAAGTACCACGCGGGCGAAACCGCCGTGCGCGTCACCAACAACTGCCTTCAAGTCTTCGGCGGCTACGGCTATATCGACGAGTACCCGCTCGGCAAGTACCTGCGGGACGCCCGCGTCCTCACCCTCTACGAAGGCACCAGCCAGATCCAGAAGCTCATCATCGGCCGCGCGCTCACCGGAGTGAACGCGCTGGTGTAAGCCGGACCGCCGCGAACTGCCTTACTCAGAAAAGGAACCAGATGACGACGCAGCCCGCCGAACCGCTGAAGCTCGACCTCGGCATAGGCACCCAGCCGGACATCGCCAAGGCCGCGGTGATCGCCGAACGGCACGGAATCGACCGGGTCCTGGTCCCGGAGACCGCGCAGGACCCCTTCCCGCCGCTGGCCGTCGCGGCCTCGCACACCGCGTCCGTCGAGGTGGGCACCGGCGTGGCGATCGCGTTCGCCCGCACGCCGATGACCCTGGCCTCCAGCGCCTGGACGCTGCAGCGGATGTCCGCCGGACGCGCGGCCATCGGCCTCGGCTCGCAGGTCAAGGCCCACATCACGCGCCGCTTCGGCATGCCGTGGTCGAGCCCGGCCGCGCGGATGCGCGAGTTCGTCGCCGCGACGCGGGCGATCTGGGACGCGTGGCAGACCGGGGAGAAGCTGAACTTCCGCGGCGAGTTCTACCAGCACACGCTGATGAACCCGCTGTTCGACCCGGGACCGATCGAGCAGGGCCCGCCGCCGGTGCTCATCGCCGCCGTCGGCCCGCGCATGGCGGCGACCGCGGGAGCGGTCGGGGACGGGGTGATCTGCCACCCTTTCAGCACCGCCGCGTACGTCACCGAGCAGATCACCCCGGTGGTCCGCGGCGCCCGCGCCGAAGCCGCCGGCGAACCGGGGGCGTCCACCCGGCCGTTCGAGATCACCGGCCAGGTGTTCACCGTCACCGGCCGCACCGAAGCCGAGTACGCCGCCAACCGCAGCGGCATCTGCGAACGCCTTGCCTTCTACGGCTCCACACGCGCCTACCGCGCGGTCCTGGAACACCACGGCTGGGGCGACCTGCACGAGGACCTGCACCAACTGTCCCTGCAGGGACGGTGGAAGGAGATGGGCGGCCTCATCGACGACGACGTCTTGGGCACGTTCGCCGTCGTCGCCGAAGACCCGGCCACGGCCGGTCGCTTGCTCCGCGAGCGGTACACCGGCGTGTACACGCGGTTGTCCATCGCCCTGGCGGCGGAATCGGACCTGGATCTGGCTTTGGCGGTATTGGAGGGCGTGCGGGGTTAGGGCGTGTCTGGTGGATCTTCACACCCCCGGCAGCATGCCAAACGTGCCGGGCCGGTCCGGCGGCGGTCGCCGGGGCCGTGAAGGCGTGCGGTCGTGCACCGTCGGAGGTCGTGCACCGTCAGAGGCGGGTCGAGGCACGGGAGAGTGCGCCGCCGACGAGGGCGTAGACCACGGCCGCGAGGCCTTCGTTCACGAAGACGCGGGCCTTGTAGCTGTCGGGAGTGAAGAGGTCTTTGGACCAGCCCGAGATGTCGCCCGCCCAGTTGGACAGGTGCTGGACCAGGCTGTTCCCCGGGTTGGCCTCGAGCAGCACCAGCAGGATGTGCAGCACCAGGATGCCCACGAAGACCGCGGTCACGGCTCGGATGGCCGTGGCGATGAGATGAACGTGCGTTCTGCGCCTGCGAGTTGTCGCCATATAGGGAATTTGCTCGCTATCCGCCGACCCAAACGGGCCCGCCTGCTGCCGGTGACGGCCGGGCGTCACCGGGCAGCCGGCGGACCCGCACGGCCGTCATTCGGGGCGCAGGATTCCGGACACCAACTCGCGCGGGAGGCCATGGGTGTCGTGCAGGTACCGGTAGTCCTCTTCGCCCAGCGTGCGGGCGAATTCGGGGCGGGTGAGGACGCGCCGTCCGCGCTCCAGCAGTGTCCGGAACCGGCGTTCCTCGTCGTGCAGCACGGCGACGACCGGGTCCGACCCGCCGGACTGGCGGAAGTGCTCCAGCGTGTGGTCGAGCGGTTCGGGCGGCAGGTCGGCGAGGGTGCGCGACGGTTCGCCGCGCCACAGCGTGGTGAGGACGCGGCGGATCAGGCGGCGTGGGACGTACCCACGGCCGGTGTTCGACGGCCGGACGCCGTCCCCGACGATGACGGCGGCGGACCGCAGGTGGTCGGAGACCAGGCGCAATGAAGGTTCGTCGAGGTCCCACAGCGGTGGCAGCATCCGCATCCACGGGTCGAACAGGTCGATCCCGTAGACCGAATCGCGGCCTTGCAGCAGCGTGGCGAGGCGTTCCAGGCCCATGCCCGTGTCGATGCCCGGCTGCCGCAGCGGTTCGAGGCTGCCGTCGTCGTGCCGGTGGTAGCGCATGTGGACGTGGTTCCACACCTCCACCCACCGCGGATCGGTGCTCGGCCGGCCTTGCGGCGGCGTGCCGGGGCCGCCGGTCCACACGAAGATCTCCGAGTCCGGGCCGCACGGGCCCGTGGGTCCGTTGGACCACCAGTTGTCGCCGCCGGTCGGTTCGACCGGGACGCCCAGGTCGTCCCAGACCCGTAGGGAATCGGTGTCCGGGCCGAGGGTGTCGTCGCCACCGAAGACGGTGGCGTGCAGCCGCTCGTGCGGGATGCCGAAGCCGTCGCGCAGGAGTTCGTAGCCCCAGCGGAGGCTTTGCGGGTGGCCGTAGTCGCCGAGCGACCACGAGCCGAGCATCTCGAAGACGGTCAAGTGTGTGGTGTCGCCCACCTCGTCGAGGTCGGTGGTGCGCAGGCAGCGCTGCACGTCGACCAGGCGCCGCCCCTCGGGATGCGGCTCGCCCAGGAGGTAGGGCGTGAGCGGATGCATGCCCGACGTGGTGAACAGCACCGGATCCCCCGGCGGGGGAAGCAGCGTCGTGCCGGTGATGAGGCGGTGCCCGCGTTCGCGGAAGAAGTCGGTGAAGGTGCGCAGGATCTGCTCGGTGTCCATGGCCGTGGTCCTCGGGGCGAAGGGGCGGGGGACGCCAAGGACCGGGAACGGACTGCGGGAGCCTCTCCGCGACGACACGGCACACCCGGCGGTCCGTTTCCGGCCGCCGGGCGAAGGAAGGGGAGTTCAGCAAGCAGCGGCAGCCGGCGAGCGGGTCGCTCGCGCGGCTGCGGCGCCGGTCCGGGGACCGGTGCGCACGTGGGTGGGCAAGAACTCCATGTCCCGACCGTAACAGGGGCCGCCGCGGGAACCGATCGGTTTTCGCCCGGCACGCCCGCGACATCGAACGGACGTTCCAATTTTCGTGGCATGTCGGCCCGGAATCCACCCAGGGGTGTTTTCTGCCCCCGACCCTTGGTAAGGATGGAGGCATGGCCGCCGGGCTGCCTGCCGGTTCCGGTGATGAGGGCGGGTGTCGACCGCTCCGGGCCAAGGCACCCGACACGTGCCGGGCCCCGCGCAGCAGCGTGCGCACGTCGCGCGCCCCGCGGAGTTCCCCTGCCGTCGGCGCGACTTCCCGACGGGGCCCAGCCAGGATCTGGGCCGCCGCGCCCCGCAGGGTCTCGGACCAGGGAAGGAGCCCCTGTGGCTTTTGCAGCGACCGCCGTGGAAACCCACCTGCCGTCCGCGCCGCCGGACTTGTGGCTGGTCGATGCACTGGGGATGGACCGGGTGCGCGACTTGGACAAGTCGGACGCGCGCCGGGTCACCCGGGTATTGCTGGCACGGTTGCGCGACGCGGAGGAGGGCACGCGCGAATACGGGCGTATCCGGGCCGCGTTGGTCGACGCCAACCTCGCGCTGGTGCACCACGCCGCACGGCGCTACAAGCGCCGCCGCGACCTGTACGAAGACGTGGTTCAGACCGGCATAGTCGGCCTGATCAAGGCCATCGACCGTTACGACCCCGAACGCGGCGACGAGTTCGCGTCGTTCGCGCTGCCGACCATCACCGGGGAGATCAAGCGGTTCTTCCGCGACACCGGATGGGGCGTGCACGTCCCGCGCGGGCAGCAGGAGCGGTTCCTCGCCGTGACCCGCGCCCAGGAGGAGGTCCGCCAGGAACTGGGGCGCGACGGCACCGAACAGGAGATCGCCACCCACCTCGACACCACCGTCGAGGACGTGCGCCTCGGCCGCGAAGCCGAACACGCCTACAGCGTCGACTCGCTGGACGCCGTGCGCAACCGGCCCGAGGGCGACCCGGGCCAGGCGTCCACCGAACGGCTCGGCGCCGAAGAGCCCGAGTTCGACCTCGTCGACTTCAAGGTCTCCGTCGCCCCCCTCATCGCCGACCTCGACGAACGCGACCGGACGATCCTGCGCCTGCGCTTCTGGGGCGACAAGACGCAGCGCGAAATAGGCCGCGAACTCGGCATCTCGCAGATGCACGTCTCCCGGCTGCTCAAACGGGTCTTGGACCAACTGCGCACGCCGCTGGAGAGCGACCACGGGCGAGCCGTGCGCGTCTGATCCTCACCCGGCGGCCGCGTCGGGCGTGGCGGGGCCGAACCAGCGGGTCAGGTGGGTGGCGAGGTCGTGTTGGCCGTCGCCGATCCAGGCCACGTGGCCGTCCGGACGGAGGAGCACCGCCGGAACGTCGACGTCCTCGGCCGGGTCGATGCGGTCGGCGACCTGGTCGACGCGGTCCGCCCAGGCGTGTGCCGACAGCCGGCCGGTCCGGTCGAGGAGCAGGCCGCGGCCGGCGTGCAGCAGCGGGTAGAGGCGGCCGTGCGTCAGCCGGACGTCCCGCAGGCGTCGGCCGACGAGGTCGTGGCTGCCGGGCTCGCCGAAGTCGTAGCGGACGTCCAAGGCGGTGATCATGCCGGTCACATGGCGGTTGACGTCGTCGAAGGCCATCAGTTCGTCGAACAGCTCGCGCAGCGCGACGGCGCCCGGGTCGGTGCCCATCAGTGTCATCTGCGCGCGCGTGCCGGAGACCACCCGGGCGCCGACCGGGTGGCGTTCGGCGTGGTAGGTGTCGAGGAGCCCGTCGGGCGCCCAGCCCCGCACCGCGGCGGCGAGCTTCCAACCGACGTTGAACGCGTCCTGGACACCGAGGTTGAGCCCCTGCCCGCCGGTCGGGGGATGGATGTGCGCGGCGTCGCCGGCGAGGAACGCCCGGCCGACCCGGTACTGCTCGGCCTGCCGCGTGGCGTTGCCGAACCGGGACAGCCACCGCGGCGCGCGGGCGCCGAAGTCGGTGCCCGCGACGGCCCGCAGTCGCCCGGAGAACTCGTCGAGCGTCGGGGCCTCGCGGCCTTCGGCCAAGCCGTCCGCGGGCATGACGACGCGGTAGAGGCCCGCGACCTCGCGGTCCGGGACGGCGCCGAACCGCAGCTGGGTCTTGCGGACTTCCGCCACGACCTCGGCGATCGCCGCCGGATCCGCGGTCAGTTCCAGCTCGCCGAGCAGGTGTTCGGCGGTGGCGGGTTCGCCGGGGAAGGCGACGCCGAGGAGCTTGCGGACCGTGCTGCGGCCTCCGTCGCAGCCGACGACGTAGCGGGCGCGCAGCGTGCTGCCGTCGGCAAGCGCGACGGTCGCGCCGTCCGCGTCCTGGTGCAGGTCGACGACCGCGCGGCCGCGGCGGATGTCCGCGCCGAGTTCGCGCGCGCGTTCGTCGAGCAGGCGTTCGGTGACCGGCTGCGGGGTGGCGAGACCGTACGGGTGCGCGGTGTCCATGCCCGGTGGCCACGGCTTCGGCAGCCCCGCGAACAGGCCGCCCGACTGGAACTTCTCGCTCACCGCGGCGAACCGGTCCAGCAGCCCGCGCTGGTCCATGATCTCGACGCTGCGCGCGTGCAGTCCCTGGCCGCGCGACTCCCCGGTCGGTGCGGCCAGCTTCTCCAGCACCACCACGCCCACGCCGTGCAGGCGCAGTTCGGCGGCCAGCATCAGGCCGGTGGGTCCGCCGCCGACCACGATCACGTCAATCGTCACAAGAACGCCCGTTCGAGGAGAAGGATTTCGAGCACGGCCCCGGGCGGGCGCGCAATGCCGCGCCGCATACCCGTACCAAAGCCGTGAATACCTGGTTTTCGGAGTATCCCGGCATGATGTCGCCGAGGCCGGTCATTCTGCGGCACCACGGGGGTCTTGCCGCAAGGCCCCCGGTCGGCTATAGCTTGAAACCGGCGGCCCCGGCCGGCGTCGGTGTGCGGTGTGTGCCGCGCCCACGCGGCGGCCCACCTGCGGCCACGCCGCTTCTGCACGCGGAGTGGAACCCTGGATACATGGCCTCCACCCCCGTCTCCCTGTTCCTCTGCGGCGACGTCATGCTCGGCCGCGGTGTCGACCAAGTGCTGCCGCATCCCGGGGATCCGCACCTGCGCGAGGAGTTCGTCGGCGATGCGCGGGGGTACGTGCGCTCGGCCGAAGCCGTCAACGGGCCCATTCCGCGGCCGGTGGAGTACACGTGGCCGTGGGGAGAGGCCCTGGCCCTGCTGGACGACGCGCGGCCTGACGTGCGGATCGTGAATCTCGAGACGAGTGTGACCTCGGAAGGCGACTTCGCTCCGTACAAGGCCGTGCACTATCGGATGAACCCCGGCAACCTGCCGACCCTGGCCGCCGTCCGTCCCGATGTCTGTGTGCTCGCCAACAACCACGTGCTGGACTTCGGCCGTGCCGGACTGCTGGAGACCTTGGACGTGCTGCACGGCGCGGGCCTGCGCACGGTCGGGGCCGGGCGGGACGCGGGCGAAGCCGCGCAGCCCGCGGTGCTCCGTAGCGCCGCGGGTGCACGCGTGGTCGTGGCCGCGTTCGGGATGCCCTCGAGCGGTGTGCCGGTCGACTGGGCCGCGGCCGAGAACACCGCGGGCGTGGATTTCCTGGCCGATGCCTCGGAGGAGTCGGCCGATCACGTGCTGGAACGGGTCGCGCGGGTCGCGGAGCCGGGGGACGTCGTGGTCGTGTCGGTCCACTGGGGCGGCAATTGGGGCTACGACGTCGACCGTGCGATGACCGCCTTCGCCTGCCGGCTGATCGACGGCGGCGTCGACGTCGTCCACGGGCACTCGTCGCACCACCCCCGCGCCGTGCAGGTCTACCACGGCAAGCTGATCCTGTACGGCTGCGGCGACTGCGTCGACGACTACGAAGGCATCAGCGGCTACGAGTACTACCGCGACGACCTGCGGCTTCTCTACCTCGCTACGGTCCGCCCGGACGACGGCGACCTCCTCGACCTGCGCATGGTCCCCATGCAGGCCCGGCGCATGCGCCTGCAGCACGCCGGCCGCGACGACGCGGAGTGGCTCGCCACCACCCTGTCCCGGGTCAGCCGACCCTTCGGCTGCGATGTCGGCGTGGACGCGGACGGGGATCTCGCGGTCCTGCGGTGAGGCCCCCTTTTTGACACCGGCCCTTTTGACATCGGCCCGTTCCCGGCTTAGGACGGGAGTTGGGTCCGGGAGACCCGGCCTACCCGACGCGGGCGAGGAGGAACCGCCATGACACGTGCGGTGGGGATCGATCTCGGGACGACGAACTCCGTGGTGGGCGTGCTCGAAGGCGGTGAGCCGGCGGTCATCGCCAACGCCGAAGGGGCCAGGACGACCCCCTCGGTGGTCGGCTTCGCGAAAGGCGGCGAAGTCCTCGTCGGCGAGGTCGCCAAGCGCCAGGCCGTGACCAACGTCGACCGCACCGCGCGGTCGGTGAAACGGCACATGGGGGACGCCGCCTGGCATTTCCCCGAGACCGGCGACATCGACGGCAAGCGGTACACCGCGCAGGAGATCTCCGCGCGCGTGCTGCAGAAGCTCAAGCGGGACGCGGAGGCGTACCTGGGGGAGAAGGTCACCGACGCGGTGGTCACCGTCCCGGCGTATTTCAACGACGCGCAGCGCCAGGCGACCAAGGAAGCCGGGGAGATCGCGGGCCTGAACGTGCTGCGGATCGTCAACGAGCCGACCGCGGCGGCGCTCGCGTACGGCCTCGACAAGGAGAACGACCAGACGATCCTGGTCTTCGACCTCGGCGGCGGCACCTTCGACGTCTCCCTGCTGGAGATCGGCGAAGGCGTGGTCGAGGTGAAGTCGACCAACGGCGACACGCACCTCGGCGGCGACGACTGGGACCAGCGGGTCGTCGACCACCTCGTCGCGCAGTTCAAGAACGGCTACGGCATCGACCTGTCCAAGGACAAGATGGCCACCCAGCGGCTCCGCGAGGCGGCCGAGAAGGCGAAGATCGAGCTGTCGTCGGCGTCCGAGACGACCATCAACCTGCCGTACATCACGGCCTCGGCCGAGGGTCCGCTGCACCTGGACGAGAAGCTGACCCGCGCGCAGTTCCAGCAGCTCACCGCCGACCTGCTGGAACGCTGCAAGCAGCCGTTCCACAACGCGCTCAAGGACGCCGGGATCTCCGTCTCCGACATCGACCACGTGATCCTGGTGGGTGGTTCGACCCGCATGCCGGCCGTGACCGAACTGGTGCGCGAGCTGACCGGCAAGGACCCGCACAAGGGCGTGAATCCGGACGAGGTCGTCGCGATCGGCGCGGCACTGCAGGCCGGTGTGCTCAAGGGCGAGGTCAAGGACGTCCTGCTGCTCGACGTCACCCCGCTGTCCCTCGGTATCGAGACCAAGGGCGGCATCATGACGAAGCTGATCGAGCGGAACACGACGATCCCGACGAAGCGCTCCGAGGTCTTCACGACGGCCGACGACAACCAGCCGTCCGTGCAGATCCAGGTCTTCCAGGGCGAACGGGACATCGCGTCCTACAACAAGCGCCTGGGCATGTTCGAGCTGACCGGTCTGCCGCCCGCGCCGCGCGGCGTCCCGCAGATCGAAGTGACGTTCGACATCGACGCGAACGGCATCGTGCACGTCGCCGCGAAGGACCTCGGCACCGGCAAGGAGCAGTCGATGACCGTGACCGGCGGTTCCTCGCTGTCGAAGGACGACATCGACCGCATGGTCCGGGACGCCGACGCCCACGCCGCCGAGGACCTGCGTCGGCGCGAGGACGCCGAAACCCGCAACCAGGCCGAGCAACTCGTCTACAGCACCGAGCGGTTGATCCGCGACGAGGGCGATCGGATCCCGGCCGCCACGCGCACCGAGACGGAGGCGGCGATCGCCGAACTCAAGACGGCGCTGGGCGGCGACGACACCGAGGTCGTCCGCACGGCCGCGGAGAAGGCCGCGGCCGTCGCTCAGCGCATCGGCACGGAAATGTACGCGCACGCCCAACCGGGTGACGCGGCATCCGCACCCGGTGGCGGAGGCGCCGGAGATGCCGGCGGCCAGACCGCCGAGGACGACGACGTGGTCGACGCCGAGATCGTCGACGACGACCGGAAGGAAGGCAAGGGCTGACCGGCCACGCGCCGACGGCACGCCCACATGGCGCGCTGACCTGCGTATTCAATCGTCCGGTTGACCATGCTCGCGCACCGGCCTAGGGTGGTATTCAACCCCAAGGTTGAAAATGTGAGGTGGCTGCGGTGTCCGACGACCGGCTCTCCCGTGTGTTCGCCGCGCTGGCGGACCCGACCCGGCGCGACATCGTCGCCCGCCTGGCCGACGGCGGGGACGCCACGGTCGGGGAGCTCGCGGAGCCCTACGCCGTGAGCGTGCAGGCGGTCTCGAAGCACCTCAAGGTCCTCGAGGACGCCGGGCTGGTGAGCCGCCGCAAGGACGCCCAGCGGCGGCCGGTGCACCTCGAAGCGGACGTCTTCGACCTGATGACCAAATGGATCGAACGCTACCGGCGCGAGGCCGAGGACCGGTTCCGCCGCCTCGACGCCGTCCTGGAATCGCTCGACGACGAACGCGGCGACCCGCTCGACGCCCCCGTCGGCGACCAGGCGGCGCGGCCGGCCGGCGCGTCCCGGACGGAGGAAGCGGCATCATGACCGGCACCGACACCCGCCAGAACGACGACACCCGGATCGCGGCCGACCCCGCGCTGCCCACCATCGTGATCAGCCGCGAGTTCGCCGCGGCGCCCGAACGGGTGTTCCGCGCCTACACCGACCCCGACCTGCTGATCCAGTGGCTCGGGCCGCGGCGGCTGACCATGCGGATCGACGCGTACGACGCGCGCCGGGGCGGCTCGTACCGCTACGTCCACCGCGCCGACGACGGCACCGAGTTCGCCTTCCACGGCGTGTTCCACGACGTTCGCCCGGCGGAGCGGATCGTGCAGACGTTCACCTACGAAGGCTCGCCCGACGAGGTGAGCCTGGAGACGATGGTCTTCGAGGACCTCGGCGGTCGGACCCTGGTCACCACCACCTCGCTCATGAGTTCGTTCGAAGCGCGCGACGGCATGCTGGCGAGCGGCATGGAAGGCGGTGTCCGGGACGGCCACGAACGCCTCGACGAACTCCTCCGCGGCACCCCCGCTGCCGCCGAACACCGGCGTATCGCAGGCGTGTTCACCGAGCGCGTGCGCGCCGTGCCGGAGGGGGGCTGGGACGCCCCGGCGCCGTGCGAAGGCTGGGTCGCCCGCGACGTCGTACGTCACCTGGTCGAGTGGTTCCCGGAGTTCCTGAAGTCCGGCGCCGGGATCGCGCTGCCCAAGGGCCCGTCGGTGGACGACGACCCGGTAGGCGCGTGGACGGTGCACAGCGAGGCCGTGCAGGCCTTGCTCGACGACCCGGCGACCGCGGGAAAGACACTGTCCAACCCGCACATCGGCGACATCCCGCTCGACACCGCGGTCGACCAGTTCTACACCGCCGACGTCTTCATGCACACCTGGGACCTGTCCCGGGCGACCGGCCAGGACGAGGTGCTCGACCCGGAGAAGTGCCGCCAGTTGCTGACCGGCATGGAGCCCATCGACGAGGTGCTCCGTGGCAGCGGGCAATACGGGCCCAAGGTGGCGGTCCCGGCCGACGCCGACGTGCAGACGCGGCTACTGGCCTTCATCGGCCGGCAGCCCTGACACCGGCACAGTCACAGACACGGGCACGGACACGGACACAGGCGCAGGCCCGGCCTCGGGTGCCGGTCCCCGGGGCCGGCACCCGAGGCCGGCCGGGACTCCGCCGCGGCGGCCGGTCTCGACCTGACCGCGGCGGAGCCGGACTCGGACGGCTTCCGGCCGGATCCCGACGCGCGGGGTGACCGGGTCTACGGCGGCGGGGGTGCCGGCTTGGGCTCCGGCTTCCGCTCGGGGCCGGGCTCCGGCTCGGGATCGGGCTCCGGCGGGCCCGGTTCGGGCGACGGGTCGGGTCCGGGCCCGGGCCCGGGGAGCGGCGGTTCGGGGGTGAACGGATCGGGGGTCAGCGGGCCCGGCCAGGGGTCGGGCAGCGGCCCGGGGTCGGGGACCGGCGGCCCCGGCGGATGGGTGTCCGGCTCCGGCGGTGCGGGAATCGTCATGGCGCTCCTCCTGGACTCCTCGACGGCGCGTCGATCGCGGGCGATGGCGGCGCCGGTGCCGCGGGCACCGGGCGACCCCGCGGTTACCCGGCCGCGGCCCGTTCATTCACCTCGTTCATGCGCCCCCGCTGCCCGGCCGGGCGCGGCTGAAACCGGGCCGGACCGGGAGCCGGGTCTCTCAGCACCCTCGGGAGGCGCCGTGTCCGACACGTCAGCACCGCGCGGCGACGACGACGCGCGCGGCGCCGCGGGCCGCCGGGCCGAGCCGGACAAGGTCCGCGTCGGCCGCCGGGAGAGCGCCGACGAGCGCGCCGACCGGCGGTGGACCGATCTGCTCCAGGAAGTGCGCGTCGTGCAGACGGGTGCGCAGGTGCTCTTCGGCTTCCTGCCGAGCGTGGTCTTCACGCCCCGCTTCGGCACGCTGAGCGACTTCGACGTGGCGCTGTACGTGGGCGCGGTCGTGCTCGGCGCCGCGTCCATGGCCGTCCTGGTGTCCGTCGTCTCGCTGCACCGTGCGGTGGCGGGCCACCACGTCAAACCGATGCTGGTCCGCGTGGGCTATCGGCTCGTGCCGCTCGGCGTCGGGCTCCTGGCCTGCACGATCGGCTGCGCTCTGCTGCTGCTTCTGCGGGTCGCGGTCGGCGCGGTGACGGCGGGCCTGCTCACCGGGCTCGCCGCGGTGTGGTTCCTCGGCTGGTGGGTCGTCCTCCCTGCGGTCCTGCGCGCGAAACGCCCGGACCCGGGGGAGGGGGACCCGCTGGAGTGACCGTGCCCGCTACGGGACCGGCACCGTGAGCGTCGGAGTGTCGTTGTCCCAGGAGACGCCCGAGCTGCACGGGATGGTCAGCGCGGACGAGTTGTACTCGTCGGTGACCTTCTTGGCGGGTCGTCCATGGCGGGTCCGCGGGTGTGTCGGGACGGCCGACCGACCGCGGCGACCGCTCTGCCGCCGCCCTTGCCGACTACTTGCCGAACCGGCGTTCCCGGTTGGCGTACGAGCGCAGCGCGCGCAGGAAGTCCACGTGCCGGAACGCCGGCCAGTAGCAGTCCACCCAGTACATCTCGGCGTACGCGGACTGCCACAGCAGGAAGCCCGACAGCCGCTGCTCGCCCGACGTGCGGATGACGAAGTCGACGTGTGCCGCCGTCGGCGAGTACAGGTGCCGGGAGATGTCCTCCACCGCGAACCGCTCGACCAGGTCGGCCGGGTCGCCGCCGGTCGCCATGTGGGTCTCGAACGCGCTCTTCACCGCGTCGACGATTTCCCGCCGCCCGCCGTAGCCGACCGCGACGTCCACCTTGAGCCCCGGACGCCCGACCGTGGCCGCGGCCGCTTCCTTGAGTACCCGCGCGGTGTCGCCGGGCAGCATGTCGAGCGACCCGATGACCTGCACCTCCCAGGGGCGGCCTTCGGCCGAGATGTCCCGGACGGTCTCCTCGATGATCTCGATCAGCGGCTCGAGTTCCTCGGCGGGGCGGTCGAGGTTGTCGTCGGACAGCATGTACAGGGTCACGTGCGCGATCCCGTCGGCCGTGCACCAGCCGAGGAATTCGGCCACCTTGGCGCCGCCCGCGCGGTACCCCTCCCGCACGTCGGAATGCCCCGCCTGCCGGGCCCAACGCCGGTTGCCGTCGAGCATGATCCCCACGTGCTGCGGCCGGGGGAGACCGACCATCGTCGCCGACAACCGACGCTCGTACACCGTCTCGATCGGCCGTCGGAGGAACAACGGGAGCAGCCTCATGGGAAACATCTCCATCGCGTCGGGAAGCCTCGGCAGGCTACCAGGGGCGCACGCTCCTTCCTCAAGCCCTGCGACCCGGCAATTGGATTGACCGACAAGCGACTTGACGACATTGCGGCGATCGGGCAAGTCAGATGCCCCGGGCGGTCGGCTCCACCGGCCCGTCGCCGACCGCCGCGGCGGCCACCGGAGGCGCGGCCGCCGCGGGCACCGGTGTCCCGGCACCGCGATCCGGCCGCCCGGCACGGAACTTGAGGTAGACCAGCGCGGCGCCGGTGACCGCCGCGGGCCACAGCAGATACCGGCCGGACATCGCGAGCATGATCGCCACGGCCACCACCGCGCCCCACACCGCCACACGGTGCCTGCCGTGCTTCGGGAGCAACCGGACCGCGGCCGCCACGCCCACCGCGTAGACCGTGACGAACGAACCGGTGGTCATCAGCACCAGCGGCCGCACGCCGAGCCGCGCCGCCGTCACCACGCCCAGGGCGGCCACCGCGAGCGCGGACACGGTCGCGAGGCTGCGGCGCGGTACTTCGCCGGCCAGGCTGCCGCGGCCGAGCCAGGCCGGGAACGCCCCGTCGCGGCCGAGCGCGGCACCGAGCTTGGCGGCGCCCGCGTAGTACGCGTTCATCGCGCCGAGGGTCAGCAGCACGGCCACCATCGCGGCCAGCAGCTTGGCATGGCCGCCCATGCCGCGTGCCATGAGGGCGCCGAGCGGCGCGTCGGCGTCCGCGGCCGCCGGGCCGAGCACCGCGATGACGGCGAACGCGACCGCCAGGTACATCACGCCGACGACGAGTACCGCGGCGGCGGTGGCGCGTGGGATGTCCCGGGCCGGGGAACGGAATTCGCCCGCGAGGTGGGTGATCGCCTCCCAGCCCGCGAAGCTCCACACGAGCAGCGCGGCCGCGGGGCCGATCGCCGTCCAGCCGTGCGGGGCGAACGGGTGCAGGTTCGCGGTGTGCGCGTGCGGCAGCGACAGCGCGACCGAGGCGAGCAGGAGCACGACCAGCAGTCCGGCCAGCGCGAATTGGAGGCGTCCGGCGACCGTGATGCCGAGCGCGTTCGACGCGGTGACGATCGCCATGAGGCCCGCCGCGGTGGCCGTTTCGGTGGTCCGGCCGCCGCCGACGGCCGCTTCGACGTACGCCCCGGCGAACAGCGCGGCGGCGCTGGCCCCGGCCGGGATCGCCAGGTAGAAGCACCAGCCGACGACGCCCGCGACGCGGTCGCCGAACGCCAGCCGGGCGTACGTAGACACCCCGCCCGCGTCCGGATGCCGAGCGCCCAGCGCGGCGAACGTCGCGGCCAGCGGCGCGGACAGCACCACGAGCGCGAGCCACGCCAGCAGCGAAGCGGGCCCCGCGGCGTCCGCGGCGAGCGCGGGCAGGGCGATCACGCCGGTGCCCAGAACCGCGCCGATGTACATCGCCGTGCCTTGGAGCGCGGTCAGCCCCGTGCGCCGCCCGGCCGTCGTTGTCTCCTTCGCGGAACCCATGGAGCGAGTGTCCGGACCGCGAGACGGCCCCACCAGCGGCAGAAATGCCAGGGTGCGTTAAATTCCTGCCACTCGGGGGCGGGGTGGGCCGCCCCGGAACTCCGGCTCCGGAGCCGCCATGTCCCTCGTCACCGCCGTCCGGCACGTGCACGACACCCAATGCCGCCGACGCGGGTGGGAAGCCCGGCTGTTCGCAGCGTTCCTCGCCCTGGCCGTGGGCGCGGCCTGGCTCGAACTCTGCGGTGTGGACGCCGGCTTGGCCGAAGACGCCGGTACCGTCGTCGTCGCGTTCACCTGGCCGTGGACCTGCGCGATGGGGTGGGTCGGCTACTTCTTCGGCGCGAACTGGTGGACGGGCGGGACGTCGCCGATCGCGCGCACCGTGTGGGCGGCCGGGAGCCTCGTGGTCGTCCTGCTGGAAGCCGCGTTCGTGGACGCGGCGTTCCGGCGGCTGCGCGCGATCTTCCCCGAGCTCGGCCGCACCGCGCCGGTGATTCTCACGTCGGCGTGGCTGGCCGGCTCCGTGGCACTGGTCCTGGCGACGTTCTGAGCAATCCGCCGCGCGGCGTCAGCCCTTCGACGCCGCCTTCAGGAGCGCGTCGACCAGGCGTTCGGCGGCGTCCGGGCGGCCGTGCGCACGGGCTCGCTCGGCGATGGCGCGGCGCTTGGTGTCGTCGGAGAGCAGCGGGCCGAGGGCTTCCTGCAGGGTCTGCGCGCTGACCTCGCCGAGCAGCGCGACCGCGGCTCCGGCGTCCGCCAAGTGGCGGGCGTTGTGGGCCTGTTCGTTGCCCGCCGCGGAGGCGAGCGGGACGAACACGGCGGCCTTGCCCAGCGCGGTCAGCTCGGCGAGGGTGCCCGCGCCGCTGCGCGACACGACCACGTCCGCGAGCGCCAGCACGTCGGGCAGTTCGGGGCCGACGAAGCCGGTCAGGTGGTAGCGCGCGGCCAACTCCGCGGGCAGCGACGCCGCGTAGGTGCCGAGCGCCTCGACGTTCTTCGGGCCGCACTGGTGTACGACGTTCGCGCGCTCCAGCAGCCACGGCAGGCTGTCGCGGATGATCGTGTTGATCTGCTGCGCGCCCTGTGCACCGCCGGTGACGTACACCGTCGGCAGGTGCCGGGCGAATCCGTGCCACCCGAGCGCCTCGACGGCCTTGCTCGCGTTCCCCGCCAGCACTTCCGGGCGCACCGGGTTGCCGGTGACGACGGCGGTCGCCTTGGCCGCCTCGGGCAGCAGCCCGAGGGTGGACTCGGCCGACACCGCCACGCAGGAAGCCCCGCGGGCCAGCACGCGGTTGGCCAGCCCGAGCCGCACGGTCTGCTCGTGCACCACGAGCGGGCGGCGGCACATCTTCGCGGCCAAGCCGATCGGCACGGCGACGTAGCCGCCGGTGGACAGCACCACGTCGGGGCGGAACGCGGCGACGATGGACCGCGCCTGCGCGACGCCGAGCGGCACCCGGCCCATGTCCTTGACATTCGCGGGGGACACCATCTTCAGCGGGTTGGCCGACCGGCGGATCTTGCCGGTGGCGACCTCGGCGAACGCGATGCCTTCGGCCGCGGCGACCCGTGCCTCCAGCCCCGCGGCGGTGCCGACCCACAGCACCTCGACGGCGCGGCGGGTCACCGCGAGGCGGGCCTGCAGCGTCCGCACCGCGGTCAGCGCCGGATACGTGTGACCGCCGGTCCCGCCTCCCGTGACGAGCAGCCGGAACGGCCGTCCGGCACGGTTGTCGGAATCATCGTGGTTCACGGGCGCTCCCACAGACTCGGGCACGGTCGGACACGGCGGCCGTGGACGGGCACGGCCGCGACCACAGTATCGGGACCGCGCCCGCTCCTCGGCCACCCGTGTCGGGGGGCCGAGGAGGCCGGGCGGCCGGGGAGCGCGGGTTCAGTCGTCCTCGGCGCGGTGCGGGTCCCCGCCGGCGAGGGCTTCGGCGACCAGGTCGTCGTCGGTGGCGCCGCGCCGCCAGTAGCCGGTGAAGACGACCGACTTGCGGTCGATGCCGCGGACCGCGACCAGGTTGCGGCGGACCGCGCGGACCATGCCGGATTCGCCGGCGATCCACGCATACGCCCGCCCTTCGGCCGGGAGTTCCGCGGCCGCGACGGCGCCCGGCAGCGGGTCGGCGTCGTGCCGGACGAACCACCGCACGGTCGCGTCGGCTTTCGTGGGCAGGTGCCGCATGTCGTCCTGGTGCGGCACGGACAGCCAGGCCAGCGCCGGGAGACCCGCGGGCAGACCGGCGAGGATGCCTTCGGCGGCGGGCAGCCCCGTCTCGTCCGCGGCGATCAGCACCCAGTCGGTCCCGGCCGACGGCCGGAAGTCCACTCCGGCGTTGTCCGCGACGGCCGGGCCGAGCACGGTCACCCGGTCGCCAGGGCCCGCGGCCTGCGCCCACCGCGACGCGGGGCCGGTGTCGCCGTGCAGCGCGAAGTCGATGTCGACCTCTTCCGGCGCCCGCGATTCACGGATCGTGTACGTCCGCATGACGGCGCGCTCGTCCGGCGGCAGCGCCGACCAGGCCCCGAACCAGTTCTCGCCCGCGTCGGCGGGCACCACGGGGGTGGCCTGGCCGGGGTGCGGGAGGAAGAGCTTGACGCGCTGGTCGAAGCCCCCGTTCGCGAACAGGTGCAGGTCGTCGCCGGTGAACGCGATGCGGATCATGTGCGGGCCGACACGGGTCGAGCGCGCGACCCGCAGGTCGAAGAACCGGAAGGGATAGGCGGGCTGTTCGGGCTGTCCGGTGGCCGGCTCGGCGGTCTGCGTCACGTCAGCTTCCTCGCTTTCTGCAGGGTGGCGGCGAGTTGTTCGAGGATGGGCGCGCAGCCCGCGTACGAGTACCGCGGTTCGCTGACCCACGGCACGACCTGTCCGGCCTTGACCGCGGGGAGTTCGCGCCACGTCGGCTTGCCCGCGAGGTCCTGGGGCTGGAGGGCCGTGGACCGGTTGTCGAGGATGATCACGTCGGCCTGGTAGGTGCCGGCGGCTTCCCAGCTGAGGCTTTCGAAGTAGCCCTGCTGGTCGACGTTCTTGGGCAGCACGAAGTCGACGCCGAGTTCGGCGAAGTAGCGCAGGTCGGCGGACGGGGCGGGGGTGGAGACGTAGAACAGGTCGGGGCTGCCCGAGGCGGCCATGACCTTGATGCCGCCCGCGGCCTTCGCCGCCTGGCGGAGCGTTTCGGCGGCGGCTTCGAAACGCCGCTTGTCCGCGAGGGTCTTGGCGGCGTTCGGGTCGGCGCCGAGCGCTGCGGCCAACTCGGCGTGACGGCGCAGGGGTTCGGTGAGGGGCACCCCGGAGACGTTGAGGGCGACGCTGGGCGCGACGGCGAGGATCTTGTCCTTGCTGTCGTCGGGGACGTACCAGAGGGTGTCCTTGTCGTACGTCGCCGAGACCAGCAGATCGGGCTGCAGCGCGGCGTAGTTCTCCAGCGAGAACTCGCCCCACGTGTTGCCCAGCACCTTCAGCTTGCCGATGTCGAGGTCGCCGGCCTGGACGTCGGGCTTGCCGTCGGCGGTCTTGGTGGGCCCGAACACGCCTATGCACTCGATGCCGTAGTCGTGCAGCGCGGCGGCGGTGCCGACGAACGCGACGATCTTCTTCGGCCGCGCCTTTGTGCCGACCGTCTTGCCGCGGTCGTCGACGAAGCTCCACGGCCCGTCGCCGCCCGGCGCGCCCGAGCCGCCGGGTGCCGCCGCGGAACCGGTGTCGTCGGAGGAACTGCCGCAGGCCGCGGCCAGGGCGCCGACGCCGAGCGCGGCACCGGCCGCGAGGAATCTGCGCCGGGTCGGATCCGGAACGGTGAACTGCGGCATGGACGTGCTCCTTTACGGGTGGTTCACGGCATTTGAGGGGTGAGCAATTGCAGGCATATGTGCCATGTGCGTTATTTCGGCATGGCGATGCCCAGGCCACCCCTGGCCGACTCGGGGAGGTTAGGTTAACCTAACCTAACTCCCCAGCCCAGGGGTCGGCCGTGATCCGACAGGCCGTCACCCCGCACGATCCGCAACGGAGTTCCGCGTGAGACCCGCCCCGACTGCCGCCTCCGGCGTCCTGCTCGCCGCAGCGGTGCTGCTGAGCCTCGCGCTGGGCGCCCGGCACCTGAGCGTCGGCGAGGTATGGGCAGGGCTGACCGACCCGAATGCCGCGGGCTACGCCGTCGTGCACGACATGCGGCTGCCCCGCACCCTCCTGGGACTGCTCGTCGGACTCGCCCTCGGTGTCGCGGGGGCCGTCATGCAGGCCGTGACCCGCAACCCGCTCGCCGACCCCGGCCTGCTCGGCATCAACGCCGGTGCCTCGGCGGCCGCCGTCTCCGCGATGGTGTTCTTCGACGTCCGGGTCTTCGCCGGCTACGTGTGGTTCGCCTTCGCCGGAGCCGCCGTCGTCGCGGTCCTCGTCTACGCCGTCGGCGGCGGCCGCAGCGCCACGCCCGCGCGCCTCGCGCTCGCCGGCGCCGCCCTCAACGCCGCGCTGTACTCCTACGTGCAGGCCGTCATGCTGATCGACCCCGCCGCGCTCAACGCCGCCCGTTTCTGGGGCAACGGCACGCTGGCGAGCGCCGACATGGGCACCGTCCGCAAAGTCGCCCCGTTCATCGCCGCCGGACTCCTCCTCGCCCTGCTGCTCGCCCGGCCGCTGAACGCGCTCGCCCTCGGCGACGACGCGGCCCTCGCGCTCGGCGCCCGGCCCGTCCGCACCCGGGCCGGGGCGATCGTCGCCGTCACCTTGCTGTGCGGGGCGGCCACCGCGGCCTGCGGGCCCCTCGTCTTCGTCGGCCTGATCATGCCGCACGCCGTGCGCGCGGTGACCGGGCCCGACCTGCGCAAAGTCCTGCCGTACTGCGCGATCCTCACGCCCGCCGCGCTGCTGATGGCCGACGTGCTCGGCCGCTTGGCCGCGCGCCCCTCGGAGATCCAGGTCGGCATCGTCTGCTCGGTCGTCGGCGGGGCGCTGTTCCTGGTGCTGCTGCGCCGCGTCAAGGCGGTGGCGGCATGACCGCCCCGCTCGGAAAGACCGCCGCCGCCCCGGCCGCGGTGCGGATATCCGGCGCGCGCACCGTGCGGGCCGGCCGGTTCTCGGTGCGCTTCCGGCCGCGCGCCGTGGCCGCCGGACTGCTGGCGCTGGCGGCGGCCGCGGCGTTCGCCGTGCTGTGCATCGGAAGCGGCCAGTACGCCATGGGCTTCGGCCGCGTCCTCGACGCGCTGACCGGCCACGGTTCGCCCGCGGACACCTTCATCGTGCGCGAACTGCGGCTGCCCCGCGCCTGCGTCGCCCTCGCCGTCGGCGCCGCGCTCGGCCTCGCCGGCGCGGTGTTCCAGGCCGTGGTCCGCAACCCGCTCGGCAGCCCCGACCTGCTCGGCTTCACCTCCGGCTCGGCGACCGGGGCCCTCGTCGCCATCGTGTACCTCGGCGGCAGCGCGGGGGCCGTCGCCACCGGGGCCGCGGCCGGCGGCATCGCCACCGGCGTGCTCGTCTACGCGCTCGCGTGGCGGCGCGGCGTGCACGGATTCCGGCTCGTGCTCACCGGCATCGGCCTGACCGCCGCCCTCACCGGCGTCAACGGCTACCTCCTCACCCGCGCCCAACTCACCGACGCGGCCCGCGCCGTGCTGTGGCAGACCGGCAGCCTGGACGGACGCGGCTGGGACAACGTGGCCCCGCTGGCCGTCGCCATGGCCGTCGTGGTTCCCGCGCTGCTGCTCGGCTGCGGGCCCGCGCTGCGGATGCTCGAGATGGGCGACGACACCGCGTCGGCGCTCGGCGTCCGCGTCGAACGCGTCCGGCTCGCGCTGATCGGCGGTGCCGTGGTCCTCACCGCGCTCGCCGCGGCTGCCGCCGGACCCGTCGCGTTCGTCGCCCTCACCGCTCCCCAACTGGCCCGGCGTGCGACCCGCGCGCCCGGCCCCAACCTGCTGCCCGCCATGGCGGTCGGCGCCGCGCTGCTCACGGCGTCCGACTGGATCGCCCAACGGGCTTTCGACGACCACCCCCTCCCGGTCGGCGTGGTGACCGGCCTGCTCGGCGGGGTGTACCTGGTGGCCATGCTCGCGGCCGAACGCCGCGCGGGAAGGATCTGATTCCGTGGAGACGACGACCGCAGAACGCACCGAAGCCGCCGTCGGCCACCCGTCGGCCCGCCTGCGCGGCAGCGACCTCACCCTCGCCTACGACCGGCGCACCATCGCCACCGGCCTCGACGTCGCCATCCCCGACCGCTCCTTCACCGTCGTCGTCGGCCCCAACGCGTGCGGGAAATCCACCCTGCTGCGTGCTCTCGCCCGGCTGCTTCCCCCGGCCCGCGGCGGCATCGTCCTGGACGGCCGCGACCTTGCCACCTACCCGGCCAAGCAGCTCGCCCGTATCCTCGGCCTGCTGCCGCAATCGTCCACGGCACCCGACGGCATCACCGTCGCCGACCTGGTCGCCCGCGGCCGCTACCCGCACCAAGGCCTGCTGCGGCAGTGGTCCCGCGAGGACGAAAACGTCGTAGCCGCGTCCATGGCGGCCACCGGCGTCGGGGACCTCGCCGACCGGCCGGTCGACGAACTGTCCGGCGGACAACGGCAACGCGTGTGGATCGCCATGGTGCTCGCGCAGGAGACCCCGCTGCTGCTCCTCGACGAGCCGACCACGTTCCTCGACCTCGCTTACCAGATCGACGTCCTCGACCTGTGCGCCCGCCTGCACCGCGAGCAGGACCGCACCCTCGTCGCCGTCCTGCACGACCTCAACCAGGCCGCCCGCTACGCGACCCACCTGATCGCGATGCGCGACGGCCGCATCGTCGCCGAGGGCCCGCCCGCCGACATCGTCACCGCCGACTTGGTCGGCGACGTCTTCGGGCTGCGCTGCCGGGTCATCGCCGACCCGGAGACCGGCACCCCGCTGGTCATCCCCGCGGCACCTTCCCGGGAGTGATCCCGGAGCCCTGTCACACTTCTCCGCCGGCCGGTGTCTTCATGCCAACGAAACGCCACCACCAGGAGGACACCATGGCCCCCCGCATTCCCCTCGCCGACCTGCCCGCCGACCTCGAGAAGAACATGATCGAGCAGCTCGGCACGGTGCCCGAGCCTGTCGCGGCCACCTTCCACAGCCCCAAAGTCTCCCTGTCCAGCATGGAGTTCGGCGGCAAGGTGGCCGAGTGGGGCGACGCCGAAGAGAGCCTCAAGTCCTACGCGCACATGGCGGTCGCCACCCAGGTCGGCTGCGGCTGGTGCCTGGACATCGGCTACTTCCACGCCCTCAACCAGAACCTGGACCTGGCCAAGGCCAGCCAGGTGCCGGTGTGGCGCGACTCGGATGTGTTCTCGTCGCTGGAGCGCGACGTCCTGGAGTACGCCGAGGCGATGACGAACACGCCGCCTACCGTCACCGACGACATGTACGCGGGACTGCTCGACCGTCTCGGAGCCCCCGCGATGGTCGAACTCACCGCCTACATCGCCTTCGTCAACATGGCCACCCGCAACAACAACGCGAACGGCATCAGTTCGCAGGGCTTCTCGGACAACTGCGAGGTCCCGCTGGCCAAGCGCCCCGCCGCGTCCGCGGCCTGACCCGGCCGCGCCCCGCCGCCCCGCTGCCCGGGCGGCGGGGCGCGGGCCGTGCGTGTGCGCGATCACTCCGGAATCACGCCGCGCCGTCGGGGATTCGCGCGTAGTGGCGCCTCGCGTCCCTTCGTTGCCGGTTGCGGCTAGCATCGCCGGACTCCGGGCCCCCGCCGTGCGGCTTTCGCCGGTCGGGGCCCGGGGCATCGACGCGGGGCCACCGGCGGTCCCCGGAAGAAGCCTTCCCCGGGTGCGTGCTTCCGGCGCCGGACATCCCGGCGTCCGTCATGCACGCGCCACGAACACGGGGAAAAACATTGCGTAAAAGGAGTGCCGCGGTCGGATTGGCCGCGGCCGTGGGATCGGTCGCCGGCTGTTCCGGCGGCGGGGACACCGCCAAGCACACCGTCGTCTACGAGGTCGTCGGCCGCGGGCCTGCCGACGTCCGCTACGTCGTCGACGACCCGAACTCGGACGGCGAGGAAGCCAAGAACGTCGCGTCCGGCTGGACGAAGTCCATCGAGGTCACCACGCCCGGGACGCTCATGCACATGACCGTGTACACGTCGCCGTCCGAAGCGCCCGACGAGACGATCACCTGCCGGGTCACCCTCGACGGCAAGGTCGTCGACGAGAAGACGCAGAAGCGCTCCAACGTGTCCGACGCGTTGCAGTGCGAAGCCGACCTGTCGGAGCGGTGACCGTGCCGAATCCGATACCGCGCCCGCTCCGCGCCCTCGGCGTCGCGGCGGCGCTGCTGCTGGCCGGCACCGCATGCTCCGGCGGCGGGGGAGGCGGCGGCAAACCCTCCGCGAGCATCCCGGTGACGCTGCCCGCGACTTCGGCGCCGCCTTCCGCCGACCCGTCCGCGTCGGCCGGCGCGTCCGGCCCGTCCGCGCAGCCGAGCGCCACGAGCGCCCGGCCCGCCACCACGTCCCCCACGCGCGCGGCGACCACCGCAAAGCCGCGGACCAGCGCGCCCGCGGGCGGCCCGGACGCCAAGTTCCAAGGCCTCTGGTACTACTCGATGCGGGATCAGACCGGGGGAGTTCCGACCCTGACGGTGCGCGGATCGACGATCTCGGTCCAGGCGACGGGACTCAACTGCTCCGGCAGCATCTCGACGTCCGCGTACGTGAACATCTCCTGCAAAGGCGACACCGGGAAGGGCCAAGCCTCGGTGAGCGCCGACGGCAAGACGCTCACGATCGCCTGGACGGATACCCCGGCGGAACGCTTCCAGCGCACGAAGCCGTAGGCGCAGCCGCGCCGGCCCCGCTCAGGGCGTGCCCGGGCGGGGCCGGACGAGGCCCGACTCGTAGGCGGCGACCACGGCCTGCGCCCGGTCCCGGATGCCGAGCTTCGCGAAGATGCTCGTCACGTGGTTCTTCACCGTCGACACGCTGATCCGCATGGCGGCCGCGATCTCGGTGTTCTCCGCACCCGTCGCGATCAGACGCAGTACTTCGACCTCGCGCGGGGTCAGCCGGGACAGCACGCCGGAGGCCAGCGGCTGGGGCGCGTCGGGCGTACGCACGTACGTTTCGATCAGCCGGGTCAGCAGCCGCGGCGCCACCACGGACTCCCCGGCCTTCACGGTGTGCAGGGCGGCGAGCAGGTCTTCCGGCGACACGTCCTTCGGCAGGAAGCCCGAGGCACCGGCGCGGAGCGCGGCGACCACGTACTCGTCCATGTCGAACGTGCTGAGCGCGAGGACCCGGCATTCCGGGTGCGCGGCGGCGAGTTCCGCGGTCGCCCGCACCCCGTCCATGAGCGGCATGCGGATGTCCATGAGCACGACGTCCGGACGCAGCCGCGCCGCCGCGTCGACCGCCTCGGCGCCGTCCGCGGCCTCGCCGACCACCTCGACGGACGGGTCCGAGCGCAGGATCAGCGACAGGCCCGTGCGCACGAGCGGCTGGTCGTCGGCGATGAGGACGGTCACGCGGGCGTCCGCCCGCTCCGAAGCCGCCGCGGTCATGCGGTCTCCCGGGTGGGGATGGTCGCGGCGACCCGGAAGCCGCCGTCGGGGGTCGGGCCCGCGTCCACGAACCCGCCGTGCACGGCCACACGTTCGCGCATCCCGAGCAGCCCGTGCCCGGAACCCGGCAGCGCCGCGTCGCCCGGCGGCCGGTCCGGCTTCGCCCCGCCGGTGTCCTGCACCTCGACCGTCACCCGCCCCGGACGGTACGCCAGCCGCACCGTCGCCCGCGCACCCGGACCGGCATGCTTGCGTGCATTCGTCAACGCCTCCTGCGTGATCCGGAAAACCGCCAGCTGTACCGGCAGCGGCAGCTCGCGCCACTCGCCCGCCGCGGCGAACTCGGTGGGCAGCCCGGCCAGGCACGACTCCGCGACCAGGCGGTCCAAGTCGCCGACCCCCGGCTGCGGCGCCGACGGGGCGTTCTCCCCGTCGTCGTCACTGCGCAGTACTCCGAGCAACTGCCGCATCTCGGCCAGCGCGACCCGGCCGGACGCCTCCAGGGTGATCAACGCGGCACGCGCCGTCTCCGGGTCCCGGTCGAGGTTCGCGCGGGCGCCGCCGGACATGAGGTGCATGGTCGTGATGTGGTGCGCGACGATGTCGTGCAGCTCCCGGGCGATCCGGCGGCGTTCGTCGGTGACCGCGCGGTCCGCGAGCAGCAGCCGGTTCACGTCGACCTGCTTCTGCCAGCGCCGCACACCCGCGCTGACCCCGACGACCAGCGCGATCGCGGTGAGGTCGCCGGTGAACGTCCAGACGAACGAGTCCTCCGAGTTGCCGTACGCCGTCATCTGCCCGGCCAGCACCGCCAGCGACGCCAAAGCCACCGTCCGCGGGCGGCACGCCAGACCGACGGTGTAGAGCGCCGCGACCACCGACAGCGAGAAATGCGTCGGCATGCGGACGACGACGTTGACGACGATCTCGATGGCCAGGATCGCCGCGAGTACGACGATCGGGTGGCGGCGTCTGGCCAGGAGGCACGCCGCGGCGAGAACCAGGAGCAGGGCGCCGGTCACCGTGTACGCGGCGCTGTCCGAGCGCATGGTGACCGTGTAGCCGAGCAGGTCGACGGCGCCGACGGCGGCGGCGATGAAGACGTCGGCCTGGCGGGGGCGGGGCCCGCGCTTCCGCGGCTGCTTCGGCGGAGCCTCGGGCCGCGGCGGCGCGGCCGTCGCCGCGGGCGGGCCCGTCTCCGCGTCCCTGTCCGTTTCCGGCAGGTCGCGTCCGGTGATCGCCCTGCCCAGGCCGGCCAACGCCGCGGACGCCGGGCCGAACCCCATGCCGCGCTCCCTTCCGGCCGCCGGCCGAGTCGTGCCCGGCGCTTCCGAAGGTTCCGGGACTCCATTCCATCGTGCCCGGTCGGCGCCCCGGCCCGCCGCCGGCACGATTCGCGTGTCCTCCGCAGGTACCAGCCGCCGGCCCGGACCCGGGACCACGCTCCCGCTTCCGGCTCCGTTCCGGCGGCCGATGCCCCCCCGGATCGCCGGGTGATGGCCTGGGACCCGTCCGGAACCCCGGCCCGTCCCCCTCCGCGGAGAGACCATGATCCGTGCTCTGACCAGCTTCTCCACCCGCCACGCCTGGAAAGTCGTCGTCCTCTGGGTGATCGTCTGCGGTGCCATGACCGTGCTCGGCCCCGGCTTGATGTCGCGGGCTTCGGACGCCCAGACCGGTGACTTCCTGCCGAGCACCTACGACTCGGCGGCCGCGCTGCGCATCGCCGAGGACGACTTCGGCCAGGCGTCGGACACCACCACGGTCACGATGCTGGTGGCGCGCACCGACGGCGCCGAACTCGCGGACCGCGACCGCGCCCGGCTCGCGGACATCGCCGGACAGCTTGGGCGGCTCCGCGTCGAGGTGTCGCCGAGCGGGCCTTTGGTCAAGGACCGATCGCAGACACCACACGTGGCCGTCGGCCCGGGCGCACCCGACGGCAGCTTCCAACTGGTGACCGCCGACCTGCGCGGCGGTCCCGGCGATACGGCCGTGCAGGACGTCTACAAGAAGTTCCGGGACGACGCCGCACGGGAGTTCGGGGCGGCCGGCCTGCGCACCGGCTTCACCGGGCCGATCGCGGACGCCGTCGACACCGACGAGGCCAACAAGACCGCGACGATGGTGGCGGGGATCCTGACGTTCGGGCTGATCGTGCTGCTCAACGTCCTGGCGTTCCGGAGCGTGCCGGCGGCGATCGTGCCGCTGCTCGCGGTCACCCTGGTGGGCGGGGCGGCGACGGGCGCGGTGGCGGGGATGGCGCTGCTCTTCGGCATCCAATTGGACGCGTCGGTGCCGTCGCTGATCGGCGTGGTGCTGCTCGGGATCGGGGTCGACTACTTCCTGTTCCAGATGTTCCGCTTCCGCGAGCATCTGCGGAACCACCCGGACCAGGACAAGCGGACCGCGGCGGCGATCACCGCGGGGAAGGTCGGCGCGGCCGTCACCTGCGCGGCGCTGACCATCGTCGCGGCCTTCGCGACGCTCGGGATCGCGACCTTCGGGCAGTTCCGGGTGCTGGGCCCGGCGATCGCCGTGTCGGTCCTGGTCATGCTGGCGGCGAGCCTCACGCTGATGCCGGCGCTGCTCGCGGTGTGCGGGCGGGGGCTGTTCTGGCCGGCGAAGGCATGGAAGAAGGAGCCCGCGGAGGGCGGCTGGTCCGGGCGGTGGGCGACGCGGGTCGCGGCCCGTCCGGCACGCCACGCACTCGGTGCGCTGCTCCTGCTCGGTCTCCTGACCGCGGGCGCCGCGGGCGTGCGGATGAACTACAACGTCGGCGAGCCGCGGTCGGACACCGGGGCGGCGCGGACCGCGGCGGAGATCTCCTCCGCCCTGCCGGCGGGGGCGTCGGACCCGCACACCGCGTACGTCCGGGCCGACGGGGGTGCCGCGCTCGACGGGCGCGCGGTCGACCGGCTGGCCTCGGTGGTGGGCGCCGTGCCGGGCGTGGGACAGGTGGGTGCGGTCTCCTACACGCCCGACCGCGGTGCCGCGCGCTTCGACGTCTTCCTGGTGTCCCCGTCGGAGACGCACGAAGCCCGGGACCTGGTGTCCGGCCCGCTGCGCGGGGCGCTCCGCGACGCGGCGCCTCCGGGAGCGGAGGCGCATGTCACCGGGACGGCGGCGATCTTCGCCGACGTGTCGGAAGCGGTCGACCACGACCTGAAGATCGTGTTCCCGGTGGCCGCGGTGCTGATCGCGGTGATCCTGTTCCTGCTGCTGCGCAGCCTGCTCGCGCCGCTGGTGCTGATGCTCGCGGTGGGGTTGGGGTTCACGGCCACGCTGGGCGCGGCGGCGTTCGCGTTCCAACACGTGGCGGGGCGCCCCGGGGTGGCGTTCACCTTGCCGCTGGTGCTGTTCCTGTTCGTCGTGGCGCTGGGGACCGACTACAACATCCTGATCAGTGACCGCCTGCGGGAGGAGATGGCCAAGCCCGTGCCCGCGCGCGTCGCGGTACGCGAAGCCCTGCGGCACACGGCCCCCGCGATCGCGACCGCGGGCCTGGTTCTGGCCGGCTCCTTCGCGAGCCTGGCGGTGAACCCGGATACCGCCATGCAGGAAGTCGGCTTCTCGACGGGCCTGGGCATCGTCCTCTCGTCGCTGGTCCTGTCCCTGACCCTCGTCCCCGCACTGGCGGCGGTATTGGGCCGGGGGATGTGGTGGCCGCGCAGGGTCCGGAGCGGGGAAAAGCCGGACGAGCGGGTGTACCGCTTGCCGGAGACGACATCGATGCGCTGAGCATGCGGCAAACCTGTTTCGCTCGTCGGGGTGATGTGGTTGGTGGGAAATCACCGGGGAGCGTGAACGGGAGCGACAGGCCCGTGGCGCGTCGCGCGTGAAGCCTACGATCGACCGGGTGGGGGAGGCGGGGTCCGCGATGTGGGCCCCACCTGGTTGACGGCGGTCGGAGGGAGCGGGCATGTCCGCAGCGGTGGAAGGCGACGAGGACGAGTACGTGCCGTTGGTGATCGTCGACGGCGCGAACGTGGTGGGGTCGGTGCCCGACGGGTGGTGGAAGGACCGCAAGGCGGCGGCGGGGCGGTTGCGGGACGCGCTCGTGCCGTTCGCCGAGCAGGGCCTGCCGAGGGCGACGGGCGCTCCGGAATGGGCGACCCGCGGACCGCTCGACATGCTCCTCGTAGTCGAGGGCAAGGCCCGCGACCTGCCGGAAGTGCCGGGCGTACGCGTGACGAGCGCACCGGGGAGCGGCGACGACATGATCGTGCGGTTGGTGACGATCGAGCACGACGAAGTTCCGGAGCGGGCTTGCCTGGTGGTGACGGCGGACCGGGGGCTGCGGGCGCGGGTCACTCCGCTGGGGGCGGCGGTGGTGGGGCCGCGGGCCGTGCGGCCGCGGTGAGCGGAGGTGTCGCGAGGGCGGGCGGTCGTGTCGCGGGGGCCGGTGGTGGTGCGAGGCGTGGTGGTCGTGGCGTGGGGGGCACTCGGACGGCGGCTCCGACCCGGCCCCTCGGCCACCGCCGCGGCGTGGCACCCCCGCCCGTGCCCGGCCCGCGGCATAGCCTGCCGCGTGCCCAGTCACCCGTACGGCGAAGGACCGGATCCCGTATGACCCCCACGAGCTCCCACGCGGACTTCCTTCCCGTCGATGACGGCCAGCCAGCCGTTCGACTGCGCCGGACCTACCCCCACCCGGTGGGCCGGGTCTGGGAGTTCGTCAGCGACCCGGCCGAACTGGCCCGCTGGTTCCCGAGCCGCGTGGCGATCGACCCGAAGCCCGGCGGCGAAGTCCGTTTCAGCTTCGACGCCGGCATGCCCGACTCCACCGGTGAGGTCTTGGCTGCCGAAGCCCCCCGCCACCTGGCCTTCACCTGGGGCCCCGACGAACTGCGCTTCGACCTCGAGGCGTTCGACGGCGGCACCCGCCTCACCCTCACCAACGTCCTCGCCGAGGAGAACACCGCCGCCCGCAACGCCGCGGGCTGGGACGTGTGCCTCGACGCCCTGGACGCCGCCGCCCGCGGCGAGGCCTACGACGGCCCGCACGCCGGCCCCACCCCCGAATGGCGCGCCTACTACGCGGGGTACGTCACCGCGGGCTTCCCGTCCGGCGCCCCCGTCCCCGGCCTCGACAGCGGCGCCTGACCGGCCCTACACCCCCAACGCCCGCACGGCCTTCTCCGCCGCCGCTTGCCGTCCCTCCGCCGTCCGGGCCTGCAGCAGCGGCAGCATCACCAGGTACCTGGCGGTCTTGTCCAGCTCCGCGAACGCCTGCTGGGCCTCGGGATTGCCTGCCAGCGCCGCCGTCAGCTCCTCCGGCACGGCCGCGGTCGACTGCGGCGCGTACGCCGCGGCCCACCGCCCGTCGCGCTGCGCCTTGCGCACCTCGTCGAGCCCCGGCTCCCGCATGCGCCCCGCCGCCGCGAGCGCCGCGACCTTGTCGACGTTGACCTGCGACCACAGGCTCTTCGGCCGCCGCGGCACGTACTTCTGCAAGTAGTACGTCGCATCCGACGACCGCCGCTGACCGGAGATCCACCCCCAGCACAGCCCCACGTCGACCAGCTCGTCCGCGGTCACCGACGCAACCCCGGACCCCTTCTTGGCGACCTTGACCCACACGCCCTCATGCCGCCCGTGGTGGTCCGCCAGCCATCCCTCGAACGCCACCGCGTCCGCAAACGCGACGACCTCCACCCCACCGATCTCGTCCATGCGCCCAGGCTAGGCGGCCGGGGGCCGCGCCCGGGGTAAGCCGACTGCAACCCGACCGCAGGTCGTAAGCCGTCTCGCAACCGCCCGCAAACGCCGCGGTCCGCGGACACCCGGAGTTCCGGATGCCCGCGGACCGCTTGCGAAGCGCGTCGGCCGCGTTCTTGCGGACCGTCAGCCCTGCGGCTTGCCGTCCAGGCCGAGGATGGCGTTGGCCGGCAGCACGCTGTGCTTGAGGTTCTCGTCGACCGGGCCGTTGAACGGCGGGTACTTCGGGCCACCCGCGTTGCGGCGGTAGACGCTCGTCGAGTGCTCCGGGTTCTTGTCGAACTCGGGGATGACGTGCTCGCCGAACAGCTCGATCTGCTCGTGGTACTCGTCGTGCGTCAGGTTCGCACTGAGGCCGAACACCAGCTGGTCGCAGCCGACTTCCTGGTACTGCGCGACCTGCTCGCAGACCTCTTCCGGGGTGCCGCAGAGCAGGAAGCCGCCCGCGATGAGCTGGTCGAGCAGCTCGTCGCCGC
>NZ_BAABHS010000027.1:0-108210 GCF_039542225.1 Yinghuangia aomiensis | reverse complement strand
CGGCTCGACCAACTCCCACTCGCCATCCGACAGATCACCCCGGGTCATGCCGTCCGGTCTACCGCATTCCCCCGGCCGCCGAGGCCGGAATGACCCGATCGTGATCCGAACTCAGAACAGGCCCTAGTGGTGAGCGAGCTGGTCACCAATGCGATTCGGTACGGCGGTTCGCCAGTCGCGCTGCGACTGATCCGGGACGATGTCCTCATCTGCGAGGTCAGTGACGCGGGCAACGCACAGCCGCGGTTGCGGCGAGCCCGCGACACCGACGAGGGCGGCCGCGGGTTGTTCCTCGTCGCCCAACTGACGTCGCGCTGGGGGAGCCGGTATCGGCGCACCGGCAAGACCGTCTGGACCGAGCAGCGATTGGACGGGGCTGTCGGTTCGGACGGTGCCGGAGTCGCGGCCGCGCTCGGCTTGGACACGGCGTTCTGAGGCGCCTCCCGCCGTCCGGCGGGGGTGAGATCGCACGACCGCATCGGGCCCTTGATCGCGTTCAGAGCCGCGCCAGCACTTCCGATTCGAACAACCTCAGACTCTCCCAAGCGAGTTCGGGCGGGATACCGCCCATCAGTGGGTGGAGGCCGACTTGTGCTGCGGGGCCGGCTGCTTTGAGTTCGGTGAGCAGCACGTCGGGGGTGACGACGCGGTACTGGCCGCTTCGGCGCAATTCGTCAGCGGAGTCGGGCACTTCGTATGTTCCTCGGCCCGACGTTCCGGACGCCGCCGCGTGGGTGCCATATTCGACTGATTCGTGCATCGCGTAGGGCAGGATGCGCGGCCAGTCGCGTTCCGGGTCGCGGGACACGTGGAGGAATGTGCCGACCGTGCCGATGAACGGGCCCGGGTCCGGATGGCCGAGCTTGAGTCGTTCGTCGCGGTAATGCTCCCAGACCCCCGGCCAGTTGGGCACGAAGCCGTCCGCGATGTGTGCCGCGCGGCGTGCCGCTGCCTCGACCGCACCGCCGAGGAGGATGCGCGGGCCGCCCGGGATGGCGGGGGTAGGCGTGACGCGGATGGTCTCTCCGCGGTGCTCGAACGGCTCACCGGACCATGCCGCGCGAAGGACGCGGACGGCTTCGGTGGTGAGCTTCGCGCGGTCGCGCATCGAGATACCGAGCATGGCGAACTCGGAGGCCATATAGCCGTTGGCGAGAACGAGGGTGAGCCGACCGCGGCTGAGCAGATCCACGACGGCGGCTTCCTCGGCCAGCCGGACCGGGTCGTAGAGCGGTGCGGGGGCGGCCGCGATGATGATGTGAAGCCGTTCGGTGCGAGCCGCCACCGCTGCCGCCATCGTCAGGGGTGCGGGAAGGTAGCCGTCGGCGAAACCGTGGTGCTCGGACAGGGTGACGGCGGCGAATCCGAGCCGGTCGGCCCACACGGCCATGTCGAGGGCGGCCGCATAGCGGTCGCTCATGGACGTGCCTGCGAACTGCGGGTTGCGGAAGTCGAACCGAAGGGAAAGGCGGACGCCCGGGGGAGTCACCGGCGGTTTCCGTTGTCGGCGATGGGGAGCCGCTCGGGCTGGGGTACGCCGACGGACGGCTTCTGGTCGAACGAGGTGAGTACCCCGCCGGCGCCGTGGAAGACCAGGTTGTTCGCGGAGATGCCGGGACGAGCGAGCAGCTGGCCGAGCGCCTCGGTGATCATGCCGGACAGGTCGCCGCAGTCCATGAGGACCTCGGACAGCACGCCGTGGGACAGCCACAGCGGGGCGAGTTCGCCACGGGTGGCCATGTCGAAGTCGCGGTTGATGTCGGTGCCTGCGGTGTCGCCGATTTCGACGCGGGTGAAGCGGACGCGAGGGTTCTCCAGGCGGAGGCTGAGGATGGCCTGGTCGAGAGCGGCCTTGCTGGCGCTGTAGGCGCCGACACCGTGGTAAGGGTGCCCGACGCTGCGGGACGAAGTGAAGGCCACCAAGGCGTCCGGGGCCAGAGCGGGGAGGACGGCGGAGGTGACGAGGACCGGGCCGATGATGTTGGTGGCCATCAGGCGCCGCCAAACCTCGGGCGGCGTATGGGCGATCCGCATGAGCGGCGAGACTCCCGCGGTGTGGACCACGGCGTGGATGTCGCCGCCGAGTGCGGCGACCGCCTCGTCGGCGATCCGGGCACAGTCCTCGGGCTCGGCGAGATCGGCGGTGATCGCGGTGCCGCCGGTCTCGGCGGCGACTTCGGCCAGCAGGGCGGCGCGCCGCCCCACCACGGCGACGCGTGCCCCCTGAGCCGCGGCGGCGAGGGCGATGCCGCGGCCGACGCCGGAGGATCCCCCGACGACGAGAACGCGGCGGTCGGCGAAGTCGGGCTTCGGCATGCGGACTCCAAGTCACGGTGAACTGGGGCTACCCGTGCATGCTAAATGGCAATCTCGAATTTGAGAATACTATTCTCAAGGTGTCTGGGCAGGCGGAGTGCGCGGGCGGTCCATGTGCCGCCCTGAAGCGTGAAGTCGGCGTCTCTCGGGGAAGGCGATCCGCGCTCTTGCCGTGTCCTCCGCGCGCGGCATCGCGGGCGTCGGCGGGGCCGACCGTGCCGGGCAGGCGGCTCTAGCTTTCCCGGGGACGCAACGCCTCGCGCAGCCGGTCCAGCGCCTCGTGCACGCGCGCGATCTCCTTCGGGTCCGTGCTGCCGATCGCCGCGGCGACCGCCCCGTCGATCGCGGCCGGCGGGCGGTTTTTCGCCCGTCGCAGCGTCTCGGCTGTCGGCCGGACCAGCGTGCGTCGGCGGTCTTGCGGATCGGTCACCGTCTCCACCGCGCCCGCGTCGCGCAGTCGGGCCACGCAGGCCGACACCTGGCTCTGCGGGAACCGCACCCGCGCGGTGATGTCCGAGATCGAACTCCCCGGGTTCTCGAAGATGTCGGACACGATCGCCCGCGTGGGGGCCGACAATCCCTCGATGCCCATCGGCGGGATCGACTGCTCGCCGAGCTTCATCAGCGTGCGGCCGAGGTGGTACAGCTCGTGTCCGTCCATGCCTCGCCATATTACATCAAGGAAGATGCATCACACTTGATGCATCAAGTCTGATCCATTACTGTCCTCGGTACGCCGTCCGACGCCTGCCCTGCCGCAGGCCCAACGCGCTGTGAGACCGCGTGCTGATCCGACTTCTCGTGCCCCATCTGCGTCCCTACCGCCGCGTCATCGCCGTCGTCCTGGTGCTGCAACTCGGCCAGTCCGCCGCAGCCCTCTACCTGCCCGACCTCAGCGCGGACATCATCAGCAAGGGCGTCCTCCGCGGCGATACCGGCCACATCTGGCGGGTCGGCGGTCTGATGACCGCCGTGTCGCTGGCCCAGTTCGCCGCCGCCCTCGCCGCGACCGTGCTGAGCAACCGCGCCGCGGCCGGCCTCGCGCAGGACCTCCGCGCCGCGCTGTTCACCCGAGTCCAGTCGTTCTCCGCGCGCGAACTCCACCACTTCGGCGCGCCGTCGCTCATCACCCGCACCACCAACGACGTGCAGCAGATCCAGATGCTCGTGCAGGTCGTGCTGACCTTCATGGTCACCGCACCGATCATGTGCGTCGGCGGCATCGTGTTCGCGCTCGGCCAGGACGTCCCGTTGTCGCTCCTCCTGGTGGTGGTGATGCCGCTCCTGGGCCTGGTCATCTGGGCCGTCCTGCGCCGCATGACACCCCTCTCGGTCGTCATGCAGGACACGATCGACACGGTCAACCGCATCATGCGCGAACAGATCACCGGGTTGCGCGTCATCCGCGCGTTCGTCCAAGAACGCCGCGAGCACGACCGGTTCGGCGAAGCCAACGCGCAGCTCACCGACGTGTCACTCCGGGTCGGCCGCCTCATGGCACTGCTCCAGCCGGTGCTGACCACGGTCACCGGAGTCGCGGGCGTCGCCGTCGTGTGGTTCGGAGCACGGCGCATCGACAGCGGGGCGATCGATGTGGGCGCACTGTCCGCCTTCCTCGGCTACGTGATGCAGGTCCTGGGCGCCGCGATCATGGCCGCCTACCTGCTGCGCCAGCTGCCCCGCGCGGAAGTCTGCGCCGCGCGCGTCCGCGAAGTCCTGGAGACGCCGACCTCCATCGACGCACCGGTGCTGCCCGTGGACGATCTGCCCGAGCCGGGCCGCGTCGAAATCAGTGGTGCCGGCTTCCGGTACCCGGGAGCCGAAGCCCCCGTGCTCGACGGCGTCTCCCTCACCGCGGCCCCCGGCGAGACGGTCGCCGTCATCGGGAGCACCGGCAGTGGCAAGAGCACCCTCCTCAGCCTGATACCCAGGCTCGCCGACGCGAGTGCGGGCGCCGTCGCGGTAGGCGGCGTCGACGTCCGCGACATCGACCCTGCGACCCTCAGCAAGACCGTCGGCTATGTCCCGCAACGCCCGTTCCTCTTCTCCGGCACCATCGCGACCAACCTGCGCTTCGGTGCTCTGGAAGCCACCGACGACGAACTTTGGCGCGCCCTGGACATCGCGCAGGCCCGCGACTTCGTCGAACGCCTCCCAGCGAGGCTGAACGCGCCCATTGCGCAGGGCGGCACGAACGTCTCGGGCGGCCAACGCCAGCGTCTGGCGATCGCCCGCGCCTTGGTCGGCAGACCCGACGTGTACTTGTTCGACGATTCCTTCAGCGCCCTCGACTACGCCACCGACGCCCGGCTCCGCGACGCCCTCGCCCGTGAGACCACGGGTGTCACGGTGATCGTCGTCGCCCAACGCGTCGGCACGATCCGGGACGCGGACCGCATCGTCGTCCTCGACGAAGGGCGCGTCGTCGGCACCGGCACCCACCACCAACTCCTCGCCGGCAACGCGACGTACCGGGAGATCGTGTTGTCCCAGATGACCGAGGCGGAGGCGGCATGAAAGCGGGCCGGAACACCCTTTCCGACAAAGAGAACGCGCCCCGGCGCCCCGACCGCTCGTCCGACGCGCGCGCCGCGCTGCGCCGGATGGGCACGCTGCTGGCCACCGAACGCCCGCTCATCGGGTGGATCCTCGTCGCCGGACTGGTCAGCGTCGCGTTGGCTTCCGCCGGTCCGTGGCTGCTCGGCCGTGCCACGGACCGGGTGCTCGACGGGGTGCTCGGAGACGGCATCGACTTCGGCGGCGTCGGCGAAGTACTGCTGTACGCCACGCTCGTCTACCTGGGCGCCGGCACCTTCGCCGTGGTCCAGTCCTGGCTCGCCAACCTCGCCGTGCAGCGCATCGTCCAGCGGCTGCGCGACGACGTCCAGGCCAAGATCTCCCGGATCCCGCTCGGCTACGTCGACCAGCGCCGCCGCGGCGAGATCCTCAGCCGGGTCACGAACGACATCGACAACCTGGGCGTCACCCTGCAACAGGCGGTCGGTCAACTCGTCATCCCGCTGTTCAGCATCTTCGGGATGCTCGCGGTGATGTTCTGGATCTCCTGGATGCTCGCGTTGATCGCGTTGGTCACCGCACCGGTGTCGGTGTGGGTGGTGTTCAAGCTCGGCAAACGTGCCCAGCCGGCGTTCGGCGAGCAGTGGAAGCACACCGGCCGCCTCAACGCGCACATCGAGGAGATGTACACCGGGCACGCGCTGATCAAGGCATTCGGCCGCGAAGCCCAGGCCGAAGAGGCCTTTGCCGAGCACAACGAGCGTTTGGCCGCCGCGACCCGCAAGGCAGGCGCGCTGTCCAACGCGATCCAGCCGTCGATGATGTTCCTGAGCAACCTCAACTACGTGCTGATCGCCGTCGTCGGAGGCGTGCGGGTGGCGGCCGGAGCACTGAGCGTCGGTGACGTCCAGGCGTTCATCCAGTACTCGCGGCAGTACAGCCAGCCCTTCTCGTTCCTCGCCGCCATGGCCGGCATGGTGCAGTCGGGACTGGCCTCCGCGGAACGCGTCTTCGAACTCCTCGACGCCCCCGAAGAGCCCGCGGACCCTCCCGCCGTCGGCCCGGTCGGGAAGCAGGGCGGGCACGAGGCGGCGGGCCGGGTGTCCTTCCACGACGTCGTCTTCCGCTACACGCCCGACAAGCCGCTGATCGAGAACCTGTCCTTGACCGCGGAACCCGGCCACACGGTCGCCATCGTCGGCCCCACCGGAGCCGGCAAGACCACCCTGGTCAACCTCATCATGCGGTTCTACGACATCGACCGGGGCAGCATCACCCTCGACGGTGTCGACATCGCCGCCATGCCGCGGCATGAACTCCGTTCCCGCATCGGCATGGTGCTCCAGGACACCTGGCTGTTCGGCGGCACCATCGCCGAGAACATCGCCTACGGCGCCGACAACCCGGACCCGGAACGCATCGTCGCCGCCGCCAAGGCCGCGCATGCCGACCGCTTCATCCGCACGCTCCCCGAGGGCTACGACACGCACGTCGACGACGACGGCGCCGGTCTCAGTGCCGGCGAGAAGCAACTGATCACGATCGCACGGGCCTTCCTCGCCGAACCCGCGATCCTCATCCTGGACGAAGCCACCAGCTCGGTCGACACGCGGACCGAGGTGCTCATCCAGCAGGCCACGGCCAAGCTCCGTGAAGGGCGCACGGCGTTCGTCATCGCGCACCGGCTGTCCACCATCCGTGACGCGGACGCCATCGTCGTCATGGAAGACGGCCGCATCGTGGAACAGGGCAGTCACGACACGCTGCTCGCCGCAGATGGTGCCTACGCCCGGCTCTACGCCGCGCAGTTCGCCGCGGCAGCCGCGGAAGTCGACGGCTGAGGGGGCGGGCGCGGACTTCAGTCCGTGCGGACGTACGGATAGATGCGCGTGAAGTCCGCGCCCGGCTCATCGGCCGCGAACCGATCCCACAGGGGCCCCACGGCCTCGCCGACGGCCGCCGGCCCGCCGAGTTCGGCGACACTGCGGAGATACAGGCGGACGTCCTTGGCCATCAGCGAGTTGGCGAACCCGGCCGCGAAGCTTTCGGTCGCGACGTGGTGCGGGAACTTGTCGGCCGTGGCGGAGTTGCGGCCGCTCGACGCGTTGAGGACGTCGAGCATGTCCGCCATGTCGAGGCCCGCCGCCACACCGAAAGCGACCGCTTCGCTGGTCGCGGCGAGCGCGGTCGCAGCCAGGAAGTTGTTGGCCAACTTGAGGGCCTGCGCCGGGCCCGGACGGTCGCCGACCCGGCGGCGGCGGTCGCTCAGACCCGCGAGCACCGGCGCGACGGCGGCGCAGGCGGCGTCGCTGCCGCTGTACATGACGAAAAGTGTGCGGGCGCGTGCCCCGGCGACGCCGCCCGAGACGGGCGCGTCGACGTAGCCGATGCCCGCCTCGGCGAGCAGGGTGTCGATCGTCCGGGCGGCCTTCGGCCCGATGGTCGAGGTATCGACGACGTGCGCGGTTCGGCGTCCGGAGGTGCCGGCGACGGCCACGGCGACCTGCCCGGACGCGTCGCCGTCCGGCAGACTCAGCACCACGGTCTCGGCCAGGCGGGCGACTTCGGGGACGTCGGCGGCGGTTTCGGCTCCGGGCGGCACCCGATCCGGGCCCGCGGCATCGTAGGCGACGACGTGGTGGCCCGCGGCGACGAGGTTCGCCGCGAGCGCCCGCCCCATGTTCCCCAGCCCGATGAATCCGACGACCGGCATGCTCAGCCCTCCTCGGGTGTGGTTCGCAGTTCACGCACGACCCGACGGGCGGCGACACCGGCCGGCGCGCCGCAATACGCGGCGATCTGGAACAGCAATTCGTCGATCTCGCGTGCGGTGACGCCCGCCCGCGGTGCGCTGCGCGCATGCAGGCGGAACTCCTCCATGCGGCCGAGAGCCGCCGTCATGGCGAGGACGAGCAAGCTGCGGTCGCGATTGGAGAGCGGGCCTTCTCGGGCCCAGACACCCCAAGCGGTCGCGGTGATGTACGCCTGGAAGTCGGCCGCTACCGGATCGCTGTCGGCGGCCATGCCGTCTACGTAAGCGTCACCGAGCACGGCACGACGTATGGCCTCGGCTCGCTGCAATTGGTCGTCGTCCGCCATCGGTTCTCCGGGATGTCGTCGGCCGTGCCGCCGCCGGCGCGGCAGGCGCGGCAGGTGGGTACGGCGCCGGGCGTGCGGGGATCAGCCGCGCGCGGAACAGCCGCGTTGCGTGCCCGGCGCCGTGAGCACGTACCCGTGGTTTCGGCACCTGGGAGGTCCACGAGTACGTGTTCACGGCGCCGGGTTCGGCACGGAATGCCGAGCCCGGCGCATCTGCACGGGTCAGGCGAGGAGCGCCGTGATGCCGGGCAGGTCGAGCGTCGTGCGGATACCGGGCGCGGCCCCGCAGACGGCCGGGACCGCGTTGACGGCGCGGTTCGCCGTGTACGCGGGCGAGACGGCGGCCATCCGTTCCATCGGCACAGGAAATGTCATGTCGATGTCCAGCGGCGCGTCTCCGTCGACCACCACGCGCCAGCCCGTGGGCCGGACATCCCAGAGCCGGTCGAGTTCGGTGGTGCAGTACCACGTCGCGCGGAACCTCAGCAGCGGCTCACCGTCACGTGTACCGGTCACGGTGATGCGCTGGGCCGCCACGGTTCCGGCTTCCAGACGGCCGGCGGCGATCTCGACGGTGCGGGAGGCCGTCGCGAACTCCCCGGTGACGTCGATCTTGTCGAGCGGCAGCCCCAGCCCGTCGGCCACCAGGGCGAGCGACTGTCCGAAAGGCGATCGGGCGTGTTCCGTCCGGACCTCGGCGAACTCGGCCGGCGCGCGCCCGAACCCCATGACCTCGAAGAGCAGCTCGGGCGAGTCGCGCCGCGACAGGTCGGCGAACTCGTCGATCGTCATCATGTCCAGCCGCCGCTGTACCGAGGCCAGGACCAGCGGCACCGCTTCGGTGATGAACCCAGGGCTGCTGCCCGTGCTGTGGATCGATGTGCCGCCCTCGGCGCAAGCGTCTTCGACGCGCCGACGCAGATCGGGGTCCATGCTTGCCGGCCGATGGAACTCGCTGCGGGTCGTGACCACGTTCAGTCCCGACGCGAGCAGCCGGCAGACCTCGTCGGCGTCGCAGGCCTGCGGCATGTACAGGACGCAGTCCGCGTCGAGTTCCAGGATGTCGTCGAGACGGTTCGTCGCCGCGACTCCGGTGGTATCGGCGAGCCCACCGACCTCGTCGGTTTCGACGCCGCACAACTCGCTCGCGTCGCGTCCGACCTTGTCCGGGCTGTGCACCCAGAGCCCGGCGAGCTGCATGCGGGGGTGCCCGATGACCTGCCGGAGCGCCCGTGCGCCGATGGTGCCGGTTGCCCACTGCACGACGCGGTACGGCCGATCGGGCGCCGCGTTGGTGCCCACGCTTCCGGTGCCCGTCACGTGCTGCCGATCTGGGCGCGGCCCTGGCGGACCGTCACCGGCGCGGCGAGGCCCTGCTCGTCGCAGGCACGCTGGAGGACGTCGAGCGTTTCGGCGAGCCCGGGACCGACGCGTGGCCCGGGGGTGAACGTCGCGGGCAGGTGGCGCATGCCGTTGATGACGCCGATCGAGTCGTAGTGCACGGCGCCATCGGGATCGCACCCGTAGTCGGGCATGCGGTCGAGCACCGCGAGAAGCATGCGCTTGAAGACCATGCGGGCCACGTTCGACCCGATGCACCGGTGCACGCCGAGCCCGAAGCTGCTGTGCCGGTTGTTCCGGCGGGCCAGATCGACCTCGTTCGGATCGGGGAACGCCGCCGCGTCGCGGTTGGCCATCGCCCAGGACAGCCACAGCCGGTCGCCCTCCCGGAACCGCACGCCGGCGATCTCGCAGTCCGCGGAAATGGTGCGGCCGTCGCCGACCGCGGGGGTGTAGAAGCGCAGGAACTCCTCGGTCGCCGAGTCCAGGAGCGTGTCCCGTTCCCGGCTGAGCCGCTCGCGCTCGACCGGGTTCTCGGACAGCCACTCCAGGGCGTGTGCGGTAAGCGCCGTCGTGGTGTCGAAACCGCCGCCGATCAACAGGGCCAGGTTGCCCATCAGTTCCGCGTCCGGCGGGGCCTCCCCGTCGATCCGGAGGGCGACCAGAGCGTCGATGAGGCCCGGTCGGGGGTTGGCGCGGACGTCGTGCAACTGCCGCACCAGATCCATGATCATTTCCTGGTGCAACGCGATGACCCGCGGCATGTCGGGGGAGTCCGGCGGTGTGTAGACGCCGGCGTGGGCGGGCTCGTTGTAGATCACCCAGCGTTGGAGCGGGATGCCCATCATGGCCAAGGTGAGGACAGCCGGCACCACGTTGGCGAGGTCGTCGACGAAGTCGATGCTGCCCGACTCGATCTTCTCGTCGAGGCAGGCGCGCACCACTTCGTCCACGAACGGCACCCACCGGGCCACCGCCGCGGGCGACAAGTAGGGGTTGAGCGCCTGCCGGTAGTACCGCTGCCTCGGCGGGTCCATCTCGAGGATGCCGCCCTGGCCCGACTTCTGCGGCGCCGGGATGCTGATGCCCTGGTAGCCGCGGCGCTCGCCCTTGACGTCGTGGTCGTTGGACAGGAATTCGGCGGACCGGGCGAGGTCGAAGACCTGGCCGTTGCCCGCGGCGACCCAATGGCCGTCGTAGGTATCCGACCACGCGATCGGGCACTTGGCGTGCATCTCCTGCGTGATCGCCTCGAACTGCTCGTGGTAGTCGGGCGCATGCCGGTCGAACCGGAAGCGCGGCGCCTTGCGCGTGTCGTCCGCGGCTTCTTCCTGGGGCACGGGTGATTCTCCTTCGGGCGGTGCGGAGGGGCCGGAGACGGTCAGGAGACGGAAATAGCGCCCTCCGGACAGGAGTTGACTGCCTCGATCACCTTCTGTTCCAGCTCCGCGGGAACGTCTTCGGTGATCGCCGAGGAGTGCCCGTCGATGTCGCTCAGCTCGAAGACTTCCGGCGCGATCATGGCGCACAGCGTGTGGCCCTGGCAGCGTTCGGCGTCGACGTGGACCTTCATGGTTCGCTCCCGGGAATGCGATGGCAGACGGGCTGATGGGGGGCCGTCCGGCGGCATCACGCCGCGGCGGCGCAGCCGTTCACGTGTTGCGGCCGCCGTTGACGCCGAGGATCTGGCCGGTGATGTAGCCGGCCTCCTCGGAGACCAGGAACGCACACGCCGCCGCGATGTCCTCGGGACGCCCGGCACGCCGTACCGGGGTCCGCGCGATGTGGTCGTCGATCGTGCCGCCGAGCAGGTTGCGGGCCTCGGACCGGCGGAGCATCGGGGTATCGATGAATCCGGGCGGCACCGCGTTGACGGTGATGCCCTGCGGGCCCAGTTCGAGGGCGAGCGCCTTGGTGAGTCCGTTGACCGCGGACTTGGCGGCCACGTAGTGCGTCATGAACGGCTGGCCGGAGTGCGCGCTGGAGGACGAGATGTTGACGATGCGGCCCCAGCCGGCATCGGTCATGTCCGGCAACACCGCCTGGATGCAGTGGAAGACACCGTTGAGGTTGACGTCGACGACCTGGTGCCATGCCTCGAAGGTGAGGTTGCGAAAGCGTTTGTGGCCTTCCATTCCGGCCGCGTTGACCAGAATCCCGACTGGCCCCAGGCGTTCTCGGACTGTGTCGATGGCCGCGTCGACGGCGCCCCGGTCCGTGACGTCCGCGGTGAGAGCCAAGGTTCCGTCGGAGTCCGTGTCGGAGGGGTTGAGGTCCAGGGTGGCGACGTGGTGGCCGTCCGCCCTCAGCCGCTCCGCGATGGACCGGCCGATGCCCGAAGCGCCGCCGGTGACGACCGCGTTCTTCATCAGGCCCACGCCTCGTCGCCGACGATCGTGGTCCGGTGCAGGGTGCGCTGCGACGACGCGTCGTACGGCAGCGCCCGGTGCAGCATCCCGGTGTTGTCCCACACGACGAGGTCCCCGACCTGCCACTCGTGGGTGTAGCGGAACCGCTCCTGCGTCGTCCACTCCAGCAGGCCGTCGAGCAGGGCGCGGCCCTCCTCGGGTGCCATTCCGACGATGTGGTCCGCGGTCGCGCCGATGGCCAGCGACCGGCGGCCGTCGCGGCGCCGCCAGACGAGCGACATCTCGCGGGGCGGCAGCGCGCGCCATGCGGCCAGCTCGCGCTCGTCCGGGTCGGGGTTCACCCGGCGCTGCGCGGCCTCGAACGTGTGGACCACCCGGAGCTCGTCGTAGCGCTTGCGCTCGTCGTCGGGCAGGTTCTCGTAGGCGGCATAGGTACTCGCGAACTCCGTGCCGCCGCCCACCATCGCAACGTGCCGCGCGGTCAGCGTGGTCGCCTTGATCGGCACCTCGTCGTTGGTGCCGTCGATGTGCCAGTGAAACGTGCCCTTGAGGTACTCGGCGGCGGGGTTCACGGACGGGTCGAGCGAGACCTTGAAGATCTCCTGGCCGCCGAGACTGACCACCTCGCCGAGCTTGCGGCTGAACGCCAGTTGCGCAGCGTCGTCCAGGTTGGCGCCGCGCACCAACAGGACGCCGCGCCACTTGAGGGCCTCGGCGCAGCGCGCCACCAGCGCGTCGTCAAGCAGATCCGTGGCACCTGTGACCTCGACACCCAGACCGGGGCTGAGCGCGGTCGTCTCGATCATGAAAAGCTCCCTTCCGATTTGGAGAATACTATTCTCATGGCGGGTGCGACGGAAGTGCCTGTCCGGCGGGATGTCGCGTCGTTCCGCCGGCGCCCGGGGGAGGGGTGGATTGTGTGGGCCAGATCCTTCCGCTCGGCGGTATGTTGATTCGCCAAATCAGAGAATGTAGTTTCCACTCAGTCGGGCCGCGAAGAAAGGGAGGCAACATGCGATTCCGGGACAAGGTGGCCGTCGTCACCGGCGCCGGCCAGGGGATCGGGGAGGCCTATGCGCGCGCCCTCGCCGCCGAGGGCGCCCAGGTCGTGGTCGCCGAGATCAACGAAGAACAAGGAACACGCGTCGCCAAGGATCTGCCGTCGGGGCTCTTCACCCGGGTGGACGTAGCCGACCCGGCCTCGTGCGAGGCGATGGCCGCCGCCGCGGTCGAGCAGTTCGGCCGGATCGATTACCTCGTCAACAACGCCGCCATCTTCGGCGGCATGCGCCGCGACACCCTGTGCAGCGTCGACCTCGACTACCTCGACCGATTCCTCAAGGTCAACCTGCTCGGTGCGCTGCACGTCACGCGCGCGGTCATCCCGCACATGCCCGACGGCGGCGCCATCGTGAACCAGTCGTCGACCGCGGCCTGGATGGGCGGCGGCTACTACGGTCTCGCCAAGGCCGGGATCAACAGCCTCACCGCATCCCTGGCCGCCGAACTCGGGTCGCGCGGCATCCGCGTCAACGGCATCGCCCCCGGGCCGACCGACACCGAGGCGACGCGCGGGATCGTGCCGGAGGAGTACCGCGGCGCGATGGTGCAGCAGCTCGCGCTGAAGCGCCTCGGCACCCCCGAAGACATGGCCGGCACGGTGCTCTTCCTGCTTTCCGATGCGGCTGCCTGGCTCACCGGCCAGGTCGTCAGCGTCGACGGCGGACAGATCGTGAGGCTGTGATGAAGCGACTCCTCATCGACGGCCGGCTCGTCGAGACCCCCGCGTCGTTCGATTCGCTCAACCCGGCCACCGGCGACGTCGTCGGACAATCCGCCGACGCCACGATCGCCGACGCCGAGACGGCCGTGGCCGCCGCCCGGCGCGCCTTCGACACCACCACCTGGTCCACCGACCGCGACCTGCGGGTCCGCTGTCTCGACCAGCTCCACCGCGCGCTCACCGAGCACAAGGAGGAGCTGCGCGAGCTGACGATCGCCGAGGTCGGCGCGCCGCGCATGCTCACGCACGGCCCCCAGCTCGATCAACCCATCGAGATTGCCCGCTACTACGCGGACTTGCTGCAGGACTACCCGCTGACCGCGGACCTTGCCGACATCGAGTTCCGCGGTCAGACACACCGCCGTTGGGTCGAGAAGGAAGCCGCCGGCGTGGTGGCCGCCATCACCGCGTACAACTTCCCGAACCAGCTCGCCCTCGCCAAGCTGGTGCCCGCGCTGGCCGCCGGATGCACCGTCGTCCTCAAGGGCGCCCCGGACACCCCGCTGACGACGCTCGCCCTCGGCGAACTCATCGCCGAACACACCGACATCCCCGCCGGCGTGGTCAACGTGCTGTCCTCCACCGACGTGCAGGTGGGCGAGGTGCTCACCACCCACCCCGACGTCGACATGGTCACGTTCACCGGCTCGACCGCCGTGGGCCGGCGCATCATGGCGGCCGCCGCACCTACGGTGAAGAAGGTGTTTCTGGAACTCGGCGGCAAGTCGGCCATGGTCGTTCTCGACGACGCCGACTTCGACACCGCAGCGATGTTCGCCGCATTCACGATCTGCTCGCACTCGGGGCAGGGCTGTGCGCTCACCTCCCGGCTGCTGGTGCCCCGTGAACACCACGACGCCATCGTCGCCAAGGTCGCCGCAGCGCTCGAACGCATCCCGTACGGCGACCCGAGTGCCCCGACGACCTACATGGGCCCGCTCATCAGCGAACGCCAGCGCGAAAAAGTCGACGGTATGGTCCGGCGCGCGGTGGCCTCCGGGGCCACGCTGGTGACCGGCGGCAAGAAGGTCGACCCCGGCTTCTTCTACACACCGACGCTGCTCACCGGTGTCGACTCCGCGGACGAGATTGCCCAGGAGGAGGTCTTCGGGCCGGTCCTCGTGGTCATCCCGTTCGACGGCGACGACGACGCCGTGCGTATTGCGAACGACTCCATCTTCGGCCTGTCCGGGGGTGTCTACAGCGCCGACGAGGATCGGGCCGTGGCCGTCGCCCGGCGTATCCGCAGTGGCACGTTCGGCATCAACGGCGGCAACTACTTCGGACCCGACGCCCCGTTCGGCGGCTTCAAACAGTCGGGCATCGGCCGGGAGATGGGTGTGGCCGGGCTCGAAGAGTTCCTGGAAGGGAAGACATTCGCGGCGGTGAAGGCGTGAAGCCGCTCGACGGCATCCGCGTCCTCGAAGTGGCGATGTACGGCTTCGTCCCGTCGGCGGGCGCAGTGCTCGCGGACTGGGGTGCGGAGGTCGTCAAAGTCGAGCACGCGGTCAAAGGCGATCCGCAACGCGGGCTCCGCCAGACGGGCACCTTCCGGGTCGACGGGGACCCCAACCCCAATGTCGAGCACGCCAACCGCGGAAAGCGCAGCATTGGCCTGGACATCGGCCAACCCGAAGGCGCCGAGCTGCTGCTCGAACTGGCGCGCCGCGCAGATGTGTTCCTCACCAGCCTGCTGCCCGCGGCGCGAACCAAGCTCGGCATCGACGTGGACGACATCCGGGCTGTCAACCCGAAGATCGTGTACGCGCGTGGCAGCGCCCTCGGCCCCCGTGGTCCCGAAGCGGCCAAGGGCGGCTACGACATGACCGCCTTCTGGGCGCGCGGAGCCACCGCAGCGAGCATCACCCCGCCGGGCGTCGAGGGCATCATCCCCGCTCCCGCACCCGCATACGGCGATACCATCTCCGGCACCAACCTCGCCGGCGGCATCGCTGCGGCCCTGCTCAAGCGCGAACGCACCGGTGAGCCTTCGGTCGTGGACGTGTCGCTGCTCGGCAGCGGCCTTTGGGCGATGGGCCACGGCATCGCCTTGTCCCAGCACCTCGGCAAACCGTGGATCGCGCCCGCCTTGGGCGCACACGGCTCACCCGGCAACCCGCTGTCCGGGCTGTACGCCACCGCCGACGGCCGCTACCTCTCGCTCGTCATGCTCCAACCCACCCGATTCTGGGCCGACGTATGCCGGCACATCGACCGCCCGGAACTCGCCGACGACCCGCGCTTCGCCACGGTCGAGCAGATCGCGGCGCACATCGACGAGGCGACGGCCGTCCTCCGGGAAGCCATCGGTTCGCGCACCCTGGCCGAGTGGACCGAGCGCTTCGGCACGCTGTCGGGCCCGTGGGCGCCCGTCCAGGACACCCTCCAGGTCGGCGAGGATCCGCAGATCCGCGCCAACGAATACCTGCGAGATGCCGGTGACCTGCAACTCGTGGCCAACCCCGTACAGTTCGACGTCACCGCGCCCGACCTGGCACCCGCGCCGGAGTTCGCGGCGCAAACCGAGGAGATCCTCCTCGAACTCGGCCTCGACTGGGACCGCATTCTGGCACTCAAGGCCGCATCCGTCGTCACCTGACCGGTGTGATGGCCCCTGGGCCGCCGCCCAGGGGCCATCCACACATCTGTTCGCGTGATCGGGCCGAACGGGCCTGTATCCAGGACCCGATCCACTTCGTCGGACCCGCAAGCAACGCAGTCGCGCGCATGGGCAACCCGCCCGCCAGCGGCCGCCGTATGCAGCTCGCCGTCGGGCGGGTAGGCCGCCGACCGCGGGGCGTCCTCGGCCGGGACATCACCCGCGGTCCCGGAGCGGTCCCCGGCAACGCCGCAGGCTCCGCCACCTCGGCGACTCAGAACACGTCATCCAGCAGACCCTTATTGCCGCGCCGACCGCCGGCATGGGAAGACCGGCGGCTGTTCCCACTTCACCATTCCGTCAGGATCCGATGTCCACCACCACATACCGCGCGCTGCGCCGCCATCCCCTGCCGGTGGCCGCGCTTGCCGTCGTGCTGTTCTCCGCCGCCTGCACGGCCGACGGGCACGGCCCAGGCGACGGTGCTCCGACGCCCGGCAAGTCGTCCGCGTCCTCCGTGGCCGAAGTCGCCCCCGGAGTCACCGCGGACACCGTCAAGATCGGTGTCGTCTATCCCGATCTCACCGCGGTCAAGCAGTTCCTCAAGATCGACCATGGCGACTACGAGGCGACCTACAACGCACTGATCAAGGAGATCAACGACGCCGGCGGCATCAACGGCCGCAGAATCGTGCCGGTGTACGGCGCCGTCGACATGGCATCCCCGGCTGCCGCCCAGCAGACCTGCGCGCGGCTCACACAGGACGAGAAAGTCTTCGCGGTGATCGGCACGTTCAACGGCCGTGAGCCCTTGTGCTACGTCCAGACCAACCGGACCGCCATCATCGGTGGGCCGCTCACCGGCAAGAACGGCGCTCTCGCCCAAGCGCCGTGGTTCTCCTTCGACCGCGGCGGCGAGGAGGTCGGCGACGCGATGGGGCTCTTCGCCGACGGGAACGCCTTGGCCGGCAAGAAGGTCGCCGTCGTCGGCGTGGTGAACGAAGAGGGTCTGGTCAAGGACACCGTTCTGCCTGCCCTGCAACGCCTCGGCGTCACACCTGTGGAGACCGGGATCCTCGACGTGGACCTCGGAGACACGTCCGCGGTAGGGCAGCAGATCGGCGCGTTCATCGCCAAATTCCAGGCCGCAGGCGCCGACACCGTGGTCGTTGTCGGCGGAATGTCCGGAGGCTTCCCCCAGGCCCTGGAACGCACCAAGTACCGGCCCCGGCTGCTCTTCGCCCCTCTCGGCAGTGTGGCCGCTTACACGGGCGACGCCGCAAAGCACGACTTCTCGACGCTGGCCGGCGCTGCCGGACTCGGCATCGATGTGCGCTGGAACGAACCGGGGATGCAGCGGTGCGTGGCGACCATGGAATCGGCGGTACCCGCGCTGCGCGGCAAGCTTTCGGTCGATCCGCTCACGCTCCCGGCCGGCGCCCCCTCGCCGCAGAGCTCGCTGCAGGTCGCGTGCCAGGGCCTGGCCCTCTTCCGAGCCATCGCGGAGAAGGCAGGTCGATCGCTGACGTACCGGAGCTTCCGGGATGCCGGAAACGGCCTTGGCGCGTTCGCGGTGCCCGGCTACGCGGACAAGGCGCGCTACAGCGCGACGACCCCACACGGTGCGGTACCCGCCCGACTCTGGAGGTACGACCCCTCCGCCCGGAAATTCGTCAGCACCCAGAACTGACGCACGTTCGTCGGGCGCCCGCGCCCCCGGCAGCCCCATCAGCCGGCGCACGCCACGTCCGGCTGCGCTGTCCTTCCCTTCTTCCCAATCGAGGTATGACCATGCGGATCGGCCTTCCCCTCCGCCGGGGTTCGGCGGCAGCGCTGGCCCTCCTTTTGCCGTTCGTAGCGGCCTGTTCCGACTCCGGGGGCGCACGTCCTGCACCGAGTTCCTCGGCCCCCGGTGCGGCCGGAGCACTGACGGTCGCGCTGCCGCAGGGGCCGGCGAGCATGGATCCCATGGTGACCTACCCGTACGGTGCCGTCGATGGGAACCGGATGGCGGCGGTGTACGACGTCCTGGTGTGGTCGGATCCGGCGACCGGCATTGTGCGCCCCCAGCTCGCGGACAGCTTTACCTCGGCCGATGGCGGCCGGACATGGATCCTTCGACTCCGCGCCGGAATCACCTTCAGCGACGCGACCCCCTTGGACGCCGAAGCGGTTCGGTTCAACTGGGAACGCCATCACGACGTCACCAATCACTCCCTGCAGTACCCGGCTACCGTGGACATCACCAGCCTGCAGGTCACCGATCCGCTGACACTCCGGGTCGTGCTGAGCCGGCCGAACGCCAACTTCGACCGGATCGTGGCCCGGCAGCTGAGTTTCGTGGGATCCCCGACCGCGATCCGCAGTGATCCCGTCGGTGTGGGACGCAAGCCGGTCGGCGCCGGCCCGTACATGCTCACCGATTGGGCGGCGGACGGAAAGCAGGTCTACGTCCGCAACCCCGGTTATTGGCAACGGGATCGCGGTCTGCCGCGCTTCGAGCGGCTGACGATGGAAGTCGACCCGGACGCCGGGCACACCGCCGACGAGGTTTCAGCGGGACGACTGGACATGTCCGTGATGTTCGCACCGGACGGAGTCGCGCGTGCCGCGGAGCGGCGGCTTGCCGTCGACCAGATCCACTTGGACGGCGGGGCGATGCTGATGTTCAACACCGTCGCCACCCCGTTCGGCGACCCGAACGTCCGCAAAGCGGTCGTGCTTGCGCTGAGCGGAGCGGACCTCAACAACACGTACTTCAAAGGGGCGGGTGCCGTGGCCCACGGCATCTTCTCGGCCGCGTCACCGGTCGCCAACGGCCAACTCGTCATGACGGAGAACGACCCCGAGCAAGCCCGCGCCCTGTTCGCGCAGATCACCGCTGACGGCAAACGGCGGCTCCCGTTCGTGATGGTCGTGCCGAACACCCCCACTCTGGTGAAGGTTGCGGAGCACATCCGCGACGTGCTCAACCGCTTCCCGGGCGTCGACGCGCAGATCCAGGCCGCCGACGCCGTCGATTTCATCAGAACCGTCCGCAAGGGTGACTGGACCTGGAACGCGGCGCTCACCCAACAATGGTTCAGCGACCCCGAGCCCGGCGTCTACGACTTCCTGTACTCGGCAAGCAGCACCAACCTGACCGGCTATGCCAATCCGGCCGTGGACAAGGCGCTCGACAACGCCCGCGCCACCGTCGACCTGGTCGCCCGCCGCGAGGCTTACACCGCCGTCCAGATGGAACTGAACCGCGACTTCCCCGTGTGGGTCTACCAGGAGTCCCAGGCCGCGGCCGTCTCCAGCCCGAGCATCGGCGGCGTCGAACTGTGCGACGACGGCATCGTGATGTGGGACCGCCTGGAGCGCCGCGTGTGATGTGCACGGCGGGGAGGCCGCGCACCCAACCGGCCATGAGGACACTCGTGTACGGGCGGTTCAACGCCTGGGCGGGATCAAGCCGTACAGCTTGGTGACATTCAGGCGGATGACGAAGCGACGCTCCCGCAACATGCGCTCGTCAAAAGCAGGACGCGGCGCTTCGCCGTTGAAAGCGGCGTGCAATGCGTACAGTTCGTCGATCGACTCCTCGCCGACCTTCCGGGGAACGCCAACGGAGACCCTTCCTTCGGCGACGGCGAAGGTGAAGAAGTCCGGACCGGGGACGTGCAGCACGGCACGGCGGTCGCGCAGCACGTTGCGGCCCTTGACCCGGGCCGCCGTAGTCGAGATGCGCACGAGGCGCCTTGCCGTATCGGGAACGTAATGGACGTTCGACAGATGGGGGAGGCCTTCCGGGCCGATCGTCGCCAGGACACCCTGGCGACGATCGGCCAGAAGGTCCCAGAATTCCTCTGGGCCCGCCATCAGCCGACCCGCTCGGACGACGCGTGGTCCTGGCCGAGCAGCTCCGCGCGGTACGCGACCATTTGCGCAGGAGCGTTCCAGGTCACCACCCCGGTCAACCGGCCCGCACTGCGGTACGCCGCCACGAACCGGTCCTGCTCGACGGCGCCGAACTCGATCGCCACGTCGCTGTCCTCGGCGAGTACACCGCAGGCTTGGACCTTGATCCCGAATTGGTCGGTCCAGAAGTAGGGCAGCGGTGCGTACGGGCGGACCGGTCCGTGCAGCAGGTTGAACGCCGCGGCCGCGCCCTGCTCCCCGGCATTGGTCCGGTGCTCCAACCGCATGCGCCGCCCGTACCGCGGGTTGACCCACGACGCGGCGTCGCCGGCCGCGTGGATGCGCGGAGCAGTTCGGCAGTACTCGTCGCATTCGATGCCGTCGCCGAGAGGCAGACCCGACGACCGCAGCCAATCGACAGCGGGCGACGCGCCGATCGCCACCAGGACGCAGTCCGCCGGGACGACCGTCCCGTCCGACAACGCCACCGCGGTGACCTGCCGGCCGTCGTCACGCAGTTCCCTGACGCCCACGCCGAGTCGCAAGCCGATTCCGTGGGCGCGGTGCAGTCGTGCGACGGCTTCGGCGACGGTGCCCCCCAGTTGGCGCAGCATGGGCAGCGGTGCGGGGTCGACGACCGTGACGTCGAGGCCCAGTCCGCGCGCCGACGCTGCTACTTCCATGCCGAGAAAGCCTGCACCGACGACCACCAGGCGGCCGCCCTCGAGCAAGTCCGTGCGCAAGCGGTCCGCGTGACCGAGGTCGCGCAGGACGTGGACGCCTTTGAGCAGACGATTCCCCGGGAGCTGGCGTGGGCGCACGCCCGTGGCGATGATCAGCCCGTCGTAAGCGAGGTCGCCGCCGTCGTCGAGCCGCAGGCGCCGACGGTCCCGGTCGAGCGCCGTCGCGCGGGCGTGGGCCATGGTCACTCCGAGGTCCCGGTAGTGCGCGGCGGCGCGCAACCGGATGCGGTCCGACTCCCAGGCGCCGGTGAGCACTTGCTTGGACAGCGGCGGACGGTCGTAGGGGAGCCCCGGTTCTCCGGTGACGAGCACGATCGGACCCGCATGGCCTTCACGGCGCAGCGTCTCGACGGCGGTAACCCCGGCGGGGCCGCCGCCGACCACCACGATGTGGCGCAAACCGTCCATGGTCATGCGTCCGTTCGGAGGAGCATCACTCCACTCGGGGTGAGCCCGCCGCCGCTGACCACGGCGACCTTGGCTCCGGATATCTGGCGCTCGCCGGCCTCGCCGCGGAGCTGGGACACGGCCTCGTGCACGAGGCCCATGCCGTGCGTGCGTCCGTGGGAGAGCTGGCCGCCGTGGGTGTTCAGGGGCAGGACGCCGTCCCGGGCGATGTTCTTGCCTCCGTCGAGGAAGTCCTTGGCTTCGCCGATTCCGCAGAAGCCGAGGGCTTCGATCCACGACAGGCAGTTGATAGTGAATCCGTCGTACAGCTCCGCGACGTCGACATCGGCCGGCGTGAGCGAGGTACGCGACCACAAGTGAGCTGCCTGCCCCAGGACTTGCGGTTCGTGGGTCAGGGTGCTCTGGTCCCATTCGAGCCGTTCGATGCTCTGGGTTCCCACGGCTTCGACCAAGACCGGCGGCTTGCGCAGGTCACGGGCGGCGTCGACGGCCGAGACCACCACCGCGACCGCGCCGTCGCACGGCACGTCGCAGTCGAAAAGGCCCAGGGGGGTCGTGATCGTCCGCGCCGACAGGTAGTCGTCCATGGTCATCGGTTCCCGGTAGAGCGCGGTGGGGTTCAACGCGGCGTTGGCACGTTGGTTGAGGGCGATCCAACCGAGAGTTTCCCGGGTCGTGCCGTAACGGTGGAAATGCCGCTGCGCGTTCTGCGCGAGAGTGTGCGCGGCGGAGACGGCCCCGAAAGGCTTCATCCAGCCGTCGGCCGTGTCCTGGGCGGACAGACGGATCTTGCCCTGCTTGACCAACTCCGCGAAGGTCGCCTCCCAGAGCGTTCGGAAGCACAGCACATGCCGGGCAAGGCCGCCGGCGACGGCGAGCATCGCCTCGATGATCGATCCGCCGGGCCCGAACGTCTCGGGGCCGCCACTGATCCAGGTGGGGCGCATCCCCAAAGCGGCTTGGAGCGCGGTCACGCCGCCCTCGGAGAACCCGCCGTACGCTCCGCCGCCCGGGTACGTCGCCAGCCCGTCGATGTCGTCGAGCGTGAGCCCCGCGTCCGCGACCGCTTGCTTGCACGCCTCCACCGTGAGCGCCAGCGGAGGCACCATCAGACGGCGGCCGATCTGCGACATGCCGATGCCGGTAAGAGCGACCTTGTCCTCGAATTTCTCGGGCGTCGCCATGGGCCGGACGTAGTCCCTCATCCGCTCCGGTGCGATCTCGTCCGCCGGCAGCGGAGCTGGTTCGCCCTGTTCGACGGTCGGCCGGAAGAGCGGCAGCCACGCGTCGCCGGTCCGCTCGAACACGACCTCCATGCGCATGCCCAGCACCAAGTCCTCGGCGGCGCATCCGACCGCGTTGGTGGTGAGCCGCACCCGTGGGTCCTCTTCCAGTGCGACCTGGGCGACGATGTACGGCGGCGGCAGGCCGGGTAGGCCGAACCGTTCGTTGACGGTGAATCCGATGAGCGTCGCGTAGCCCGATACCGTGCGGATGCCGAGCTCCTGGCTGCGGCAGTACCGGCAGACCGGCTGCGGAGGATGGATCAGTGCCGCGCAGGCCTTGCACGCCTTGATGCGCAGCTTGCCGTCGGCGCCTGACCGCCAGAAGAACTCGTCCTCCTGGCTGGTCGCGGGCGCGGGACGCTGGGGTGTTTCGGGCACGTGCTCTCCTCGAAGTGCCTCGGACGGTGCCGGCCCGGGCCGGCCCCCGAGGGTCAGCGCTTGGTGCGGGACAGGACCCGGTCGGCGGCATCCCAGTGCGCGTCGTCGACCCAGAGCCGGGCGAAGCAGCGGGCAGCCTCCTCGGCGGACAGGCTGCCGCCCATCACTTTCTTGATCTCGCCTGCGGCGTCCGTCGCCAGCGACTTGGCCAGCGTCCGCCAGCCTTCGGCGAAGGCCGCGCGGGGGAGCAACAGGTCGACCAGACCGTGCCGTTCGGCTTCCGCGGCGGTGAGCACGCTTCCGGTACCCGCGAGCATGAGGGCGCGACCGCGGCCGACGAGCGCGGCGAGCCGTTCGGCGCCGCCCCACGCCGGCATGATCGCCAGTGCGGTCTGGTTGAAGCCGATCTTGATGTCGTCGGCGGCCACGCGGATGTCCGCGGCCACCGCGACTTCCGCCCCGCCGCCGAGGGCGTGCCCGTTCAGCGCGGCGACCACGGGACCGGGGAACGCGGCGATCCGGTCGCAGATCCCGCGCATCCGCATGGCCATCGCGGTCGCCTCGTCCTCGGTGCGGATCGCGGCAAGTTCTTTCAGGTCGCCGCCGGATACGAAGGCCCGGTCGCCCGCGCCGGTGACGACGAGGACCCGGGCGCCTTCCGCGGCATCGAGGGTCTTGTCCAGGGCGTCCATGGTGGCCGGGGCGATCGCGTTCCGAGCCTCCGGGCGGTTGATGGTGACGACGGCGACGCCGTCGTCCAGCTCGAGATCGACCATCGACATGCGCTCCCCAGGGTATTGGCATTCTCGTTTTGAGAGAACATCATATTCGCCCGAGGAGTGCCACCCCGAGACGGAGTCGCCGGATGCGAACGATCCCCGCAGAGCTGGTCGAACGGTATGAAGCGGAAGGCTGGTGGACGCGGGACTCCGTCGGAGACCTGCTGGCCCGGGGCCTCGCCGCCGCGCCCGACACCGAGTTTCGCGTCCACTCCGCGGTGCGGCCGTGGCGCGGCACGTTCCGGGACGTCGAAGTGATGGCGCGGCGCCTGGCCGCCGGACTGCGGGACCGCGGCGTGGCGCCGGGCGACACGGTGGCCTTCCAGCTCCCGAACTGGACGGAGGCGGCCGCCGTCTTCTGGGCCGCGGCATTCCTGGGGGCCACCGTGGTCCCGGTGGTGCACTTCTACGGTCCCAAGGAACTCGGCTACATCCTCAAAGCCACCGAGCCGAAGGTCTTCGTCGGGGCGGAGCGATTTGGCCGCCTGGAGTTCCGGCCGGAGCTGAGCGCCGACGTGCCGATTGTCGGCGTGGTCGGCCGAGACGACGCCCAGGGCTTCGAGGCGCTGCTCGCCGACGAGCCGATGTCCGGGCACGCGGCGGTCGACCCCGCCGACCGGGCGCTCATCGCCTTCACCTCGGGGACAACCCGCGACCCCAAGGGCGTCGTCCACAGCCACCGCACACTCGGCTTCGAAACACGGCAACTGGCCGGGCTCTATCCCGCGGACCGTGGCCGCCAGCTGACCGCCGCGCCGGTGGGCCACTTCATCGGCATGGTGAACGCCTTCCTCATCCCCGTCCTGGACGCCATGCCGGTCAACCTGGCCGACGTGTGGGATCCGCGGCAGGTGCTGGAACTGATGCTCGGCGAGGGCCTCACCGTGGGCGGCGGTGCCACGTACTACATGACGTCCTTGCTGGAGCACCCGGACTTCACGCCCGAGCATCTGCGGCACATGAAATACGCGGGCCTCGGAGGTTCGTCGGTGGCGTCGTCGGTGACCCGGCGGCTCGCCGAGCTGGGGATCACGGTGTTCCGCTCCTACGGCAGCACCGAGCAGCCGTCCATCACCGGATCGCGGCACACTGCACCCGAGGGCAAGCGCCTCCACACCGACGGGGAGGCCCTGCCCGGCGTGGAGATCCGCATCGCTGACGACGGCGAGATCCTCAGCCGCGGCCCCGATCTGTGCGCCGGCTACACGGACCCGGAGCTGACGGCCGCCGTCTTCGACGACGAAGGCTGGTACCGCACCGGCGACATCGGGGTCGTCGACGGTGACGGGTACCTCACGATCACCGACCGCAAGTCGGACGTGATCATCCGCGGCGGGGAGAACATCGGCGCCCTCGAAGTCGAGGAAGCGCTGCTTGCCCTGCCCGGGGTCGCCGAAGCGGCCCTCGTCGCCGCGCCCGACGAACGTCTCGGCGAACATGCGGCGGCGTTCCTCCGCATGCTCCCCGGTCATCCGATGCCGGCCCTCGACGCTGTGCGCGTGCACCTGGAGCAGGTCGGTCTCGCCCGGCAGAAGTGGCCCGAAGAGCTGCACACCGTCGCCGATTTCCCGCGGACGGCCAGCGGAAAGGTGCAGAAGTTCGTGCTCCGCCGGAGCCTCGCGGCGCGGCCGACCTGAGGCTCGCCATTGCGGCTGCGCATATTCGGAGAATATGATTCTCAAAGTTTGCAAAGGAGGATCTCCATGCCGTCTCGCGATGTGCCGTTCCCGCTCTTCGACGCCGACAACCACTTGTACGAGACCGAAGAAGCGCTGACCAAGTACCTGCCCGAGGAGTACCGGGGAGCGATCGAGTACGTGCAGGTGCGTGGCCGCACCAAGATCGCCATCCGCGGCCAGATCAGCGAGTACATCCCCAACCCCACCTTCGAGGTCGTGGCACGGCCGGGGGCGATGGAGGAGTACTTCCGCGTCGGAAACCCGGACGGCAAGGACCGCCGGCAGATCTTCGGCGAACCGATGAAGGCGATTCCCGCGTTCCGCGAGCCCGGGCCGCGCCTGAAGCTCATGGACGAACTGGGCATCCAGCGCACCCTGATGTTCCCGACCCTGGCGAGCCTCATCGAAGAGCGCATGCGCGACGACCCGGAACTCATCCACGTCGTGATCCACGCACTGAACGAATGGCTCCACGAGACCTGGTCGTTCAACTACGAGGACCGCATCTTCACCACCCCGGTCATCACGCTCCCCATCGTGGAGAAGGCCATCGAGGAACTCGACTGGGTGGTCGAACGCGGTGCCAAGGCGATCCTCGTCCGCCCCGCACCCGTGCCGGGGCATGGCGGCTCCCGCTCGTTCGGGCTCCCGGAGTTCGACCCGTTCTGGGAGCGCGTCGTGGAGAGCGGTGTGCTGGTCGCCCTGCACTCCTCCGACAGCGGCTACAGCCGCTACGCCAACGACTGGGAAGGCAGCAAGCGCGAGTTCCTGCCCTTCGCGCCCGACGTCTTCCGCATGGTCGCCGAATGGCGCCCCATCCAGGACTCGGTGGCCGCGCTGGTCTGCCACGGGGCGCTCTCGCGGTTCCCCGACCTCAACATCGCCGTCGTCGAGAACGGCGCCTCCTGGGTCAAGCCGCTTCTCGACACCTTCGCGGACCTCTACAAGAAGATGCCGCACCAGTTCCTGGAAAACCCGGTCGAGGTCGTGCGCCGCCAGGTCCACATCAGCCCGTTCTGGGAAGAGGACATGGCCGAACTCTCCGAACTCATCGGCGTCGAACGTGTGCTGTTCGGCTCGGACTACCCGCACCCGGAAGGCCTCGCCGACCCGGTCACCTACATCGACGAGCTTCAGGGCATGACGGACGAGCACAAGGCGCTCATCATGGGCGGCAACCTCGCCAGGCTGATGAAGGCATGAACACCGACACCATCCCCGGGATGGTGCTGGCCGCGGGCGACCGCTTCGGCGATGCCGAGGCGGTCGTCGACGGTCCGCTCCGTCTGACCTTCGCGGAACTCGCCGACCGCGTGCGAACCGCAGCCGGCGCGTTCGCGGCGGCGGGCATCCGCAAAGGCGATCGGGCTGCGATATGGGCGCCCAACTCCGCCGAGTGGATGATCGCCGCGTTCGGCCTCCACACGGCCGGCGGCGTGCTCGTCCCGGTCAACACCCGCTTCAAGCCGGACGAAGCCCATGACGTCATCCGGCGCAGCGGAGCCAAACTCGTCCTCGTCCAGCAGGGGTTCCTCGACCAGGATTACCCGGCGCCCGAGGGCGTGTTGGCCGTCGATCTCAAAGGGGGCTTCCTGTCGGACGGAGCGGCTTACGAGGCCGACGTGGCGCCGGACGACGTCTCGGACATCATCTTCACGTCCGGCACCACCGGACGGCCCAAAGGCGCGGTGATGACGCACCGCCAGACGCTCCGCGCCTACACCGAATGGTGCGAGCTGGCCGACCTGCGCGAAGGCGACCGCTACCTGATCGTCAACCCGTTCTTCCATACGTTCGGCTACAAAGCGGGACTCGTCGCCTCGTTCATCCGCGGCGCGACCGTCCTGCCGGTGCCGGTCTTCGACGTGGATACCGTCCTCGACCTGGTGGAACGCGAACGCGTCACGGTGCTGCCCGGTCCACCGACCCTGTACCACGCGCTGCTGGAAGCGCGGCAGGGCCGGGATCTGTCCACGCTCCGCGTCGCGGTCACCGGATCGGCCGACATTCCCGTCGAGCTGATCCGGCGGATGAAGCACGAACTGCCGTTCCGCCACATCATGACGGGCTACGGGCTCACCGAGGCCGGCACCGTCACCGCGTCCCGCCCCGGAGACACGTTCGAGGACATCGCCACGACCGTGGGCACGCCGTGCGACGGTTTCGAGGTGCGCCTTGGCGACGACGGCGAAGTGCTGGTCCGCGGCTACGGCGTGATGCAGGGCTACCTCGACGATCCTGCCGCCACGGCGGAAGCCGTCGACCCCGGCGGCTGGCTGCACACCGGCGACCTCGGCACCCTCGACGAGAACGGCCGGCTGCGGATCGTCGGGCGGAAGAAGGACATGTTCATCGTCGGCGGGTTCAACGCGTACCCGGCCGAGATCGAGGGCTACCTGACGGAGCATCCCGCAGTGGTGCAGGCGGCCGTCATCGGCGTCCCGGACGAGCGGATGGGCCAGGTCGGCAAAGCGTTCGTGGTGCCGCGCGCAGACGTCTCCGCCGACGAGCTGATCGCCTGGAGCCGCGAGCGCATGGCCGGCTACAAGGTGCCCCGGTACGTGGAGTTCCGACCGGAACTGCCGCTCAACGCCACCGGCAAGGTGATGAAGGACCGACTCCAATGACCAACGACTTCGCGACCTCGTCGGGTATCCCGCTCGAACCCGTATACGGCCCGCAGGACCGCATCGAAGAACCGCCCGAGCCCGGCCGTTTCCCCTTCACCCGCGGCAACTTCGCCACCGGGTACCGCGGCCGGCTGTGGACCTTCCGCCAGTACTCCGGCTTCGGCACGGCCGAGGAATCCAACAGCCGCTACCGCTATCTGCTCGGCCAAGGCGGGACCGGCCTGTCCGTCGCGCTCGACCTGCCGACCCAGTGCGGCTACGACTCGGACGACCCCGAAGTCACCGAGGAAGTCGGCCGCGTCGGCGTCGCCGTGGACACCCTCGCCGACGCGGAAGTGCTGTTCGACGGCATTCCCCTGGACAAGATCAGCACCAGCTTCACCATCAACGGCACAGCCGCGATCCTGCTGGCCTTCTACGTGGCGGCCGCAGAGCGCAGCGGCGTGCCGCGGGCGAAGCTCACCGGGACGATCCAGAACGACATCCTCAAGGAATACGCCTCCCGAGGGACCTGGATCTGGCCGCCCGAACCGTCACTGCGGCTGATCGCCGACACGATCGAGTTCTGCGCCGCCGAGGTGCCGCGGTTCAACGCGATCTCCGTGGCGGGCGCGCACTTCCGCGACGCCGGGGCCAACGCCGTACAGGAGATGGCTTTCACCTTGGCCGACGGCGTCACGTACTGCGACACCGTCGTGGAACGCGGGCGGATGACCATCGAGGAGTTCGCCCCGCAGGTCTCGTTCTTCTTCTACACCCACGGCGACTTCTTCGAAGAGATCGCCAAGTACCGTGCGGGGAGGCGTCGCTGGGCGACGATCGTGCGGGAGCGGTACGGAGCGACAGCCGACAAGGCCTCGATGTTCCGCTTCGGGTGCGTTGCGGGTGGAGCGTCGCTCTACGCGCCGCAGGCGCAGAACAACATCGTGCGGGTCGCCTACGAGTCCATGGCCTCGGTGCTCGGCGGTGTGCAGTCGATGTTCACGGCGGCGTGGGACGAGCCTTTCGCCCTGCCCAGCGAGGAGTCCGCGACCTTGGCATTGCGGACGCAGCAGATCCTCGCGTACGAGACCGGTGTGACCCGAGTAGCCGATCCGCTCGGCGGTTCCTACTTCGTCGAGGCGCTGACCGACGAGACCGAGGCCCGCATCGTCGAGATCATGAAGGACTTGGACGATCACGGGGGTATGGTCCGGGCCATCGAAGACGGCTACCTGCAAGGGCTGATCGCCGACGAGGCCTACCGGAACCACCAGGACGTCGAGAGCGGTGTCCGGCCGGTCGTGGGCGTGAACCGCTTCGTCGCCGACGAGCCGGCGCCCGACCTGGCCACGTACGAGTTGGACGCGGAAGGGCGCGAACGGCAGCTCAAGCGCCTCGCCAAGGTCAAAGCCGAGCGCGACAACGCCGCGGTCGCCACCAGCCTCGCGGCACTCAAGCATGCCGCAGAAGGCACCGACAACCTGATGGGTCCCTTGATCGACTGCGCCAACGCCTACTGCACGGTCGGCGAGATGGTCGCCGCGCTCAAGGCGGTCTGGGGCGAGTTCCAACAGCCGGTGGTGTTCTGATGACAGCACGAGTTCTGGTCGCGAAGCCCGGCCTCGACGGACACGACCGCGGGGCGAAGATCGTCGCGCGGGCCTTGCGCGACGCGGGGTTCGAGGTGATCTTCACCGGAATCCGGCAGCGGGTCGAGGACATCGTCGCGATCGCGCTGCAGGAGGACGTGGCGGTTGTCGGGCTCAGCATCCTCTCGGGAGCGCATGTCGCGTTGACCGCGCGCACGGTGGACGCGCTCCGGGCGGCGGAAGCGGGAGACATCGCCGTGGTGGTCGGCGGAACCATCCCGGCCGGGGATGTGGCGCGACTGCACGAGGCAGGGGCGGCGGGGGTGTTCCCGACCGGGACGCCGCTGGAAGCGGTGGTGACCGAAGTCCGGAAGTTGACGGGCGGGGACACACCGTTGTGAGCGTTGGGGTAAGCGGCGCGGTTGTCCACAGCCGGACGCGAAACGGTGTGCGGGTTCTGCCGTGGCGAGACGAGAGTGTGTGCGTCGGATCCGTCCGACGGCGGCGGGGGCGGGGGAGGGGCCTTCGGCGTGGGACCGACTCCCGGCACACGGTGGGAGGAGGGAGGGCCCGACTACCGGGGCGGGAGCAAAACCCGCCTGACAACCCCCGATGACCCACCTTCAGGAGACCGCAATGCGCATCGGCGTCATGATCGGGGCTGAGCGCGGCGATGCCGCCCGCAAGGCCTCTCGCCTGATCGACGACATCAAGTGGGCCGAATCCGCCGGCCTGGACACCGCGTGGATCCCCCAGGTTCCGTCCGACTTCGACGCGCTCACCGCGGCCGCGATCATGGGCGCGAACACCGACCGCATCGAACTCGGCACCGCGGTCGTCCCGTTGCAGGCCCAGCATCCGATCGCTCTCGCCCGCCAAGCCTTGTCTGTGCAAGGCGCGGCCCGGGGGCGGCTGGCACTCGGCGTCGGCCCGTCCCACCACTGGATCATCCGCGACATGCTGGGCCTGCCCTACGACAAGCCCGCCGGGTACACCCGCGACTGCCTCGACGTCCTGAACGCCGCGCTGCGCGGCCCCGGTCCGGTGGACGTCGAGAACGACACGTTCACCGTGCACAACCCGTTCGACCTCGGACCCGTCGAACCCGTGCCGGTCCTGCTGGCCGCCCTCGGCCCCGTCATGCTGCGCATTGCGGGCGAACAAGCCGACGGCACGGTCCTCTGGATGGCCGACGAACGCGCGGTCGGCGACCACGTCGTCCCGCGCATCGGCAAGGCTGCCCAAGAGGCCGGCCGCCCCGCGCCGCGCGTCGTTGCCGGGATCCCGGTCTGCCTGTGCGCGCCGTCCGAAGTCGACGCCGCCCGGGAACGCGCCAACCGCATCCTCGGCGAGGCCGAGATCTCGCCCAACTATCAGCGTCTGCTGGAGAACGGCGATGCCCGCGACGTCGGCGACCTGTGTGCCGCGGGCGACGAGGACATGATCGCCGAACGCTTCCGTCGGTTCCGCGATGCCGGGGCCACCGATCTGTCGGTGCGTCTCCTTCCGATCGGCGCCGACCGCGACGCTCTGATCGCCTCCAAGCGCCGCACCCGCGAGATGATCGCCGCGCTCGCAACGGAGTTCCGGTGATCCTCGTCCCGGCCCGAACGGGTCCGCTCGACGGCATCCGCATCCTCGAGGTCGGCACCATGCTCGCCGGGCCGTACGCCACCATGCTGCTTGCCGACCTCGGCGCCGAAGTCACCAAGCTCGAACCGGCCACCGGAGACATCTCCCGGCAGGTGAGCGACGCCTACTTCGCCAGCATCAACCGCGGCAAGCGCAGCATCGTCGTCGACCTGACCTCAGAAGCGGGCCAAGCCCGCCTCGGCGAACTCGTCGCGGACGCTCACGCGCTGATCGTCAACCTCAAGCCCTCGTCGATCCGTCGCTACGGTCTGACCTACGACGCGCTGCGCCGTTGGAACGACCGCATCGTGTGCGTCGCGGTCACCGGCTTCGGCCTCGAATCCGGCGATCAACCCGCGTTCGACTACGTGATCCAGGCAGTGACAGGTATTGCCGCGCTCACCGGCGACCCGGAAGCGCCGCCCACGTTGCCCGGCTACTCCGCCGCCGACAATTCGACGGGACTGACCGCCGCACTGGGCCTACTTGCGCAGATCGTCTCCGGCCGCGGCGGCCAGGTCGACGTGTCACTCCGCGACGTGATGCTGTCGCAGCTCAACTACCGGGCGTCCGCCTACCTCAACGAAGGCACCGAGCCCCGGCGTATGCCCAACGGCGCCCACTCCTACTACGTTCCGGCGCAACTCTTCCCGACCGCCGAGGGGCATCTGGCCCTCTTCATCACCCACGACGGGTTCTGGAAGTCGTTCGCCGCCGAGGCCGGCGTCGACGGGTATCCGACGATGGCGGAACGTGCCGCACACCGGGACGACGTGCTGGCGGCCGTCACGCACGCGCTGTCGGGGGACACGGCCAAGGGGTGGGAGGCTCGTCTCCGCGCACTTGGGGTCCCCGCGGCCGCGGTGCGCACGCTGCCGGAAGCCCTGGCGGAGAACCCGGACGCGATCGTGACCGCCGGCGGGTTCCGCTTGATCGGCAGCCCGATCCGCGTGGCCGGATACGAACCGCGGTACGGGCCGCCGCCCGCGCTCGACGAGCACAGCCCTGCGGCCGGTGCGCCGGCCTGAGTGCGGACGGCTACCGTTCCCGAAACGCCGAAGGGGCGCCGCGCAACCGTGCGCGGCGCCCCTTCGGCGCACCTCACTCGTAGCGCACCGTGATCGAAGCCGAGTCCGGTACGGCCTGGCAGGTCAGCACCCATCCCTCGGCCACTTCGTCCTCCGTCAACGCGTCGTTCACCCGCATCGTCGCGGAGCCTTCGGTCACCAGCGCCATGCATGTTGCGCAGCTGCCGCCCTCGCAGGAGAACGGCGGAGTAAGGCCGGCGCGCCGGGCGCTCTCCAACAGCGTCTCGTTCTCGTGCCGGGGCACGGACGCCTTCTTCCGGCCCAGCACGACGGTCACCGTCCCGTCCACCGAGTCTCCGGCCACGGCGGCCGTCGGCGCAGCACCCCCGAACCGTTCCGTGAAGATGCGCCCCGGCCCCCGCCATGCCGCCTCCACCAGGTCCATGAACGGTGAGGGCCCGCACAGGTAAGCGTCCGCGTCGGCATCCCGGCCCACGAAGTCCCGTATCGTCGCCGCGTCCGCGAAGCCGCGCTCGGCGTCGAAATGCCGGACGACGGTGAGTCGTCCGCGATACTTCTCCACGAGTTCCGCGAGGGCCTCCGTGAAGATCGCCGATTCCCGATCGCGGTCGGCGCACAGCAGCCGGACCGGCCGCTCGGTCGTGGCCAGGGCACTCTTGGCCAAGGAGATGATCGGCGTTATGCCGCTCCCGCCCGCGAACCCCAACACGGGGGCGTCCGCCTCACGCAGGCAGAACACCCCGGCTGGGCGTGTCAGTTCGATCTCGTCCCCGGCCGCGACACGGTCGACCAGCCAGTTCGACACGCGCCCGCCGGGCACGCGCTTCACCGTCGTCGTGAGTTCGTCGTCGGTCTCCGGCGCGCTCGACATCGAGTACGAGCGCAGGAGTTCCTCGCCGTCGACGTGCACCCGGAGCGTGCAGAACTGCCCGGCGCGGTAGACGAACGGCTCCCCGTGCGGAGCGAGCACGAACGTCCGTGCGTCCGGGGTCTCCCGGACGACCCGGACGACGGTCGCGCGCTCGAACATGGGGGGTCGGGACATGGCGGCCTGCTTTCGGTGCGTGTGGCTCGGCGGTTCGCGTACGGGTGCGGAGGGCGGCCTCGGTTCGGATGCGAGGCCGCCGTCGCAGGTCACTTGGGCGGGAAGCGCAGCGCCCCGTCCAGGCGGATGACCTCGCCGTTGAGGTAGTCGTTCTCCACGATGTGGTAGGCGAGTTCCGCGTACTCCGGGGAGCGCCCCATGCGCTTCGGATGCGGAACCTGCGGTCCCCAGTACGCCTCCAACTGCTCGCCGGCTTTGCCGTACGCGGGGGTGAGGAAGGTGCCGGGCGCGATCGTCACGACCCGGATGCCGAGCGGGGCCAGGTCGCGGGCCGCCACCAGCGTCATGCTGACGACACCGCCCTTGGCCGCGGCATAGGGGAGTTGTCCGATCTGCCCCTCGTAAGCCGCAATGGACGCGGTGTTGACGATGACGCCCCGATGACCGTCCGCGGTCGGCTCCTGGCGTGCCATGCCGGCCGCGGCGAGCCGCATCACGTTGAAGACGCCCGTCAGGTACACGTCCACGGTGGTGCGGAATCCGGCCAGGTCGAGCGGGCTCCCGTCCTTGCCCACGAGCCGGCCGCCCGCGGCGGGGCCGCCGTGGGCGTCCACCGAAATCCGCAGCGGCCCCAGGTCTTCGGCGGCCTCGACCGCAGCTCGGACGTCGGCCTCGTCGGTGGCGTCGGTGCGGACGTACCGGACCCCCAGCTCGGTTTCGAGGGCCTTGCCTTTGTCGTCGGCGAGATCGGCGACCACGACCCGTGCTCCGCCCGCGTGCAGACGCCGCACCGTGGCCTCGCCGAGACCCCCCGCCCCGCCGACGACGAGCGCCGAGCTACCGCTGACCAGCATCCCGATCCCTCCTTGTTAACAAGACTCTTGATTTGAGAGAGTATCATTCTCATGAATGTATGGATGATTCTCCAGATGGCCGCGGCGGCCGGCGACCGGCCGGTCGTGACCGTAGGCGGGCGCTCTCTGAGCGCACCGGACCTGGAACGCCTCGCGCGCGCCGCCGCCGCCCGGTTTCGCGGCCGGCCTGCCGTGCTCTACCTGGGCGCGAACCATCTCGCGTACCCGGTGGCACTCTTCGGCGCGGCACTGGCGGGAGTGCCGTTCGTGCCGCTCAACTACCGCCTCGGCGAAGACCAGTTGACGGCGTTGGAGGAGCGGCATCCGGGCGCACTGGTGCTCCGGCCGGAAGACCTGGACGGCCTCCTCGACCCGTCGGCCTCCGAGGAGGCCGATGAGGCCGAAGCCCCGTCGGATCAGGACGCCGTCGCGGTCATCCTGTACACCAGCGGGACGACCGCAGCACCGAAGGCGGCCCTGCTGCGGCACCGGCACCTGCTCGCCTACCTGTTCAACACCCTGGAGTTCGCCGCAGCGGACTCCGACGAGGCCGCGCTCGTGGCCGTTCCGCCGTACCACATCGCCGGCCTGACCAACGTGCTGTCCAACCTCTACACGGGCCGACGGATCGTGTACCTGCCCGCATTCGACCCCGACGAATGGCTGGCGACCGTCCGCCACGAGCAGGTGTCCCACGCCTTGGTCGTCCCGACGATGCTGGCTCGCATCGTCGCGGCGGTACCCGGCGACGAAGCGGACGCACCCACCCTTCGCAGCCTCGCCTACGGGGGTTCCCGCACACCCCGCCCCGTGCTGGAGAAGGCGCTGGCGCTCTTCCCGCACACGGGCTTCGTCAACGCCTACGGCCTCACCGAAACGGCGTCCTCGGTCGCCGTCCTCGGCCCCGACGACCACCGCGCCGCGTTCACGTCCGACGACCCCGCGGTTCGCGACCGGCTCGGCTCGGTGGGCCGACCCCTTCCCGGCATCGAATTCCTCATCCGCACTCCGGAAGGCACGCCCGCGCCGCCCGGCGAGACGGGCCTCGTCTTCGTGCGCGGGGACCAGATCTCCGGCGAGTACGGCGGGCGCAGTGCCCTCGACGGCGAAGGCTGGTTCCCCACCCGCGACCTCGGCCGCCTGGACGCGGACGGCTATCTGTTCATCGATGGCCGCGCCGACGACACCATCATCCGCGGCGGCGAGAACATCGCGCCCGCCGAGATCGAGGACGTCCTGCTCGGCCACCCGGGAGTCCGGGAGGCCGCCGTGATCGGCGTGCCCGACCCCGAATGGGGCCAGCGCCTGGTCGCCGTAGTCGTCGGCGACGGCGACGCGGAAGAAATCCGCTCCTGGGTCAGGGACCGGCTGCGCTCGTCGAAGACCCCCGACCGGATCGTGTTCCGCCCCGAACTGCCCAAGACCGACACCGGCAAGCTCCTGCGCCGGGCCCTGCAGACCGACTTGGAGGACGCCCATGCCTGAAGCCGTCATCGTCGAAGCGCTCCGCACGCCGATAGGAACCGCGTTCAAGGGGACGCTCCGCGACACCGACGCGTTCGAACTCGCCCGCCATGTGCTGGCCGCCGCGGCCGAGCGCGTCGACACCGCCTTGGTCGACGACGTCGTCCTCGGCGAAGGCCTCTACGGAGGAGGGGTGATCGCCCGGCACGCCGCGCTGAGTGCGGGACTCACCGCAGTCCCCGGGCTCGCCGACAACCGGCATTGCGCCGCCGGCCTCTCGGCGGTGCAGATCGCCGCGGCCGGCATCCGGGCGGGCATGGACCGCCTGGTCCTGGCCGGCGGCGTCAACTCGGCGTCGACCTCGCCGCGCTCCCGGGTCTTGCGGGACGGCGAATGGGTCGATCCGTGGACATCGCCGACCCACCCCGACCAGGCCGACGCCCCGGGGCTGGACACGAGCATCACAGTCGGCTGGAACACCGCCGTCAAGGCCGGCATCAACCGCGCCGACCAGGATGCCTGGGCGCTCCGCTCGCACCGGAACGCCGTGAGGGCCATCGACGAAGGCCGGTTGCGCGACGAGATCGTGCCGATCAAAACGCCCCATGGCGTGTTCTCGGTCGACGAGCACCCGCGCCGCGACACGAGCCTGGAGAAGCTCGCGGCCCTGAAGCCGCTGCACCCCGAGATTGAGGGGTTCAGCATCACCGCGGGCAACGCCTCCGGCGCCAACGACGCCGCGGCTGTTCTCGCGGTGGCGAGCGACGCTCTCGGTCTGCCGGCACTGGCGGTCGTCCGCTCGTGGGCGTCCGTCGGCGTGAACCCGGCGGAGACCGGGCTCGCACCGAGCCCGGCCATCCGGAAAGCCTTGTCCCGTGCCGGCCTCTCGGTCCGGGACGTCGACCTGTTCGAGATCAACGAGGCGTTCGCTTCGGTCGCGGTCGCCGCGGTCGCCGCCCTCGACCTGGACCCGGACCGCGTCAACGTCAGCGGCAGCGGGTGCTCGCTGGGACATCCGGTCGCCGCGTCCGGTGCCCGCATGCTCGTCACGCTCGTCCACGAACTCCGCAGGCGCGGCGGCGGGATCGGAGTGGCGGCGATGTGCGCCGGGGGCGGCATGGGCTCGGCGACGGTGATCGAAGTGGCGGCGCCTTGACCACGGACATCGCCGGTCTGCTCGCGGCGGCGCGCGGGGGATCCCCGCGCGCCGCCGGGCGGTTGCTGAGCCTGGTCGAAGGCCGCCGGCGCGACGACGTGCTCGTGCTGCTGGACCCCGGGGTACGAGCCCGCGTGGTGGGACTGACCGGGCCGCCCGGGGCGGGCAAGTCCACGACGGCAGCGGCACTGGTAGGCGCCTACCGGGCGACCGGCGTGCGGGTCGCCGTGCTGGCCGTCGATCCCTCGTCGCCGTTCAGCGGCGGAGCGCTGCTCGGCGACCGCATCCGCATGGCGGCGCACACCAACGATCCCGGTGTGCTGATCCGCTCGGTTGCGGCCCGCGGCCATCTCGGCGGCCTGTCCGCGGCGGTTCCGGCGGCTGTTCGCCTGCTGGCAGCCCTCGGGTTCGACGTCGTCCTGCTCGAGACCGTCGGGGTGGGGCAGTCCGAGATCGAGATCGCGGCCGTCGCGGACACGACTGTGGTCGTCCTGACCCCCGGCGCGGGCGATGCCGTGCAGGCGGCCAAGGCGGGCCTGCTGGAGGTAGCCGACATCGTCGCGGTCAATAAGGCCGACCGCGACGGTGCGGACCGGACCGTGCGCGACTTGCACATGGAACTCGACGTGCCGATCCTCACCCTGGTCGCCGCACGGGCCGAAGGCATCCCGGCTCTCGTCGCAGCCATCGACGCCCACCACGTCACGGACGTGCCGGAACGGCGCACCGCGCGCGCCCGGACGCAGATCCTGTCCCTCGCCCAGACCCGCCTGCGCGACCGCCCCGGGCTCGCCGCACTCGCGGAGAGTGTGGCGAGCGGGGCGGTGGACGTGTACACGGCAGCCGATGTGCTGCTGTCAGGCGGTGAAGCGGAGCAGGGCTTCCTGGGCGAAAGAGGCGACCAGTGACCCGTCTTCGGCCAGCACGTCGCCGCGGCCGAAGCAGCGGCCGTGCGCGACCAGCGGGCTGTGCTGCCGAACGAACAGCCAAGCATCGTCGGTGCGGAACGCTCGGTGGAACCACACGCTGTGTGCGGTGACCGCCGAGGTGAAGACGGTTCCGGCGTCGTGCTGTGTGACCGCCTCGAACGGGCGCAGTGCGGTGCCTATGGGGGTCAGATCGGTGGCGTACGCGGTCAGCGCCTGAGCCAGCGCCGGATCGGCAGGGGGAGTGCGCATCCAGAACGCGTACTCGGGCTCCTCGGTTTTGACGGTGTCGAGGTCGAGTGTGGAACGGGTCTCCCAAGGGATCGGCTCCAACTCGACGCGCCGTTCCGGCCCCGGGACGGCGGGCACCGGATCGGTGCTCTGACGGTCCGGACCGGCTTCCGGGACGTGGAGGGAGACCGTGGCGGTGGCGACCGCGCCGTGCGATTGGCGGGCGGTCACGGACACAGAGGCGAACGTGCTTCCTTCGTGGTGGCGTTCGACCTCGTACCGGACCGGTTCGGCGGTGTCGCCGGGGCGGGCGAACAGCACATGCAGCGACTTGACGGACTTGCCGGGGACGGTGAGCCCGGCGGCCCGGACCGTTTGGGCGAGCAACTGACCACCGAAGAGCCGGTGGTAGCCCAGTTGTTGGTTGACACCGGTCCATACGGCCCGGCCGTCGGTTGGGCCGGCGGGCGCGGCGGGAGCCAGGTTGAGGCAGGCGAGCAGGTCGCTCCAGGGATCGCGAAGAGACATGCCTACGAGTGTAGGCATGTTCTCTCGCTCGGAGAATCAGATTCTCAACTAATTGCCGGAGAATCCCCGCGCACAGAACTCCCAGATCTCGTCCGCGGTGATCGGGTGCGCGCTCTCGTCGTCGGGTGCGGCCGCGGACTGGGCGGTGAACATGACGGTCTGCATCGTCAGTGCGGCCGCGCGGCGCGGCTTGACACCGGAACGAAGCTCGCCGGCGTCGGCCGCGTCGGTCATCAGCTCGGCGAACAGTGTCAGCAGCGGGGCGTGGGCGACGCGCACCTCGTTGGGGTGGCGCAGCAGGAGCTGGGGTGCGAAGTCCGTGAAGAGGGGGCGCTGTGCTGCCGGGTCCGGGCGGCAGAGTTCGAAGAGCAGCTGGACCGCGACCTTGAGGCGTTCCAAGGGGGTGCCGTGCGCCTCGGTGGCGGCGCGGATCTGGTCGGCCGAACGTCGCAGTGCGTCCTCGAACAGGGCGAGCAGCAACTCGTGCTTGCCGTCGAAGTGCTGGTAGAAGCTGCGCAGCGACTGGCGCGAGCGGTCCACGACTTCCTGGACGGTGAAGTCGGTGGTGCCCTTCTCGGTGATGATCGCCTGCGCCGCATCGAGGAAGCGTTCGACGCGCTGCTCGGCGCGGAGCCTCGCGGTCTTGGTCGACCGCTCGACGGCGCGTTGCTTCCAGGCGGGCTCGTCGTTCGCGGCGCTCGGGGACGCATTCGTCTTCTGCGGCATATTCGGAACCTTACCTGACGATAACGGTGCGGCATTTCGATCTCTGAGTGCATGTGACGTAGATCCTGAGACTCTTACTCTCAAAGAGCGAGAATGCTATTCTCGCACGGCTTGGACCGAAACCCCGACTCGCCCGACCAGGAGGCCGTTCGTGGCTTGCGAACAGAGCGCCGGAGGCCCGGATGCTCTTTGAATTCGACTCCGACCAGCGGTTGTGGCAGGAGACCGTCCGTGCCGTCGTGGCCAAGGAGTGCCCGCCTTCGCTGGTGCGCGGCGTCGTCGACAGGGGCGCGGATCCCGGTACGGCATGGAAGACGTACGCGGACCTCGGCTGGCTGGAGCTGACGGACCCGGCGGACTCGGTGGAACTCGGGATCGTGCTGGAGGAGCTGGGTCGGGCCGCGGACCCCACGCCGTTCCTCGCCACGATGACCCAGTTCGCTCCGCTGGCGAGCGGTCCGACCGTGCCGGGCGCGGGTGGAGCGGCGGCCTACGACGGCATCACCGCTCGGCGCGCCGGCGACGGCTGGATTCTCGACGGCACCGCCAGGCATGTCCTGGACGGCGACCGCGCCGAGCTGGTGGCCGCGGTCACCGGCGCGGGCGTCTTCGTCGTCCCTTCCGCGCGGGTGACCGCACGGCGCGTCCCGGTCTTCGACCCTGTGCTGCACGTCGCGGACGTGTGCTTCGACGCGGTGCCCGTGTCCGACGACGCCCGCACCGGAGCGGACCCGGAGAAGGCCCGCCACCGCGCCTTGCTCGGCGTCGCGCTCACCATGGTCGGTGCCTGCCGCCGCGTGCTGGACATGGTCTTGGAGCACGCGACCGCACGAACCCAGTTCGGCGCGCCCATCGGCTCGTTCCAGGCCGTCCAGCACAAAGCCGCCGACATGCACGTGGCCATCGAACGGGCCCGTGCCCTCGCCTACTACGCCGCCCTCGCCATCGCCGAGGACACCCCCGACCGCCGCTTGGCCGCCTCGATGGCCAAGGCCGCGGCAGGGGAATGCCAAGCGCTGGTCTTCCGGCACGGGGTGCAACTCTTCGGCGCCATGGGCTTCACCTGGGAGAACGACCTCCAATTCGCACTCAAGCGGGCCAAGGCCGGCGAGCTGCTCCTGGGCGGCGCCGCGGAGCACCGGGCCCTGATCGCCGAGGAGTACCGTGCAGCTCACGTTTGATGCCGAAGTCGAGGACTTCCGCGCGGAGTTCGCGGCGTTCCTCGACGCGCACCTGCCGTCCGAGGCCGAGGCCGCCGAACGCGCCCGCTCCAGTGCCCACGTTCCCGCGTGGGCACGCCGGTGGCAGCGGCTGCTGTTCGACGAAGGGTGGCTGCTCCCCGGCAACCCGCCGGAGTTCGGCGGCCGCAACGCCGGGATCCTCCAGCAGTACGTGCACTTGGCGGAGCTGTCCCGCCGCGACATCTACCACAGCTTCAACCCGCAGGGCCTCGGGATCATTGCCGCGTCCATCCTTTCCTTCGGCACCGACGAACAGAAGCACCGATGGGCCGTGCCCATCCTGCGCGCCGACATCACGGCCGCGCTGGGCATGAGCGAACCCGGTGCGGGCTCCGACCTCGCGTCCCTCCGGACCCGCGCGACACGTGACGGCGACCACTTCGTGGTCAACGGGCAAAAGGTGTGGACATCCGGTGCCCATGACGCCGACGTCATCCTCACGTTCGTGCGCACCGACCCGGACGCTCCCAAGCACCGCGGCATCAGCGTGCTGCTGATCCCCACGGACACCCCCGGTGTCACCCGCCGCCCGTTCGGCTCGATCGTGTCGCCCGACGACCTGGACTTCAACGAGGTCTTCTTCGAAGACGTCCGTGTGCCCGCCGAGAACCTGGTCGGCGAAATCCACCAGGGGTGGCGGGTGGCCACCGGCTCGCTCGGTCACGAACGCACCCTGCTGTGGCTCAGCTTCGCCGAGCGCCTCGAAGAACTCGTTCGCGACTTCCGCCCCCGGACCCCGCTCGACAAGGACCGCTACGCCACCCTCGCCATGGACGCCCAGGCGCTGCGGCTGCTCGGCTCCGCGGCCCTGGCCCGCGCCGCCCGCGGCGAGGAAGACGTCGCCGCGCTCTCCGTCCTCAAGCTCCTCGGGTCGGAGGCGGTGCAGTCCGCGTGCGAGGCGGCGCTCCACGCGTCCGGCCCCGAGGCGCTTGCATGTCCGAGCATGAGCGGGCCCTATGCGCACATGAACAACGAGCACTTCGTGTCGGGCTGGTTCGAACGCTTCGCACGCAGCTTCGCCGGCACGATTGCCGGCGGCACCTCCGAGATCCAACGCACCATCATCGCCGAGCGTGTGCTCGGACTGCCCCGCAGCTGAGGAGTCCCGACGTGAACGTCCTGTACGAGGCCGCCGACAAGATCGCGACCATCACCCTCAACCGCCCCGAGGTCGCCAACGCCCAGAACATGGCGCTGCTGGACGAACTCGATGCCGCCTGGACCAAGGCGGCCGAGGACGACGAGGTGTCGGTCATCGTCCTGCGCGCCGAAGGCAAGCACTTCTCCGCGGGCCACGACCTCAACGACCGCTGGCCTTCTCCGGACGAGATCACCCTGGAATGGATCTACCGTGCCGAGAGCCGCCGCTATCTCGACTACACACTGCGCTGGCGCAACACGCCCAAGCCTTCGATAGCGGCCGTGCAGGGCCGCTGCATCGCGGGCGGGCTCATGCTCTGCTGGCCGTGCGACCTGATCGTGGCCGCGGAAGATGCCCTGTTCTCCGACCCGGTCGCGACCATGGGCATCGGTGGTGTCGAATACCACGGGCACACCTGGGAGTTGGGTGCCCGAAAGGCGAAGGAGATCCTGTTCACCGGCCGTCCGCTGACCGCGGAGGAGGCCGAGAAGACCGGCATGGTGAACAAGGTCGTGCCGCGCGCCGAACTCGACACCGAAACGCGCGCGCTCGCCGCGCAGATCGCCAAGATGCACCCCTTCGCGCTCCGCCAGGCGAAGCGCGCGGTGAACCAGACGCTCGATGTGCAGGGGTTCCACGCCGCGATCCAGTCCGCCTTCGACATCCACCAGACCGGCCACGGCAACGCGCTCAGTGTCGCCGGCTATCCGATCCTCGCGCGGTTGGACGAGATGAAGAAGAAGCTGCAGTAGCGAGGCGATGCGTTGGGCCGGGCGGCGGTGGGCGAGAGCCTGCTGCCGCCCCGTCCCAGGACCCGCCGCCTGGCCGCGGTGCCCTCTCCCGCCCCCCGGAGCGGCGATTTGTTTCCGCCGCATGAACCTTGTCACACGCGCGAAAGTGACCTAATTTACGTTCAGTAAGTTGGTTCGAGGGCTCCGGCGGCACGTACCTGGCGTCGGAGGAACCGCCGCCTTTCGCCATGGAATGGGAGACAGCATGGCTCCTCGCCCCCACGACTCCGCCGGACGCGATGTTCCTCGGGACGGCTGGATCGCCGCCGCGGCCGCACCGCTGTCGGGTGCTCGTCTGCGGCACCGGCTGGTGCTCGCCGCCCCCACGGTGGGGGATGTCGTCCAGGCGGCCGGCGGTCTGATCTTCGACCGGATGATCGCCGGCTGGCACGTGCTCGTCCTGGTCGCCGAGCCCGGTGACCAGCGCCCCTTGCAGGTGCTGGGCGCAGTCGCGCTGGACCTGGAGTCGGCCTTGGCCTCGCCACTGCGCGGCCCACGACCGCACGCGATTGCCGTCGCCGCCGACCTGTACCACGCGCATCGGCAGATACGCGACCGCCTGCATGTGACAGCAGACGGCAGCCCCGCCGAGGTGCGTCTGTGGGGACACGGCGATCCTGGCAGCCGATCGGACCGCACAGCGTCGCGCTACCGGCCGAGCGCCGCGGCGCGAGCCTTCAAGACCCAGGCGCTCATGGCCGCTTCGCAGCCCCCTGGCCTTGCCCCGGAAGCCGAGGTCTTCCACAGCCTCGGCGCGGTCCGGACGCTCGCGGGTGTCTGAGCCGACCGCCGCGGACGGGCGGGGCGGTTGGACGGAACCCGGTGCCTGGCCGGTCCGGCCCGGCGTCCACCGGATCCCGTTGCCCGTGCCGGCCGCCGGAATCGGTGCGGTCAACGCCTACCTGATCGACGATCAGGGCGGGCCGGTGCTCATCGACCCGGGCTGGGCGCAGCCTGCCACCGAACAGGCTCTCGGCGCGGCGCTCCGCACGCTCGGCTACACCCTGGACGACGTGGCCTCCATACTCGTCACGCACGCCCACAAAGACCATTACACCCAGGCGCTCGACTTGCGTCGGCGCTTCGGGGCCCAAGTCCGCCTGGGGCGCGGCGAGCGCGCCGCGGTCGCCGCGCACCGGTCCGCGGACGGCGAAGTCGTCGAAGCCATCGCGGTCCTGCGCCGCTGTGGCGCGGACAAACTGGCGGACGTGCTGGCGGAATCCCTGGGCGCCCGTCCGCCTGCGGACCTTCCGACAGGCATGCCGGACGAATGGCTCGACCACGGCGAGAAGGTGGGTTTGGCCGCGCGGAAACTCGATGTCTTCGCGACCCCGGGCCATACCCGCGGCCATATCGTGTTCCGCGACGCCGCAGCGGGCCTCCTTTTCGCCGGCGACCACGTACTTCCGCACATCGTGCCCGCGCTCGACGCGGAACCGCTGTGCACGGCAGTGCCGTTGCGGGATTTCCTCGCTTCGCTGGAGCTGGTCCGTGGCATGTCGGACACTCTGCTGCTGCCCGCCCACGGCCCCGTGGTGGAGAGCACGCATCGCCGCGTGGACGAGCTGCTCGACTACCACGGCCGACGCCTGGACGCCGCCATCGCCCACGTGCGCGCGGGCCGCCGCACCGCGTTCGCGGTGGCCGCCGCGACGCCCTGGGCGCGCCGCGGCCGAAGCCTCGGCGAACTCGCCCCGGTCGTCCAAGCGTTGGCTGTACGCGAAACCGCGGCGCAGCTGGCCTTGCTCGCCGACCGCGGCGTCCTGCGGCGCTACGACGCGGACGGCGTCGACGAATACGAGTTCGCCTGATCCTGCGGATGCCCCGAGTCAGTGCCTGATCGAGTCGGACGGGCGCGCGAGGTCGAGAGCGGCGACGTGGGGTGCCAGCACCTCCACCCACGCCGCATACCCGAGGCCGGTCAGATGCAGGTTGTCGAGCGTGTAGTCGGGCCGCAGGCCGCCCGATTCGTCAGCGAGCGCCGGCCACAGGTCGAGGTACGTTGCCCCCGAGCCCTGTGCGATGTGGCGATAGTGGGTGTTGAGCTTCCCGAGCATCTCCGCCAGCTCCGCCTGGCGAGGCATCACGCTCTGGACGAACAGGGGTGCCTGCGGCGCGCGTTCGCGAATGGCTGCGACCAGGATGCGCATACGTGCCGCGATCTCGTCCACCGTCAGCAGCGGGCCGCGGGGAAACACGAGTTCCATGACACTGCTGGTGTCGAGGTCGTTGGTTCCGACGAGCACGAAGACCGCCGCCGGATCGGCGATCGCCGTGTCCACGCGCGCGATCAGGTCGTCGACGGTGTTCCCGCCGATGCCCCGGTTCACCAACGGGAGGCCTGGGAACCACTCGTGCCACAGCCCGCCCTCGGTGATGCTGTCGCCGAAGAACACCACCTGCCCCGGCGGCGGAGGCAGCTGTTCGAACTGCGTGGCGCGCATCGTCATCTGCGCGTTCATCCCTGCCAGCATGCGCTGTTTGAGCTGCTCGGGAATCATGGTTGAGTCCTCCGGGGATGTGTCGCTCCAACCATCGCTTCGGCCGTCCAAGCGAGTCGGAACTAATGCGTATTATCTCGCCGCGCACGCTATCTCCGGCCCCCGGTCGCCCACAAGGCATGACCCCCGAATTGCCGTCGAACCACCGCGGGCACGTGCCTTGACGCCTGGTGCCGGGCGGATCTCGGGGTAGCGCGGCGGCGGCCCGGAGAGGCGGGCCGCCGCCGGCTCGGGTGGGTCAGGACAGCGACGACTTGATGGCGGCGGCCATCCCCTGGTGGCCGGTCGCGTTGGGGTGGAACGGGGTCTGCTGGTTGAGGCCCTCGACCCAGCGCCCGTTCCCCTGGCAGGCGTCGTGGCCGATGCTGGGCTTGTAGACGTCGACGTAGGTGGCGCCTTGGGCCTTGGCGTTCTGGGCGATCATGCTGTTGAGCGCCTTCTGCTTGTCGCGCAGGTACGGGGTGTCGCCAAAGGCGATCGGCACGGACGGCCAGCATCCCCAGCCGGCGTCGGGCAGGATCGCGGGGTAGCCGAGGACGAGCACCTTGGCGTGCGGGGCGCGTTCGCGGATCGCCTGCACGGCCGCCGCGATCTTCGGTGCCGTGGCGGCGATGCGCTGGGCGAGCTGGTCGGTGCCGCCGGCGGTGTACTGGTCGCGGCAAGGCGAGCCGAACGGGTTGGTCAGGCTCGCGCCGATGCAGCTCTGGAGGATGTTCCCGAACCCGATGTCGTTGCCGCCGATCTGCAGCGTCACCAGGTCGGTGTCGGCGGTGAGGGCGTCGAGCTGCGGCGGGTTCGTCCCGCCGGAGACCGTCTGCGGCTGGGTCATCTCGACGGTGGTCGCGCCTCCGCAGGTGACGTCGACGACCTGCGGGACGGCGAGGGCCTGGCCGGTCAACGTCGCGTAATTGTGGTCGGACCGGTCGCAACCGGCAGGCGCGCCTTTGTCGTTGGGGATGCCGATCCCCGCGGCGTACGAGTCGCCGAGGGCGACGTAGCGGTTGACGGCCGACGCGGCGGAGGCCGTGGAGCCGGGTGCCACCAGCACCGGGACGGCGAGCGCGAGCAGGGCGGCGGCGAGCGAGGAGCGCATCAGGCGCCGGTGGATCCGGCGGGCCGAAGCGGACGAAGACATGCGGAATTCCCTTCCAACACAGGTCACGGGTGCGGTAGTTGCACGCGTGTCGTGCACAGGTGGGCCGCGAGAAGCAGGTGAGGGAGGAGCGCCGGGGAGCCCCACGACGCCCAGGAAGGCGGGACAGCTTCGTAGTCGCTCGGCGGCCCGTCCCGCTGGTGACGGAGCGCCGGAGGCTGTGCGCCGCCAGATGTATACCGTGGCGAACTCGCCGGTAACAAGGTCTGGTGCGATGCGGATCGAGAGAGTACCTTCCGGAATTTGAAGCGTCATATAGCGCTTCTGAGAAGCAGGCTCTCGGCAGTGGAGGTGACACAGGCCCGCCCCGCACCGCCGCATCGCGCACCGCTCGCCCGGTGCGTCGTGCGGGGCCGGCGACCGTCCGGCGACGATGTGGCCGCGGCAGCCGTCGCCGCAGGTCAGGCCGGCAACAGGGAGCGCAAGTGCAGGGCCAGGCGGATCTGGAGTTCCCGGTGCGGCTCCCGCCAGTCCGCGCCGAGCAGCGACGCAATACGGTCGAGGCGTTGGGTCACCGTGTTGATGTGCACGTGCAAGGTGTCCCGGGTCTTGGTCAGGCTGCGTCCCGTGTCGAAGTACGCCGACGCCGTCCGGGTGAGTTCCGAGCCTCGGACGCGGTCGTAGTCGAGTAGCGGCCCCAGCGTCCTGCGGACGAATCCGGAGATGTCCTTCGCGTCCGCCAAGAGGACTCCCAGGAAACCGAGTTCGCCCATGGCCGCGCCTTCGCCGCGGCGACCCAGCGCGGCCAAGGCCGTCGCGCACCCGGCGGCTTCGGCGTGTGCCGCGGCCAAGGACTTCCGGCCGAGGGCCGGACCCGCCGCTCCCGCCGTCGCGGGATGGCCCAACGCCGCGCCTATGTCGGTTGCCGCACGCCGGGCAGCCGCCGACGGATTGCTTCCGGGCAGCAGCAGGACGGTGCGTGCATCGACCTCGCCGGCCAGCCCCTCGGCGGTCGCCGCCAGATGGGCGGCGGCGGACGCCAACCGGTTCCGGTCCGCACTCGGCGCGTCCACGACGACAGCGACGTGCGGCCGCGCCAGATCGGCCCCCAACCGGGCGGCGCGTTCCGCGAGCGCTTCGTCGGTGCGCGGGCTGTCCCCGAGCAGTTCCCGGACGAGTTCGTCCGCCAGCCGGTGCTCGGTCTCGGCGATCGAACGCCGGAACAGGAGCAGCAACGAGACGATCATCGCCGCCCGCTCGAGGATCCGGGTGTCCGAAAGTGCCAGGTCCGCATCGCGACTGCTGCCCCGCCGGACCAAGACGCCGAGCCTCTCGGTCCCGGCCGCCACCGGCGCCACCTCGACGGAGCCGGCGCGGGTCGCCCGTCCCGTGGTCAGGGCTTCCCGGTGGGCACGGGCGAAGTCGCCGTCGTCTTCTGTCGGTTCGTCGCCTCGGGGGCTTTCGGCGGCATCAGGACGCAGGTGCGGGTCGTGCGGCATTTCGTGCAGCAGCAGCGACACGTCCCCGTCGACCAGCTCGTCGACAGCGGCCACCACCTCGTCGACCCCGGCCCCCGCGAGCACCAGCTCCGTGAGCCGGTCGTGTGCGGCGGCAGCGCGTTCCACCGACGCGGTGTGCGCACGCTCCCGGGCATTCGCCGCGGCCAGATCCGCGACCGCGGCCCGTGTCTCGGCGAGGAGACGGGCGTTGTCCAACGCCACTGCCGCATGGGCGGCGAGCGAGGCGAGGAGAGCGACCTCGGCCGGACCGAAACGCCGGGCCCGGCGGTCGGACGCCCACAGGACGCCGATCACCGTGTCGCCGACGACCAGCGGCACGGCGAGCATGGCCACCAGACCCTCGTCGCGAACCCCGGCGTCCAGGGACGGCGTGTGCCGGAAGCTGTCGTCCGCGAAGTAGTCCGCGGTCACGAAGGGCACGCCTCGTACCGCGACCAGTCCTCCGATGCCTTCGCCCACGGCCATGCGCAGCCGTTGGAAGCGCGGTGACACCGAGCCCGATGTGACCCGCAGGTACGTGTCGCCGGCGATCGCGTCATGCAGCGAGAGATAGGCGGTGTCCGAGCCCAGCAGGGAGCGTGCCCGGTGCACGATGGCCCGGAGAACGGCGTCGACATCGCGCAGTGCCGCGAGGTCGCCTGCGGTTTCGTTGAGCGCCGCGGACTCGGCCTCGCGGCGTCGGCGTTCGAGGAGCACGTCGCGCAGGCGAAGTGCCGCCGCACGCGTGGCCTCGATCTCCTCGAGGAGAGCGGGACCGAGACCGGCCTCTCGCGCGTCCGCGACCGGCGCGTCGAAGTCGGCTGCCCCGGCTTCGCGCAGCAGCAGGTCCATAAACTCGCGCACGGTGGCAACCGCTTCGACTGCGTCCACCCGGGGATTATGCACGGGGCGACAGGCGACACCCGCGGCGGCTCGGAAGTCCCGGCCCGCCAACGCCGCCGCCCCGGCCCGGTCAGGCTACGGCCACGCGGTGCCGGCCGCGATGGGGGAATCCGCCATCGCCCGCGCCGTGGTTGTGGGAGCCGTACCCATATGTGATCGCTATGTGCGTGCCTAATGTCGCCCGACTATGGACAAGACATGGACTTCCGCGGCTGCGGCCGTGGCCGACATCCCGGACGGCGCGACGGCCGCGGTCGGCGGTTTCGGGTTGTGCGGCATCCCGCACGACCTGATCCAGGCGCTCCTCGCGGCCGGCGTCGGCGGACTGCGGGTGATCTCGAACAATTGCGGCGTCGACGACGGCGGCCTGGGCGTTTTGCTCGCCGCCAAGCGGATCGCCCGCATGACGTCGAGCTATGTCGGCGAGAACAAGGAGTTCGCGCGCCAATACCTCGCCGGTGAACTCGAAGTCGAACTCGTGCCGCAGGGCACGCTCGCCGAACGCCTGCGTGCCGGGGGCGCGGGCATCCCCGCGTTCTATACGCCGGCCGGTGTGGGAACGGCGGTCGCCGAGGGCGGGCTCCCGTGGCGCTACGCCGCCGACGGCACGGTCGCCGTCGCCTCGCCTGCCCGTGAGACCCGGATGTTCGGCGGCGCCGCGTACGTGCTCGAAGAATCCGTCACCGCCGACTTCGCCCTCGTCCGGGCGGCGGTGGGCGACACGCACGGCAACTTGGTGTTCCATTCGTCGGCGCGCAACTTCAATCCGCTTGCCGCGGCGGCCGGGCGGGTCGCCATCGCGGAAGTCGAACGCCTGGTTCCCGCGGGCGAGCTGGACCCGGACGCCATCCATCTCCCCGGTGCTTTCGTACAGCGGGTCGTCCAGGTGGCGGATCCGGCACTCAAGCGCATCGAGAAGCGCACCATCGCACCCGTCACCACGGCCGAGGCAGGGAACTGACATGGCACTCACCCGCGAAGAGATGGCGGCCCGCGCCGCGCGCGAGCTGGTCCCGGGCAGTTACGTCAACCTCGGGATAGGCCTGCCCACGCTCATCCCCGACCACCTGCCGCCCGGTGTCGACGTGATCCTGCAAAGCGAGAACGGCATCCTCGGGGTCGGCCCCTATCCGGATGCCTCCTCTGTCGACCCCGATCTGATCAACGCCGGCAAGGAGACGGTGACGACGCGCGCCGGAGCGTCGTTCTTCGACTCGGCGATGTCCTTCGCGATGATCCGCGGCGGGCACATCGACGCCGCCGTCCTGGGCGGCATGCAGGTGTCGGCGACCGGCGATCTGGCGAACTGGACGGTGCCCGGCCGCATGGTCAAGGGCATGGGCGGGGCCATGGACCTGGTGCACGGCGTCCGGCGAGTCATCGTCCTCATGGAGCACACCACACGCGACGGGGCGCCGAAACTGGTGCGCCGGTGCAGCCTTCCGCTCACCGGCCTGGGCGTCGTGCACCGGGTGATCACCGACCTGGCCGTCATCGATGTCACCCCCGAGGGCCTCGTCCTCGTGGAGACCGCTCCGGGTGTCTCCGTGGAGCAGGTGGTCGCGGCGACCGAGGCACCGCTCGGGGTTGAAGTTTCGGTCTGACCTTTAATAAGTTCTGATCATTCAATCGAGTGATGAGCTGTTGCGGGAGGTGTCCGGGCGTGGACTTCGAGCTGACCGAGGATCAGAAGACCATCCGCAAGACGGTGGCCGAGCTGATGCGCAGGTTCGACGACCGGTACTGGATGGAGAAGGACCGGAAGCACGAGTTCCCGCTGGAGTTCTACGACGCGATCGCGCAAGGCGGCTGGCTCGGCATCACCATGCCGGAGGAGTACGGCGGCCACGGCCTCGGCATCACCGAGGCGACGCTCCTGCTCGAGGAAGTCGCGCGCTCCGGCGGCGGCATGAACGCGGCGAGCGCCATCCATCTGTCGATCTTCGGCATGCACCCGGTCGTGGTGCACGGCTCGGAGGACCTCAAGCGGCGGACCCTCCCGCACATCGCGACCGGGGAACTCCACGTGTGCTTCGGGGTGACCGAACCGGGTGCCGGCCTGGACACCACGCAGATCACCACCTTCGCCCGGCGCGAAGGCGACCACTACATCGTCAACGGCCGCAAGGTGTGGATCTCCAAGGCCTTGGAGTCGGAGAAGATCCTCCTCCTCACCCGTACCACCAAGGCCGACGAGGTCGCCAAGAAGACCGACGGCATGACGCTCTTCCTCACCGACCTCGACCGCCGCCATGTGGACATCCGGCCCATCGACAAGATGGGCCGGAACGCGGTCAGTTCGAACGAACTGTTCATCGACGGCCTTCGCATCCCCGTCGAGGACCGCGTCGGCGAAGAGGGGCAGGGCTTCCGCTACCTTCTCGACGGTTTGAACCCCGAGCGCATGCTCATCGCCGCCGAAGCGCTGGGCCTGGGCCGAGTCGCGCTGGAGAAGGCCGTCGCCTATGGCAAGGAGCGCGAGGTCTTCGGCCGGCCGATCGGCATGAACCAGGGCATCCAGTTCCCCTTGGCCGACGCGCTCGCCCGCCTCGACGCCGCCGAACTCGTGCTGCGCAAGGCGACCTGGCTGTACGACAACGGCCGGCCGTGCGGCCGCGAGGCCAACACCGCGAAGTACCTGTGCGCGGACGCCGGCTTCGCCGCCGCGGACCGGGCGCTGCAGACGCACGGCGGCATGGGCTACGCCGAGGAGTACAACGTCGCCCGCTACTTCCGCGAGACGCGCCTGATGCGCATCGCGCCGATCAGCCAGGAAATGATTCTCAACTACCTGGGCTCGCACGTGCTGGGCCTCCCGAGGAGCTACTGATGGCAACCCAAGGCCTCTTCGATCTCACCGGCCGCGCCGCGCTGGTCACCGGGGCCGCGGGCGGCATCGGCTCCGCGGTCGCCGCCGCCCTGGCCGACGCGGGCGCCGCGGTGCTGGTCGGCGACCTCGATGCGGATGCCGCCGAGGCGGTCGCCGCCAAGATCAGGGCCGGGGGAGGCGTCGCGCACAGCACGGCGATGGACGTCCGCGACCGGGCGTCCGTGGACGCCGCCGCGGCCAAGGGCGCCGTACTGGCCGACGGCACCCTGCACATCCTGGTGAACAACGCGGGTGCCACCGACCCGGCGATGTTCGGGAACCTCTCCGAGGAATCCTTCGCGCGGATGCTGGACATCCACGTGACCGGCACGTTCCGCTGCTCCCAAGCAGTCCTGCCGTACCTTCCGGAGGACGGTACCGGCCGCATCATCAATGTGACGTCGTCGGCGGGCCTCACCGGCACCCTCGGGCAGGTGAACTACTCCGCCGCCAAGGCCGGCATCATCGGGTTCACCAAGTCGCTTGCCCGCGAACTCGCGCGACGGCAGATCCTGGTGAACGCCCTGGCTCCGCTGGCCGCGACACCGATGACCGCGACGATCCGCACGAACGAGAAGTTCGCGCCGCAGATGCTGGCCCGCATCCCGCTGGGCCGGTGGGCCGAGCCGTCCGAAGTCGCGGGCGCATTCGTCTTCCTGGCATCCGATGCGGCGTCTTTCGTGACCGGTCAGGTCCTGCCGGTCGACGGCGGCCTGGTGATCTGACCCCGGATACGGGAGAGGCCCGACCGATAATGGTCGAATGGTTCAGCCAAAGCAGTCGACCGGGGAGCGTGCCGTGCCTCAGCAGCAGACGCCGACGTTCGCGGCCCTCACCGTGCCCAAGGCGTCGGACGTCCTGGCCGCCGAGGTGCGCGAGCGCATTCTCTCGGGCGAGTTCGGGGAAGGCACGGCCTTGCCTCCGGAGCGCCAACTCGTGGAACAGACCGGGCTGAGCCGCGCCACGGTACGCGAAGCCCTGCGGATCCTCGAAGTCGAGAACCTGCTGGAAATCCGCCCAGGCAGGGGAGGCGGGGCCTTCGTCCACCGCCCCGGCAGGGAGTCGTTGGCGAACACCGTTCACCTGGTCATCCGCGGTCAGCGGATCCGTTTGTCCGCCCTGCACGAGACCCGTGAGGCCATCGAGCCGACCTGCGCGGGATTGGCGGCGGAACGCCGCACGGACGCCGACCTCGCCGCACTGGACGACGCGAACGCCGAACTGGTCGCCGCGGACGGCGACATCCCGCGGTTCCTGCGCGCCAACGTCCGCTGGCACACCGCGGTAGCCCGCGCGAGCGGCAACGAGCTTCTCATCGGATTCATGAGCGCCCTGTCGGAGGCCATCTACGCGGCCACCGACATCGAGCCCTTCATGGACGCCGACATCCGCCGGGTGACCGCGCGGGCGCACGGGAAGATCGCCGACGCCATCCGCGCCGGGGACCGCGCCGCGGCATCCCGCCGCATGACGCGTCACGTGTGCGGATTCTCGATCGCGGCGGCCGACGTGGACCAACGCGGCCGTGTGGACCTGGGAGCCGCGCGGGAGGCGTGAGGCCGCAGCCGCGTCACCTCCGCTGCGGTCAGGCGCTTATCGGCGGCTTCGACCCCACGCAGGTGTGGTGTGTCGGCTATCGGGAACTACCGCCCGCCGGTCTGTGGGCGGGTGACCGCTTCGGTGAGAAGCGCCGTGTTCCGGGAGCGTGGACCGTGGTGACGCTCGGTCCGTTCCCGGTGGGCGACGTGCCCGGCGCATTCTCGGCGAGTCCCGCACAACCCCAAGCACCGCACGCGCGCAGCGAACGGATCGCCGCGCGCGGCCTTGCTCATCGCATCTGGAAATGACATTCTCCAAATGCGGGAGTGTCATTGACGATTTTCGGTCTGACCTTTAGCATCAACAGCACTTCCAGGAGGGGAGAGGAGCCGGCATGAGCGGGGAGAATCCGGTGCTGACCGTGGCCGCCGAAGGCGACGTCCGCATCGTCACGTTGAACCGGCCGGACCGGCTGAACGGCGTATCCGCCGAACTCCACCGCCGTCTGGCCGAAGTCTGGGACGAACTCGCCGAGGACACGACGGCCCGGGCCGTCGTGCTCACCGGCGCCGGCCGGGCGTTCTGCGCGGGCGGCGATTTCGACCACCTCCAAGCGCACCACCATGACGCGGAGATCCGGGACCGCTCGATCCGCTTCGACCGGCGGATCCAGACCGCGATGCTGCGATTCCCGCTGCCAGTCGTCGCTGCCGTGAACGGCCCCGCGGTCGGGCTGGGATGCAGTTTGGCGCTCGGCTGCGACCTCGTCCTCGTCGCCGACGACGCCTACCTCGCCGACCCCCACGTCTCGGTCGGCCTGGTCGCAGGCGATGGGGGAGTGACGTTCTGGCCGTTGCTCACCAGCCTGCTGCGCGCCAAGGAATACCTCTTCACCGGCGACCGCATCCCCGCCGCCAAAGCCGTCGAACTCGGTCTGGCCAACCGCGTCGTGCCGGCGGCCGAGCTGGCCAAGGAAGCGCTGGCCTTGGCACAGCGTCTCGCGGCGCAGCCGGCCGAGGCGCTGCGCGCCACGAAGGCAGCTTTGGCCGTAGTGGCCGAACAGGTCTCGCGCGGCGGAATGGAAGCCGCGCTCATGGCCGAGCGTGCCACCATGACGAGCCCCGACCACATCCGGATCATCGACGACCTGGCGGCCCGCGCCGAGCGGCGTGCCGCCGCCGACCCGGAACGGTGACCGTGGACGCGGACGAATTCCAGCTCGTGCGGGACATGTTCCGGACCTTCGCCGGACGCTTCGGGGTCGCCGCGGCCGACGTGGCGACGGCGGATCGCGCCGACGCGCAGAAGGCGCTCGACGCACTCGGGCTCGACGAACTCCGCCGCGGCCTGCCCCCGGCCGCGGCGGTGCAGGACTGCGCCCTGCTCGCCGAAGAACACGGCAAGCAGCCGCTGTGCACCTCCTTGCTCGGTACCGGGCTGCTGGCCCCCGAGCTGCTGCGCCTCCTCGGCAGTTCCGCCGTGCCGGGCGGCAAGCCGACCGTCGCGTTCGCCCGCGACCTGCGGTTTCCCTCTGGGGACACAGACGAGTTCGCGGCTTGGGACTGCGAGGGTGCCGACGTCGCACTGTGCATTGCCGCGGACGGGACTGTGTCCGTCGGTGCGCTCGGGGTGGAGTCCCCATCCGCGGACCTGCTCCGCCCGGTCCGACACGTAGTTGACGACACCGAGCCGCACATCCTCGGGCGGCTCGACACGGACGCGCACGCCCGGTGGCAGGCGTTCGCCCTGGTCATGGTGTGCGGTGAACTGACCGGTGCCGCAGCCTCGTTCCTCGACCAGGCCGTCGACTACGCGGGCGACCGGCGGCAGTACGGCCGGCCGATCGGCTCGTTCCAATCCGTCCAGCACGTGCTGGCGGATGCCGCAGTCCTCGTCGAAGCCTGCGTCAGCGCCACCCGCTACGCCGCCTGGTGCCTCGACCACGAATCCCCTCGGGTGGCCCTCACCGCGGCCCGGGTCGCCAAGGCCGAAGCGAACTCCTCCGCGCGAGACGTCGTCTACGCCGGGATGCAGGTCTTCGGCGGCATCGCGCAGACCTGGGAGCACGCCGCCCACTTGTACCTCCGCAAGGTCCTCGCGGGCGCGGGGCTGCTCGCGACGACGGCGGACCTGCTGACCATCCTGGCCGCACCGGAGGCCGACCGATGAACGACATGCCCCTCGACTTCGGCGACCCGGCCGACCTCGCACGGCTGCGCGGCGAGTTCCGCGCCTGGCTGGCCGACCACCCGCTGCCGGAGCGTGGCGCCGAGGAAGCCACGCCCGAGTTCCTGCACCGCTGGCACAAGCTCCTGCACTCGGGCGGGTGGGTCGGCCTCGACGTCCCCGCCGAATACGGCGGTCGCGGCCTCACCACGCTCCACCAGGTCGCGGTCAGCGACGAACTCGGCGCCTGCGGGGCGCCCGGGGTGCCGCGCATCGGGTACCTGGCCCAGGCGCTCCTGAGCTTCGGCTCCGAAGAGCAGCGCAGGCGCTTGGTCCCGCGCATGCTCGCCGGCGACGACGTCTGGTGCCAGGGCTTCAGCGAGCCCGGCGCCGGATCCGACCTCGCCGGAATGACCACCTTTGCCGAACGCCGCGACGGACACTACGTCGTGCGCGGCCAGAAATTGTGGACGAGCTACGCGCAGTACTCGAACCTGTGCCTCCTCCTCGCCCGCACCGACCGCGCCGGCGCCCCGCACAAGACGATCTCGGCGTTCGCGCTTCCCCTCGACCGTCCCGGCGTGACCGTGCGTCCGCTTCGCGCGGCAAATGGCGACGACGAGTTCTGCGAACTGTTCCTCGACGACGTACGTATCGAGGATGCGGAACGCATCGGGGATGAAGGGATCGGCTGGGCGCTCGCCATGACCACCGTGTCGTACGAGCGCAACGCCCTCGACACCGGGCACATCTCCAAGTACGGCCTGCTCGTGGACCGGCTCCGCGATGCCGTCCGGGAACGCGGGGCCGCCCTCCCGGACGGCCTGCGTTCGGCTGTCGGTCGGTGTGTCGTCGACTACGAGGTCCTTGTCGCCCACACGCGGCGCCGCATCGCCGAACGCCTCGGCGGCGGGCAGGCGGGCTTCGAGTCGTCCGTCGACAAGCTGCTCATGACCCGTACCGAACAGCGGCTGTACCAGACGGCACTCGACGTGTTCCCCGAGACGCTGCACGGCGACGGCGAGGCCGAGGTCTTCGCCGAGTACCTCTACTCGCGGGCTGCGTCCGTCTACGGCGGTACGTCGCAGATCCAGCGCAACATCATCGCCAAGCGCATCCTCGCCCTGCCGTCCGGCGACTAGGCCGTCTCCGGCCCGCGCCGAGCCCCCGAATGGATTCCCCGATGCGATACGACCACGAGTACGCGAGCATCCCCGACGTCGTCCGGGTGGCCGCCGCACGCTTCGGCGACGCTCCCGCCCTCGTCGACGGCAACTCCCGCTGGAGCTTCCGGGAGCTGGAACAGCAGATGCTCCGGAGCGTCAAAGCCGCGCTCGCCCTCGGGATCCAGCCCGGGGACCGGGTCGGCCTGTGCGCACCGAACTCCGCCGAGTGGATCGTCGCGGCACTCGGCATCCAAGGCGCGGGCGGCATCGTCGTGCCGCTCAACACCCGGTTCAAGGCGCAGGAACAGGCGTACATCCTGGACAAGTGCCAGGCGCGCGCCGTCTTCGCGTCGTCATTCCTCGGCAACGACTACATCGCCGAATTGAAGAGGCACGCCCCCGACCTGCGCGCGCTCGGCAAGACCGTGTCCGTGCTCGGGCCGCAGGGCGCCGCCGACCTGTCCTGGCCGGACTTCCTGGCCGGCGGGCACGGAATCGACACCAGCACGGCGCACGACGCCATCGACCAGGCGACACCCGACAGCGTCGCCGACATCATCTTCACGTCCGGAACGACGGGCCATCCCAAGGGCGTCACCCTCACCCACGGCCAATCGCTGCGTGCCTATGGCTGGATGGCCGAGGAGTACACCTTCGGGCCGAAGGACACCTTCCTCGTCGTCCCGCCGTTCTTCCACTGCTTCGGCTACAAGGCCGGGTGGCTTGCGTCCTTCATCCACGGCGTCACCGTCGTCCCGATGCGGGTCTTCGACGCCGGCGAAGCCCTGGACGTCATCGCGCGGGAACGCGTGAGCATCATGCTCGGGCCGCCCACGATCTTCCAGGACCTCGTCGACCATCCCGACCGGCCCAACACGGACGTGTCCTCGCTGCGCGTGTCCATGACCGGCGGCACCACCATTCCCGAGACGCTCATCCACGCCATGAAGACCGAACTCGGCTTCGACATCGTCATGAGCGCCTACGGGCTCACCGAGTCCACCGCGCTGGTGACCACCACTCGACTCGGCGATACGGCAGAGACCGTGGCACGCACCACCGGCCGGCCGATCCCCGGCGTGGAGGTCCGGATCGCCGACGACGACGGGAACGACCTCCCGGCCGGGCAGGCAGGGGAGATCCTCGTGCGCGGCTTCAACGTCACCCGCGGGTACTGGGACGACCCGGAGGCCACTGCCGAGACCGTCGACCCCTTCGGATGGCTGCATACCGGCGACGTCGGACAATTCGACGCGGCGGGCAACCTGGCCATCGTCGACCGCAAGAAGGAAATGTTCATCGTCGGCGGCTTCAACGCCTACCCGGCCGAGATCGAGAGGCTCCTGCTGGAGTATCCGCCGGTCGCGCATGCCGCCGTCGTCGGGGTCCCCGACACGCGGCTCGGCGAGGTGGGCTGCGCCTACATCATTCCGAAGCCCGGCCACGACGTCGTCGAAGCCGACCTCGTCGCCTGGGCCCGCGACCATATGGCCAACTTCAAGGTCCCGCGGTACGTCCGGGTCGTCGAGCAGCTGCCGCGCAATGCCAGCCAGAAGGTGCTCAAGCACGAACTCCGGGCGCGGTTCGCGCCGACGGACCGATGACGGGGCGGCAGGAGCGGCACGGCCGCAGCGGTACCCCCGGGACGTCGGCGGGCAAGGGGACCGGGCCGCTGGCCGGCGTGACCGTCGTGACGCTGGAACAAGCGGTGTCGGCACCGATGTGCACCCGCACACTCGGCGACTTCGGCGCGCGCATCGTCAAGGTCGAGAACCCGGACGGCGGCGACTTCGCCCGCTCCTACGACGACGTCGTGGACGGGCAGGCGGCGCACTTCGTCTGGCTCAACCGGGGCAAGGAGTCGGTGGCGATCGATCTCAAAGATCCCGCCGGCATGGCGGTCCTCCATCGCCTGCTGGCCCGGGCCGACGTCCTGGTGTCCAATCTCGCCCCCGGCGCGACCGCGAAGCTCGGCATCGCACCTGATGACCTGGCCGCACGCCACCCGGACCTGATCGCCGTCGAGATCGACGGCTATGGGCCCGGCGGGCCGCTCTCGCACAAGCGCGCCTACGACCTGTTGGTGCAGGCGGAATCGGGAGCCTGCGCCATCACCGGGCGCCCCGGCGAGCCTGCCAAACCCGGCCCGCCGATGGCGGACGTGTGCACAGGGCTGTACGCGGCCCTCTCGATCATGGCCATGCTGGTGGGCAACGGCCGCGGCGACCGCACCGAGTCGACCGGCGGCGCGGTCTCGGTGAGCATGTTCGACACGATGGCGGAACTGATGGGCTACGCCCTCACGTACACCCGGCACTCCGGCATCGACCAACAGCCGTTGGGCATGAGCTCGCCCGCGGTGGCCCCGTATGGCGCCTACCGCACCGCCGATGCCCACACTGTCGTGCTCGGCACCACGAACGACCGTGAGTGGCAGCGCCTCGCCCGTGACCTCATCGACCGCCCCGACCTGGCCGAGGACCCGCGGTTCGAGACGAACCCGGGACGCGTGCGGCACCGTCCCCTGCTGGACGAGGCGATCGGCGCCTGGTGTGCGCGCCACGAACTCGCAGGCATACAGGAGGCCGCGGATGCGGCCGGGATCGGGAACTCCCGCTACAACACGCCGTCCGACGTCGTCGCGCATCCGCACCTGAAGGCGCGCGACCGCTGGCGGGACATCGAGATCCCGGGCTCGACCGTCCCCGCGCTGCTGCCGCCTCCCGTCATCCGGGGATTCGAGCAACCGATGGGAGCCGTTCCCGCACTCGGCCAGGACACCGGCGCCGTTCTCGCCGAACTCGGTCTCGACGCCGACGAGATCGCCGCACTGCGGGCCAAGGGAACCGTGGGCCTTGCGGGAGGGGAAGACCGCACATGACCGACGACTCCGTACTCCTCTGCGACGACCAGGACGGTATCCGGACCCTCACCCTCAACCGTCCGCACCGGCGCAATGCGATCAACGGTGAACTGTGGGCCGCGCTTCGGGAGGCTCTCGCGGAGGCGGCCCGCGACCGGCGGGTGCGCGCGCTGGTGCTCACCGGAGCACCGGGCGCGTTCTGCTCGGGGGCCGACGTGGTCGACGCGGACATCTCGCGGCCGGCGGACGGAACACATCCGCTGCACGGGCTCCGCGCGTTGTCGGATGTCGCCCTGGCCCTCCACGAACTCCCGGTGCCGACGGTGGCCAAGGTGAACGGCGCGGCGATGGGCGCGGGCTGGAACCTCGCGCTCGGCTGCGACTTGGTGGTCGCCACACCCGAGTCGACGTTCTCGCAGGTATTCGCCCGCCGCGGACTGTCCGTCGACTGCGGCGGCTCGTGGCTGCTGCCCAGGCTCGTCGGCCTGCAGCAAGCCAAACGGCTCGCCCTCCTCGCCGAAACCATCGACGCGGACGAAGCGTGGGACCTGAACTTGGTGACCTGGGTGGTGTCGGCGGATGAGATCGACGCTTTCGTGGCGGACCTCGCCGGACGTCTCGCGGACGGGCCGCCGATCGCGCTCGCGCAGACCAAGGCGCTCCTCCACGAATCCGTCGACCGCACGATGCGCGACGCCCTCGCCGCGGAATCCCGCGCCCAGACCGTCAATTTCGCCACGGCGGACACCCAGGAGGCATACGCGGCCTTCACCGAGAAGCGCCGGCCGCGATTCACCGGCCGCTGGGCCGTGCCGGGTGGACCACGGCCGAGCCGGACCGTCCCGTCGGAGTTGGAGAGACACAAACATGCGTGAAGCAGTGATCGTCGAGGCCGTCCGTACGCCCGTCGGCAAACGCAACGGGGGACTGGCCGGGGTGCACGCCGCGGATCTCTCCGCCGTGGTCCTCAACGCGCTCGTCGAGCGCACCGCTATCGACCCCGCGATCGTCGACGACGTGGTGTGGGGCTGTGTGGGACAGGTCGGCGACCAATCCGCCAACATCGGCCGGTACGCCGTCCTGGCCGCGGGCTGGCCCGAGACCGTTCCCGGCAGCACGGTGAACCGTGCCTGCGGGTCGAGCCAGCAGGCCTTGGACTTCGCCGTCTTCGCGGTGATGTCCGGACAGCAGGACGTCGTGGTGGCAGGCGGCGTCGAAGTGATGAGCCGCGTCCCCCTGGGGGCGGCACGCGCCGGCGGCGTCCCCTTCGGGCCGAAGGCACTCGCCCGCTACGACGGCTTCTCCTTCAACCAGGGGATTTCGGCCGAGTTGATCGCCACCAAGTGGGGACTCACCCGGACCCGGTTGGACGAGTACGCCGCGCGGTCGCACGAACGGGCCGCGGCCGCGCAGGACGGCGGTGCGTTCGCCGCGCAGATCGTGCCGGTCGCGACCGGAGAGACCCTGGTCTCCGCGGACGAGGGCATTCGCCGCGGGACGAGCGTCGAGTCCCTGGCGGGACTGAAGCCGTCGTTCCAGGACGACGGCGTCATCCACGCGGGCAACTCCTCGCAGATCTCCGACGGTGCGGCCGCGCTGCTGGTCACGACGCCGGAGAAGGCGCACTCCCTCGGACTCGCGCCGATCGTGCGGTTCCACTCGGGCGCGGTCACCGGATCCGACCCTGTGCTCATGCTTACCGGGCCGATCCCGGCGACCGAGAAGGTCCTGCGGCGAGCCGGCGTGGCACTGGCCGACGTCGGCGTCTTCGAGGTGAACGAAGCCTTCGCGTCGGTCCCGATGGCCTGGCTGGCCGAGACGGGTGCCGACCCCACGCTGGTCAATCCGCTCGGGGGTGCCATCGCGCTCGGCCACCCGCTGGGCGCATCCGGCGCCGTGCTCATGACCCGCATGATCCACCACATGCGGGACCGCGGCATCCGCTATGGCCTGCAGACCATGTGCGAGGGCGGCGGCACCGCCAACGCCACCCTCGTCGAACTCGTGTCCTGACGGAGGATCGCCGTGCGCAGAACGCTCTTCACCGAGGACCACGAAGCCTTCCGCGGACTTGTCCGCGACTTCGTGGCCAAGGAGATCGCCCCCTACTACTCCGACTGGGAACACGCCGGGCGCACCCCGCGCTCGGTCTTCGAAATGCTGGGCGCCATCGGTGTGTTCGGGATCGCCATCCCGGAGGAATACGGGGGAGCGGGGCAACGCGACTACCGCTACAACGTGGTCCTCCAGGAAGAGGCCGCCCGTGCCCTGGTCACGATGAGCACGGTGCGCACCCAACTGGACGTCATCCACCCGTACTTCCTCGAGTACGCCGACTCGGAGCAACGGGCGCGCTGGTTCCCCGGCCTGGCCGCGGGCACCCTGCTCACCGCTATCGCGATGACCGAGCCGGGCACCGGATCGGACCTCGCGGGCATCCGCACGACCGCGGTGCGGGACGGCGACCATTACGTTCTCAACGGTGCGAAGACCTTCATCACCGGCGGACTGCTGGCGGATCTGGTGATCGTGGTGGCCCGCACTTCGAAGGACCCGGACAACCGCCGCGCCGGACTCACCTTGCTCGTGGTCGAGGACGGCATGCCCGGGTTCACCCGCGGCCGTGTGCTGGACAAGATGGGCAACAAGGTCCAGGACACGGTCGAGCTGGCATTCGACGATGTCCGGGTTCCGGTGGCGAACCGTCTCGGTCAGGAAGGCGCAGCCTTCGGATACCTCGGCCACAACCTGTCGCAGGAGCGGCTGACGGTGGCGGTGGGCTCGGTGGCGCAGGCGCGGGCCGCCCTGGACGCGACCATCGCCTACGTGAAGGAACGGAAGGCCTTCGGCACGCCGGTGGCGTCCTTCCAGAACACGAAGTTCGAACTGGCCGCGGTCGCCGCCGAGATCGAGGCCGCGCAGACCATGCTCGACCGCGCCGTCGTCGAACTGGTCGACGGCGAACTGTCGAGCGCCGACGCTGCCAAGACGAAACTGTTCTGCACCGAGGTGCAGGCCCGCGCGGTCGACCGCTGCCTTCAGCTCTTCGGCGGATACGGCTACATGATGGAGTACCCGATCGCCCGCCTATTCACCGACGCCCGGGTCGCCCGCATCTACGGCGGAACGAGCGAGGTCATGAAGGTCATCATCGCGAAGTCCTTGGGACTGTAAGGAACATCGATGCAGGACTTCTCCGGGAAGACAGGCGCCGCACTCGTCGCAGGCGGCACGGGAGGCATAGGTGCGGCAGTCGTCCGCCTTCTCTCGCGGCGTGGCAGCGATGTCGCCTTCACCTACCGCGCCAACACGGAAGCGGCCGAATCCCTGGTCGGCGAGATCCGCGAACTGGGCCGCAAAGCCTCGTCCTACAGCTTGGACCTGGGCGATGCTCAGGCAACCGCCGACACCGTGGCGGAGATCGCCGCGGCATTTGGCGGCATCCACACCGTGGTCTATGCCGCGGGCCCGCATGTGCCGATGATCCACCTGAGCCGCGTCGAACCGAAGCGCTACCGCGAGCAGTTGAATGCGGATGCGGCTGCCTTCTTCAATCTCGCCCACGCCGTGCTCCCCGAACTGCGGCGGGCGCACGGCAGCATCGTGGCCGTCACCACGGCGGCCACCCGTCGCTTCCCGGTCCGCGACGGGCTGTCCGCGGGCGTCAAAGGCGCGGTGGAAGCGGTCGCGCGGGCTCTGGCCGCGGAGGAAGGGCGCTTCGGCGTCCGGGTGAACTGCGTCGGCCCCGGAATGCTGACCGACGGCATCGGCGGCCGCCTGATCCAGACCGGTGAACTCGACGAGGCCGCGCTCGCGGTGACGGTGCGCAACATCCCGCTGCGCCGCTTCGGTGATGCGGTCGACGTGGCCGAGGCGGTCGCCTTCCTGGCCTCGGACCGCGCGGGGTTCGTCACGGGGCAGTGTCTGGACGTGGACGGCGGCTACACGGTCTGAACGGGATTCGCTCCCGCAACGGTTGGCATGTATTCCTCTTGAATGGCGAGAACGATACTCTCGCATTCGCAGAGTGACGTCATCGACCGGTACGGGAGCGTGCATGGACATCGACCGCAACCACCTCGCCACGCTCGAATACACGCAGCGGGACGGGGTGGCGTGGGTCACCCTGAATCGTCCGGAGCGGCACAACGCGATCAACCTGACGATGATCGAGGAACTGCACGAGCTGTGGCTCGCGCTGCGCCACGACGACGAGGTTCGCGTCATCGTGGTCACCGGCGCCGGCGACCGTGCCTTCTGCACGGGCCTCGATCGCGGCGTGGAGATCGCGCAGCCGACCTCCCCGTACATGCCCGAGGACCCGATGCCGAAGATCGGGCCGAAGTACTCGGACCTGTGGAAGCCCGTCATCGTCGCCGTCAACGGCATGGCGTGCGGCGCCGCCTTCTACCTCCTGGGCGAATGCGAGTTCGTCATCGCCGCCGACCACGCGACGTTCTTCGACCCGCACACGACCTACGGCATGGTCTCCGGCTTCGAGTCCATGCACCTGCTCCAGCGCATGCCGCTCGGCGAAGTCGCCCGGCTGACACTCCTCGGAAGCTCCGAACGCATCGGGGCCGAGAGGGCGTACGAGATCGGCATGGTCTCCCAGGTCGTCCCGGCCGCCGAACTCCGGCAGACCGCGCAGTGGGCTGCCGAGGTGATAGCCCAGCAGCCTCCGCACGCGGTCGAAGGCACGGTTCGGGCGGTCTGGGCGGCCCGTGACATGACGCGCGCGCAGGCCCTGTCGGTGGCGCCGCACCTCACCGCGCTCGGCAGCCTGCCTTGGGCCGAGCAGAACCGCCGGTTCGCGGCGCGGGGTACCGAATACCGCACGCGTTGAGCGTTCGGCGGTCGCTTCGTCCAGTCAGGACCCGTGCCCACCGCCGGCCGACCCCACATGACATGGACAGTGCATAATCGGCGTGCATGTTCATGCAGTCATGAATATATAGTCACATGGAGTGGTCATGTCGCAGTTCTCCTTCGGAGCCGGTATCTGGGCCTTCGGTCAGATCGTCGACCGGTACGCCGCCGACGGATATGGCCCGGCCCGCAGTACCGCCGAGATGCTGGAGCTGGCAGCGAGTGTCGACGGATTGGACTACCTCGACATCAACCACCCGTTCGTCGAGGACTCCACCACGGCGAAGTCCGTGGCGGTGCAGTTGAACGACCTCGGGCTCAAAGCCCGTGCCGTCACTCCGCACATCTATACGCGGCAGTTCGCGCGTGGAGCCTTTACGAATCCCGACCCTGCGGTGCGTGAGGCCGCGAAGGAGCGGGTGCGCGCGGCGGTGGAGGTCGCGAGGGTACTGGACGCCGGCTATGTGAAGTTCTGGCCCGGCCAGGACGGATTCGACATGCCGGGGCAGGTGGACCATGCACAGATGTGGGATCTGACGGTGGACACGGTGCGCGAACTCGCCGCCGAACATCCGGACGTGCAGTTCGCCATCGAGTACAAGCCCAAGGAACCGCGCGTGCAGATCACGCTGGGCAACGCGGCGAAGACGCTGCTGGCGATCGCGGCCTCCGGGGTGGACAACGTCGGGATCGTTCTCGACTTCGGCCATTCGCTGATGGCCGGCGAGAGCCCCGCGGAAGCGCTGCATTTGGTGCACCGACACGGCAAATTGGTGTCCGCAGAGCTGAACGACAACTGGCGCGCCTGGGACGACGATCTTCCGGTCGCGTCGGTGCACCTGTTCGAAACCCTGGAGTTCCTGCTCGCCCTGCGCGAGATCGGCTGGGAACAGCCGGTGTTGCTGGACCAGTTCCCCTTCCGCGAGGACCCGGTCGCGGCGCTGTCCCACAGCATCCGGACGATCCGGTGGCTGGACGCCGTCGTGGACGGGGCCGACCTCGCCGCGGTGCGCGATGCGCGCCGCGCACAGGATGCCCTTGCGGTGCAGCACATTTGGTGGGCAGCTGTTGCCGAGGCCGGCTCGTACGCCTAGCGGCATGCCGTGGCGCGTCGGGCTGACGCCTGGGTGATGTCGGAGCGGGCGGGGTGCCCCCTGAGGGTCTCCCCGCCCGACCGCCCGACCGCTCGATGCGGTGCGGATGCCGCAGCGGCGTCAGCCGAGCGGGTCCACTCGACGGCTGCTTGCGGTGTCACCGATGCGCTGCCGGTAGGCCACCAGGTCGGCGATGCTCACCAGCCGCAGACCAAACCTGTCCGCGAACGCACGCAGTTCGGGCAAGCGCATCATGGTGCCGTCGTCGTTGACCAGTTCGCACAGCACGCCGGCGGGTTCACAGCCGGCGAGGCGAGCGAGGTCGATCGTCGCCTCGGTGTGGCCGAGACGGGCGAGAACGCCGCCCGGATCGGCACGCAGGGGGACGACGTGGCCGGGGCGGGACAGGTCGCCCGGGCTGGTTGCGGGGGAACCGAGCAGGCGGATGGTTCGGGCGCGGTCGGCGGCGGAAATTCCGGTGGCCACGCCTTCGCGGGCGTCGACGGCGACAGCGTACGCAGTTCCGCGCCGGTCCTGGTTGGTGTGGTACATCGGCGGAAGTTCGAGCCGGTCACAGGCTTCCGGCAGCAGCGGCACGCAGACGTACCCGGATGTGTAGCGGACCATGAACGCGACCAGTTCGGGGGTCGCGTGTTCCGCGGCGAAGATCAGGTCGCCCTCGTTCTCGCGCGTCTCGTCGTCGACGACGACGACCGCGCGCCCCACGGCGATGCTCGCGATCGCCTCTTCGATCGAATCGAGGGCGATGTCGGGGGCGAGGGTGTCCGGCTGGTTCATGGTGCTTCCTTCCCGCTGGGGCGCTCGGTGGTCCGGGCTCGGCGGGGTGGGAGCGCCGCAAAACGGCACAGCGAGGACGCACGGCGGGCTCGGCACGGGGAGACGCTCCTCTCCCTGCGGACGCCGACTTCGCCGGATGTGCGTCATCGCCTACGCGCGGACTCTCTTCCGGACTCTCACCGTCGGCCCCGGAGTTCCACCGGGTCAGCCGATCGATCGCTCGACCGGGTCGCGGGCTGTCACCGCCGGTTCGGAATTCCACCGAACCCCGCCAACGCGTATGGAAATTTGCTGCTGCGTAGATATTCACACAGTCGACGTCCGTCAGCCACACCGAGTGGCCAAGCTCACGGGTGCCGCTCGGTGCAGTCGGCCTCAGTCCGTCAGGCGGCGGGCCGTGAAGTGGTCGGTGATGAGAACGTTGGCGAGCCCGCCGCGCAAGGCCGCGCGCACCGCCTCGGTCTTGCGCCGCCCGCCGGCCACGGCAACGCTGCGCGGTGCGGCGCGCAGGCGTTCCGGGTCGATGCCGATGACGCGGTCCGCGGTCGCGGAGTCCGCGGGGCGTCCGTCGGCGTCGAAGAAGCGCATGCACACGTCGCCGACCGCGCCTGCGGCACGCAGGTCGTCGAGTTCCTCGGCGGAAAAGACATTGCCGCTGGCGGCGACCACGCGGGACGGCTCGAGCGCGCCGATGCCGATCAACGCAAGGGTGAGTTCGTCGAACAGGTCCGTCGCGGCCGAAACGAAGGGGTCCTCCCGCAGCGCCTTGGCGCTGGCGGCGGATCCCGCGACTCCCGGCGAGGGCAGGTGCACGGCCTCGCCTCCGACGAGGCGGGCCATGCGGTCGGTCAATCGAGTGGCGTGTTCGGCGGCCGCCGGGTCGCCGATGCCGCCGAGAATCTGCACCACGCGTACCTCGGTCAGGTTGGGCAGCGGGTGCATCGCATCCACGGTGGCCAAAAGGGAAGCACTCCACGACGAGATGCCCACGACGTCCCCGGAGCGGAGCGTGGCTTCGAGGTAGTAGGCGGCGGCCGGGCCGAGCCGGTTGATGATGTGCTGTTCGTCGTCCTCGGCGGCGTCGACGACCAGGGCGAGCTTGAGGCCGTAGCGCTGCTGCAGCGCGTCCTCGAGGTCCGGATGCGTGCCCGGCGGAGTCGCCACGGTGATCCGCACGATGCCTTCGGTCTCGGCCTTCTTCAGCAACCGGGAGACCCGGGCCTGCGACAGCCCGAGGCGCGCGGCGATCTGCGGCTGGCGGATGTGCTCGGTGTAGTACATGTGCGCGACCCGCGTCATGATCCGCAGCTCTTCGGCCGACGCCATTGCTCCTCGTGTCCTTTCGGCCATGCCGGACGCCGTGGGGCCCGCGTCGGCTGTGGCGCACAACTGTACTGACGCGCGGCTGTGCGCATCTCCGTGAACACCCCGGGTGCCCTGACCAGGGGCGCCACCAGGTGGTCGAGGCGTCGTTGACGACGCGACGCACCCGAGGTTAGCGTGAGCCTGCATCAACATTCATGAGTGAATAGGTATTCACATGACGCTGAAGGCGGTTCCCGGAAGCAGCGACCGGCTGCGTGAACTCCGGCAGTCCCTGGTGGAAGCCACCCCAGTCGAGCGGAACGCGCGGCTCGCCGCCGCCGCGAACGCGATCCGCCGTCGTGATCTGGAGATGATCCGCCGCGCCGGACTGGGGCATATCGGAGGAGACTTCTCCGCGATCGACATCCTGACGGTGCTCTACCACCTGGTACTCCGGCATGACCCCGAGCGGCCCGACTCGGTGGACCGCGACCGCTTCGTGCTGAGCAAGGGGCACAGTGCGGGAGCGCTCTACGCGACTCTGGCTTCGGTCGGGTACTTTCCGGATGCAGAGCTCGATACCTTCATGGCGCCGCTGTCGCCGCTCAACGGGCACCCGAACCGGCGCAAGGTCCCGGGCGTGGAGACCAACACCGGCCCGCTTGGGCACGGTTTCCCGGTCGCCGTCGGCATGGCGATGGCGGCCAAGCTCGACGGACGCCCGCAGCGCACTTTCGTCCTCACCGGCGACGGGGAACTCCAAGAGGGCAGCAACTGGGAGGCGGCCCTGTCCGCGGCCCAGTACCGCCTGGACAACCTCACGGTTATCGTCGACCGCAACCGTCTCCAGCAAGGCGCGCCCACCGAGGACACCTCGGCGCTGGAGCCCCTCGCGGACAAGTGGACCGCATTCGGCTTCACCACCCGCGAGATCGACGGTCATGATCACGAAGCGCTCTACCGTGAGTTGTCCGCCTCACCACGGGCCTCGGGGCGCCCCACGTGCCTGATCGCGCGGACCTCGAAGGGGCGCGGTGTCTCCTTCATGGCCGACCGCGTCGAGTGGCATCACAAGGTTCCGTCCGCCGACCAGGCGGCACAAGCCCTGGAGGAGCTGTCCCGATGAGCACGACAGAAGCAGCTGCGCCCCTGAGCGCGCTTCACGACTGCCGCAAGGCGTTCGCCGAGACCCTGCACGAACTCGCCACCGCCGACCAGCGCGTGGTGGCCGTGTGCAACGACTCCGTCGGCTCCAGCAACCTCAAAGCCTTCGCCGACGGGCATCCCAGCCGACTCGTCAACGTGGGTATCGCCGAACAGGCGATGGTCGGCATCGGTGCGGGGCTCGCCAACGGCGGCCGCATCCCGTTCGTCTGCGCCGCCTCCCCCTTCCTCACGGGCCGTGCGTTGGAGCAGATCAAAGCGGACGTCGCCTACTCGCAGGCGAACGTCAAGCTGTGCGGTATGAGCCCCGGGCTCGCCTACGGTGAACTCGGCCCCACCCATCACAGCATCGAAGACCTCGCCTGGCTGCGCGCTCTCGCCGATATCACCGTCGTCGTGCCCGCGGACCCGGCCGAGACCCGCGAGGCGGTCCGCTGGGCGTACGAGTACGAGGGTCCGGTGTTCCTGCGGATCGGCCGTACGGCGGTCCCCGACCTCGAGCCGCACGTCACGTTCGCTCCCGGTCGTGCCGCCCAGCTTCGCGCGGGCAGCGACATCACGCTGATCGGCGTGGGCACCACCGTGGCGATCGCCCTCGCCGCCGCCGACCTGCTGGATGAGCAGGGTGTCAGCGCAAGCGTTCTCAACATGTCGACGGTCAGTCCGCTCGACGCCGAGGCGGTGCACGACGCCATCGGGCAAACCCGAGGCATCGTCACCATCGAGGAGCACACCGTTCGCGGGGGTTTGGGAGGCGCGGTCGCCGAAATCGTCGCCACCAGCCGGCCGACGCCCATGCGCATCATCGGTGTGCCGGGAGTCTTTGCGCCGACCGGCAGCACTGGCTTCCTGTTCGAGCACTTCGGACTGACCCCGCAGGCCGTTGCGGCCGCCGCACTGGAGATCGTCGGAACCGGCCCATGACCGCTCCCCACATTCTGGCCATCGATCAGGGCACGAGCGGCACCAAAGCCGTCCTGGTCGATGCCCGGGGCAACGCCGTGGCATCGACGACTCGGAAGCTGACCCAGCACCACCCCGGGCCGGGCCGGGTCGAGCAATCCCCTCACGAAATCTGGTCCAGCGTCATCGAAGCGGTGGGGAAGCTCACCCACGAGCAACCCGATGCTTTCGTCGCCAGTGTCGCACTCAGCACACAACGCGAATCGGTACTCCTGTGGGATCCGGATACGGGAAACCCGTTGAGCCCCTTGGTGAGTTGGCAGGACAGGCGCGGAGTCGCGCGCTGCGCCGACGTGGCTGCGGGTCCCCACGCGACGATGGTCAGGGCCGCAACTGGCCTGCCGATCGACCCCATGTTCTCCGCCACCAAAGCCGAAGCCCTGCTCGACGAGTTCGATGCGGGGCGCGTGTCCGCCCGGGCCGGCGCACTTCGCGTCGGCACGGTCGATGCATGGCTTCTGTGCCGTCTCACCGGTGCGGACCGTACCGAGATGGGCAATGCCTCGCGCACCCTTCTGCTCGACATCTCCACCGGCGATTACCATCCCGTGCTGCTTGACCTCTTCGGGATTCCGCGCAGCGCTTTGGCGGAACCGACCGCATCCACCGGACCGTTCGGCGGGACGATCGGCCTACCAGGGGTGCCGGACGGAACGCCCGTCGCGGCGGTGCTCGGAGACTCGCATGCCTCGCTGTTCGCCCAGTCGGCGGGGCGGACCGGGATCGTCAAGGCGACCTACGGCAGCGGTTCGTCGCTCATGGCACTGGCGCCCGGGACTGACGAGGCCGGGGCCGGGCTGGCCCGCACGATCGCGTGGCAGATGCCGGGCGAGAGGCCCGCAGTCGCGCTGGAAGCCAACATCGCCGCTTCCGGGACGACCGTACGGTGGGCGGCGGACCTTCTCGGGACCGACGAGGCCTCACTCGCGGCATGGGCCGCCGAGATCGACCACACCGACGTCGTCATCGTTCCCGCGTTCGAAGGTCTCGGGGCGCCGTACTGGGACCGCGATGCGCAGGCGTTGATCACCGGATTCGGCTTCGGCACCGGCAAAGCCGATATCGCCAGAGCCGCAATCGAGTCGGTCGCCTACCAAATCACCGACACTCTCGCTCTGTTCGACGACGCGCTGGGAACCTGCCAGGAACTGCGCGCCGACGGAGGGCCGACCGCGAACACCGCGCTGATGCAGTTCCAGGCAGACCTCTGCGCCCGCCCAGTCGCCCGCAGTGCGCGGCCGGAGAACTCCGCCCTCGGCGCAGCCCGCCTTGCCGGGCTTGCCCTCGGCTTGTGGGACACCGAGCACGTGGTCGGACAATCCACGCCCAGCGTCGTTTTCGTCCCAACCCGCGGTGCGCAATGGCGTCGTGAGGCGCTACTCCGCTGGCACGACGCCCTGCGCAGGGCACGTCAGGGGACTGCCGACCCTCATGCGTGAGGGTCTTGGCCGGCGTGATCCGGTACGCACACAAACAACCAAGCACCACCCACACCGGCAGGAGTCAGCCTGTGAAGTTCGGTCCCTCGTCCCGCCTCGGTGACGCTCTTGAACACCCCGACGCCCGGCGGGTCGTCGAAGAACGGTTCCCGGGGCTCGCCGACCACCCGGCGGTGGCTTTGATCCGTGACAAGTCCGTCGAGTTTCTGGTGTACCACCAGGCCGGAGACTCCCCGGACGAAGCAGCGATCCAGGAGTTCTGGGCTGCGCTCGGCGCCGTCGAGATGGCGGTCAGGCACCGCGGAATCGGTGTCGTGTCGGTCCCGATCCCCGACTACGAGAGCGACGACGTCCCGCTCGGATCCGCCACTGCTGCTCATCCCGCCTCTGCGCCGCTCTGGTCGACCGTCGAGATACGCATCGCCGGCCCCTCCCACGGCAATCCCTTCACCGATGTCGAACTGACCGCCGACTTCACCCTCGGCGGTCCCGACGGCGGGAAGGCCGTTTCGGCCGGCGGGTTCTACGACGGGGACGGAAGCTGGGTCGTCAGATTCCTCCCGGAGGCCGTCGGGCCATGGACGTTCACCACGTCCTCGAACGCCCGCAGCCTCGACGCGGTCACGGGGACGTTCGACGTGACCGATGCCGCCGAAGGCGAGTCCGGGCCGGTCCGTGTCGACGGGTTCCACTTCGCGCACGCCGACGGGACCCGTCATCTGCCGTTGGGCACCACCGCCTATGCATGGATCCACCAGCCCGCAGACGTTCGCGCGGCGACGCTGCGCACGCTCGCGAATTCGCCGTTCACCAAGATGCGGATGTGCGTCTTTCCCAAGGCGTACCTGCACAATGCCAACGAACCGGAACTCTACCCGTTCGCCGGGAGCCGGGAGGAAGGATTCGATTTCACCCGCTTCAACCCCGCGTTCTTTCGGCACTTGGAGGACGCCGTCATCGATCTGGGCCGACTGGGGATCCAGGCCGACGTCATCCTGTTCCACCCCTACGACGACTGGGGCTTCGTTCAGATGGGGGCCGGCGCGGACGACCGCTACACAAGCTACGTGGTCAGGCGTCTTTCGGCCTTTGCGAACGTGTGGTGGTCCATGGCGAACGAATACGACCTCATCCTGTCCAAGACCGAGGCCGACTGGGAGCGGCTGGCTGCGTTGGTCGTGGCCAACGACCCCGTGCGCCATCTTCTTTCCATCCACAACGGCCCCGTTGTGTACGACCAAAGCCGCGCTTGGATCACCCACGCCAGCCTCCAGACCACCAATCCGTACGAGGCGACAGTCCACGTCGACGAGTGGCGTCGGAAATGGGGGAAGCCCGTCGTCGTCGACGAATGCGGTTACGAGGGGAACCTCGAGTACGGCTGGGGCAATCTGTCCGGCGAGGAGCTGGTGCGCCGCTTCTGGGAAGGCGCCGTCCGCGGCGGATACGTCGGCCACGGCGAAACGTACAATCGCACCGACGACCAGATCTGGTGGTCGAAAGGCGGACACCTCGTGGGCGACTCGCCGGCCCGCATCGCTTTCCTCCGCCGTATCGTCGAAGAGGCACCCGGTGGCCTGTTCGAGCCTCGTCCCCCGCACCCCGACGTCGTCCAGGTCGGGGTCGGCGACGAGTACCTCCTGTACTACTTCGGCTTCAACCGGCCCTCGTTCCGCCATGTGAACATGCCGTCCGGGCGCAGCTATCACATCGACGTGATCGACACCTGGAACATGACCGTGGACCGCCTGCCGGGCACGTACGCCGGAACCGTCCGCATCGATTTGCCGGGCCGGGAATTCATCGCGCTGCGGTTGACCGCGGTGGACTGAGCCATCGTCGCCCGCCTGCCGTCGCCCGTGAGGGCATCGCGGGCAGCGGCCCTTCGGGCCTCTGCGGGTCGACAGTGCTGACATCCGAGATAATGCGCATTACTGTGGCTGGTGTCCTGCCTTTGGCAGAGACGCGGACCACCCTGTGGCCGTCGGCCCAGGGACCAGCGGATGAGGATGAGCGCATTGAGCAGGGACAACCGAATCGAAGCGCTGCTGGGCGAGCTGACACTCGCCGAAAAGTGCGTGATGGTCGCAGGGCAGAGCAGCTGGACCATCGCAGGCTGCGAACGGTTGGGCATTCCGGACGTGACGGTCAGCGACGGGCCTGTGGGCGTCCGCGGGCGACGCATGGGCCCCGGCCTGTTGGTGCCGGGGCCTTCGGCGCTGGCCTCTACGTGGGATCCCGACCTCGTCGGCCGGATCGGCGCGGCGCTTGGGGCCGAGTGCCTGGACAAGAACGTGGACGTGCTGCTCGGGCCGACGGTCAACCTGCACAGGTCACCTCGAGGCGGCAGGCATTTCGAGTCCTTCAGCGAGGACCCGCGGCTGTCCTCCGCGATGGCCGTGGCCTACATCGAGGGCCTCCAGTCGACCGGGGTCGGTGCCTGCGTCAAGCATTTCGTCGCGAATGACCAGGAGACCAACCGCCACACGGTGGACGTGCGCGTCGACGAACGCGCCTTGCGGGAGATCTACCTGCCGCCGTTCGAAGCCGCGGTCAAGGCAGCTGGCGTCCGCTCCGTCATGGCCGCCTACAACTACGTCAACGGGGCGCACGCCTGCGCCCAGCCCGACCTGGTGGAACGGCTCCTGAAGAAGGAATGGGGCTTCGACGGCGTCGTGATCTCGGATTGGGGTGCGGCGAAGGAGACGGTCGCCCCGGCACTTCACGGCCTGGACGTGGAGATGCCCGGCCCAGGTGACCACTGGGGCAACGGCAAGCTCCAGGCCGCCGTGGAGTCCGGATCGGTCGACGAGGCACTGGTCGACGACAAGGTCCGCCGCCTGCTTGCTCTCCTGGAATGGCGCGGCAGACTGCCCGGCATTACCGACAATGACGAGTCGCCTCGGGAGACCGCGGAGCACCGGGTAATTGCCCGTAAGGCCGCCGCGGCCTCCTTCGTCTTGCTGCGCAACGAAACCGGGCTGCTTCCGTTGCCTCGTGATCGCCGGGTCGCAGTCATCGGCCCATGCGCCGCAGAGACCAGCCTGCTCGGTGGTGGATCGGCGACGATCGAGCCCTACCGCACGACTAACGTGCTCGCGGCATTGACCGATCGGCTCGGCAGTGAGGTGGTGACGTCCGCCGCGGGTGTCCGCTTGCGCCGCAAGGCGGACCCGGTGCCCAAGAGCTGGCTCGGACCGGACGGAGTCACCGTCGAACTGTTCGCGGGGGACACCTGCTCCGGCGAACCGGTGGCAGTGGAGTCGCGGCAGGACTTCGACGGCCACTGGGGTACCTACCGCCCCGCCGAGGGCGCCGCTGCGCTTTCGGTGCGCCTCAGGGCCGTCGTCACCCCGGAGTCGTCCGGCCGCCATCTCCTCATGGCGGGTGGTTTCGGGCTCGCTCGGGTCTTTGTCGACGGAGTACTGGCGGCGGAGAACACAGGTGACACGTTCCCGGCGTGGATGGCAGTCAACGCGACCACCGTTCCGATCCACCTTGAGGCGGGGCGCGCCTATGAGTTCGTCCTCGAGCACACCCCTCAGATGCCCGTGCCCCTGGTCATGACTCGCCTGGGGCTGGAGTACGACCCCCACTCCGCCGAGGAACTGCTGCGCGAAGCGGAGGCGGCGGCAGCAGCGGCCGATGTGGCAGTTGTGGTCATCGGCTCCACGGACGAATGGGAGAGCGAAGGCCAAGACCGCACGTCCATGAACCTCCCAGGCAACCAGGACGAGTTGGTCCGACGCGTGCTTGCGGCCAACCCCGCCACTGTTGTCGTCCTCAACTGCGGTGCTCCCGTGACCATGCCGTGGTTGCAGGACGCTCCGTCCGCGCTGCTCGCCTGGTATCCCGGGCAGGAGGGCGGCGAGGCCATCGCCGACGTGCTGCTCGGCGACGCCGATCCCGGTGGTCGCATGCCGACCACGTGGGCGCACCGCGAGGAGGACACTCCCGCGTATCTCAATTTCCCCGGCGAAGCCGACACGGTTCACTACGGCGAGGGGATCTACGTGGGCTACCGCTGGTATGACGCCCGCAAGATCGAGCCTTTGGTCCCCTTCGGACACGGTGGTTCCTACGCGCAGTTCACCTGGAGCGCCCCCCAGGTCAGCGGCAACGGTACTGATCTGGCTGTCGACGTCCTGGTGAGCAACACCTCCGAACGGCCCGGCAGCGAGGTCGTGCAGGTGTACATAGCGCCCAAGGCCGCGCCGGTCCACCGGCCGCGCAAGGAACTGGCCGGCTTTGCCAAGGTGCATCTGGTCCCGGGCGAAACCACCACGGCACGCGTCGAGTTGAGTAGTCGTTCGTTCGCGCGCTGGGACCTGGCGAGCCATGGGTGGGTTGTCGATCCCGGTGAGTACGACATCATCGTGGCCGCGTCCGCGACGGACATCCGGGCTGTGGCGCCTCACACGGTGAAGGAGGCCTGACGCCGCCCGCTGCGGGGCCACACGCGACGACGCCGCCGGTGCCCATAGGGGCGCCGGCGGCGTCATTCGGCATCGTGTCCGATTACGTTCCCTGAGCCAGTTCCAGCTGCCACGACCAGCTGTAGGTGCCGCCACCCACCCGGTACTGCGGCAGCGTGTCGGGGCCGAGCGCGCCGGTTCCCATCCCCCGATGGGCGATGTCGACGTGAATGAAGGTCTCCGGCCGGGGCTCGAGTTCCCAGGCGTGAGCCGCGGCTTCCAGATCAGCGGGGAGGTAGTGGGATGCGTTCAGTTGCGCAGGCCGGTCGTTGATGACCGTGACACGGCTCCCGGCGCTGTCGGCCAGGGTGAATTCGTTGACATCCGCCCGCCCGCCGTTCTCCTGGGGGACCAAATAGGGGACGAACAGATCGTCGACAGTGGAGTTCCAACGCGCATACGTGCCGGATCGCTTGCGGTCCGGATACGTCTCGTGCGGTCCCAAGCCGAGCCATGAGACGGTGTCGAAACCCGGAACGGTGGCGAATGCGATGCCCAGACGCGGGATGTCGTCGATATCCGCCGGAATGACGACGTGCTCGTGGAAGGCATACAGACCGTCGGATAGCGCAGTTACTTCCTGACGATGCTGGATGACCGCGCCGTAAGCGGTCGTGTACTCGCAGACGACAGTTGCTGTGGCACCGCGGACACGCGTCTCGACCAGGGCGCGGCTGACGCGGAACAGACCGCTGCGAACGAACCGGGAGTCCAAGCCGATGGAGACATCGTTCTCTGTCGGCGCACGCCAGAGCGACAGTTTGGGAGCGTCGCTGAGCAAGGGGTGCACCAGGAGGCCCGCGTCGTCAAGGCGAAGCACGGCTTCGGACCCCGGGGTGGCGGCCCGACGCGGCGGGACGACAGGCAGCGGCACATGGAGGCGGACGAGTTCGTCACCTGCTTCCGCCCACGCGGTTGCCTCGGCAAGCTGTACCACCACGGTGAGTGCGACCGCATCGGGTGCCGCGAGCTGTGCACCGATGTCCTCGGGCAACTCGAGGACGCCTTCGCCGCCGGCGGGGATATCGGGTGCTTCGACGACGACCAAGTCACCTGGTCCTTGCGTCCGTTCCACGGTCAGCCCCAGGCGGAGACCGGACAGGTCGCGGAAGGTCTGGCGGTTTCGCAAACGCACCAGCCCGTGCTTGGCCTCATCGGCACCGGACAGGATGCGGACCGGTGCGAAGAGGTACCGCGCCTCGAAAAGCGCGGGCTTGGGCGTGCCGTCGGAGAACGCGATGCCGTTGATACAGACGGCGCCGTCATGGGGCTCGTCTCCGAAGTCGCCGCCGAAGCGGAAACGGCCGTCACAATCAGGGTCGAGTCCGTGGTCGTACAGCTCCCAGATGAAGCCGCCTTGGAGACCCGGCGTCGACTCGAACAAGTCCCAGTAGTCGCCGAGACCGCCGGTCGAGTTCCCCTGGGAGTAGGCGTATTCGCACGCGATCACCGGCCGGTCGGCTGCGGGGTGCGCTGCGTAGGCCCGCAGTGCGTCGAAGGCTGGGTACATGGGGCACACCACGTCGGTAGCGCGATGACCGCCGTGCCAGTTCTCGGCGATCGCACCTTCATAGTGGAGCGGACGCGTCGGGTCGTAGGACCGGGCCCATCCGGCGGCGGCGTCGTGGTTGGTGCCGTACCCGCTCTCGTTTCCCAGCGACCACATGATCACCGACGGGTGGTTCTTGTCGCGACGCACCATGCGGGAGACTCGATCCACGAACGCCCCCAGGTAACGGGCGTCTTCGCAAGCGGTTCCGGAATGGCCGTGCGCTTCGATGTCCGCCTCGTCCACGACATACATCCCGTATTCGTCGCACAGCTCGAGGAAGTACGGATCGTTGGGGTAGTGCGAGGTGCGGACGGCGTTGACGTTGAAGCGCTTGAGCATCGCGAGTTCGGCGCGCATCTGATCGCGGGAGATGACACGGCCGGTGCGAGCGTTGAAGTCGTGGCGGTTCACCCCCTGGATCCACACCCGGCCGCCGTTGACCAGCAGGTCCCGGCCGCGGATCTCGACACGGCGGAACCCGACCTGGACCGTGATACGTTCGGCCGACTCCCCGGTGGGCGAAACCAGTTCGACTTCCAGGGGATACAGGGTGGGCTGCTCGGCCGACCACGGGCGGACGGTCGGCACCGGGCTGTGGAACGCGACGTGGCCGATGCGTCCCGGCATCGCCTGCTTGTGCATGCGCTGGGCGATCGCCTTGTGTTCGGGGGACAATGCTGCGCCCGCCGCGTCCAAGGTCCGCAGGTCCAGCATCCCGTCCGCGATGCGCGAAACCGGCGGTTCGTCCGGGTACTTCTTGCCGCTTGCCTGCGGGACGGCCGGCGGCGGCTCGTCGATGGGGACCGCTGCGGGCTCCGACGCGTACAGGTCCGGCACTCGGGCACGGACGGTCCACCCGGGCGCCAGTACCCCAGTGCTGGAGACCAGCACCTCCACCTTCAGGTCACCGTCGGCCTGCTGAGCGTCGAAGTCCGCGACCGCGTGGACGTCGGCCAGGTACGTCGTGCCGGTGGTGTAGATGAACACCGGCCTGCTGATACCGCCGTGCCACCAGTGATCCTGATCCTCGACGTAGGTGGCGTCCGACCATTTGACGACGGTCAGTTCCAGGACGTTGTCACCGGGCTGCACTTGCGCCGTGATGTCGAACTCCGCCGCGAGGTGGGAGTCCTTGCTGAACCCGACATCCCATCCGTTCAGCCGGACCAGCAGCACGCTCTCCGCGGCCCCGACGTGGAGGACGACCCGGCGGCCGTCCCAATCACCGGCGGTGAACGTCCTCCGGTAGACGCCGGTCGGGTTCTCATCGGGCGGATGCGGGAGGTTCGACGCGAACGGCATGGGGATGTTGGTGTAGTGCGGGCGGTCGCCTGCACCTTGCATCGTCCACAGACCGGGCACCTGGGCGGTCTGCCACTGGTCGCTTCGTTCGGCTGTCGGGTGTGGCAGCAGCTGGAAGTCCCATGCGCCGTCGAGCGAGAGCTGCTCGGCATGAGGCACGGCGTGCATCGGCACACGGTTGGACGACGTCAGCTCGGGCGCGTCCCAAGGTTGTACGCGGAACACGTCGGTGTGGTCGGGGTTCATCGTCGGGCTTTCCTCGTCGTTGACGGGCGCGGCGCCATGGGCGGCGTCGCGCCCGTCGCGGCGTGCGTGGTCGGGGGAGTCGGTCAGTACGCCAAGCCGTGCCCGAACTGATAGACGGCCTCGCTACCGTCGCTCGGGACGTCGCTGCGCTGACGTTCGACGTCGGCCATCGAACGCGGAAGCTGGAACGGCAGTTTGCCCTCGGGCCGGCGATGCCCGAAGAGGACGTCCAACAGCGGCGCGTCGGCGGCACCGTAGTTCGCGACGACCGCGGCCGCTGCTTCGGCGATCTCCGGGAACACCGCCGGGCGGTCGAGGTAGATGTCGACCACGGTCGGCACCGCCGCGCACACCCGCTGGATTCGCGTGATCTCCTCGTCGGCGAACGCCAGGCTGCCGGAATGGAAGCTCTGCTCGATCCAGCCGGAGCGCTCCTCGTACGGGGTCTTCAGCCGCAGGATTGCCACGTCCGCTTCCTCGGGACTGGCGACGACCGTGCCGTAGGCGGCGGCAACCTGAGGGTCGACACCTTCCACGTACAGCCTGGTTCCCGGCGCCAACGGCAGGAGCGCGGACGGGTCCCCGGCCGCTTCCCGGGCCGCGGGATTCTTCAGGACCGTGACGGACCGACTCTGTGCGAGGAGGCCTGCCTCGAGCGCCGCGGGCGCGCCGACCAGCGCGGCGGCGGCGTCGACATCGACGAACGGGTTGTCGAAGAGGCCGAGGACGAACTTCTCGCGCAGCAGCCGCCGTACCGATGCGTCGATCCGCTCCGAGGAGATCCGCCCGGCGCGGATGAGGTCGACGAGAAGCTCGGGACAGGCCTCACCGCCGATCTGGTCGCAGCCGGCCTCGATGACCTTCAGCACCCGCTCGGACTCGCTCAGGTGTTCCACACCCCACGCGCGGGCGGCGTAGATCGGGGCGTCGGTGATCAGCCCCCAGTCCGTGCAGACGATGCCGTCGAAACCGAGCTTCTCCCGGAGGAGTCCGGTGATCACGCCGCGGTTGAACCCGAACCCCACCGGCTCCATCTCGGTGCCGACCGGCATGCCGTAGTACGGCATGATCTGGGAAGTCCCCGCCTCCAAGGCCTTGAGGAAGGGGGCGAGGTGATAGTCGAACCTGCCGCCCGGGTAGACCTGTTCGCGGCCATGCGGGAAGTGGGGATCTTCCCCGTCCTTCTGTGCGCCGCCGCCGGGGAAGTGCTTCGTCATCGCGGCCACGGAGTTCGGCCCGATCCGGTCCCCTTGGAGTCCGCGGATGTAGGCGGCGGCCATACGGCCGGTCAGCTCCGCATTCTCGCCGAAGGTGCCGTTGATGCGGGACCAGCGCGGTTCGGTCGCCAGGTCGATCTGCGGGTGCAGCGCCACCCGGATTCCGACGGCCAAGTACTCACGGCGCACCAGGTCGGCGAACTCGCGGACCAGCTCTTCGTCGCGGATGGCCGCAAGCCCGGTCGTTTCCGGGAACTGGGTGAATCCGAGGGCGATGGCCGAGGTCGCGGGATTGTCGGTGAAGTGGTGCCGCGGGTCGCTCGACAGCGTCATGGGAATGCCCAGGCGCGTCGAGACGGCGATTTCCTGCACGGTGTTGTGCCAGGCTGCGATCTGCGCAGGCAGGGCACTCCCCACCAGGTTCAGGTGGTTGATCGCCTGCTTGTCGATCATGTCGCGGACCAAGGGCAGCCACCGTGTCTGGGCGGGATCGTCGACCAGTTCCCCGTCCGCGCCAGGCATGGCGATGTGCTGGAACATCAGCCCCGCCTTCTCCTCGGGCGTCATGCGCGCGAGGAGGTCCTCGATCCGCTGGTCGACGGGGAGGGTGGGGTCCTCGTACGGGGGGCATGCGCACCGCCGCGGAAGTCATTGCGCGTCGAGGCGACGCGGCTCGGCTGAGCCATATCGTGCCTTCCTCATAGTGGTCGTGATGAAGATTCGCTGATTGCGCCACGCGGTCTACTCGACCGTCACCAGGACCTCCACCGGTTCGCACTCGGGAGCGGTGGCGACCAGGCGGATCTTGCCGGGGCCTGTCGGCCGGAGCACGGCCAAGGCCCGTCCCTCGAACGTTCGGCGTTCCGCCGTGTCGAAGCGTTCCTCGGTGGACGGGTCCGCGCTGCCGAAGGCCTGGAGCACGCCGTCGCCCGATACTTCGACGCAGAGGGGTCGGTCGGCTGCCGAGTGCGGGGTGCCGTGCGCGTCAGTGAGTGTGAAGGTCACGTACGCCAGTTCCCCGGCCGTCGCGCTGAGGGTGGGACGGTCGATCTCGGTCTGCAGGCAGAGTGGCCCTTCAGCGGTCCGCACGGCGCAGCGGCCGCTTTCCCGGCCCTCGCGGTAGGCGACCGCGGTCAGCTCGCCCGGCTCGTAGGTCGCATCGAACGCCGTACGGAAGCGGTGACCCTTGCCGACCGGACGACGTCCCAGGGAACGGCCGTTGAGCAGGAGTTCGACTTCGTCGGCGTCGCTGTAGACCTCGACCACCACCGGGGCTCCGTCGAAGCCGGGCCAGGTCCAGCTCGGCAGGGCATCGCTCCACGCCCACGGTGTACCGGCGAAGGTCTTGCCATGGTGTTCCGGGCGCTGGACGGCGATGTAGGGGCGGTCGCGAAGCCCGAAGACGATCTCGCGGTAGTAGGACGCCGGGCGCCGGTGGCCCGTGATGTCGATGTCGCCGCAGCCGGCCACCAGATGGGGGTAAGGCGCGACGAAGGCGGGCCGCGGGTTCTCCTCGGTGATGTACTGGGCTCGGCCGACCCCCACTTCGCCGAGGTAATCCCAGCCCGTCCAGGTGAAGTCCCCGACGACGTGGGGGTGTTCTGTGACCAGCTGCCAGTTGCGGTCGATCCGGGTCGGGAACGTCTCGGTGCCGACGATGATGCGGTCGGGGAACAGTTCCCGGTCGAGACCGTAGCGGTCCTCCGCGTAGTTGATACCCGCCACGTCGAGCACACCGAACGACTCGGCTGTACGCCGGGTGACCAGCTCCGACGTGCTGACCGCGTTCATCATGTCGCCCGGATCAGTCGCCATGAGCGTGTTGATGCCGGCGCCCTCGGCCGCCTGCTTCCGCAGGCTCGCCAGGTCGTCCATCACGGCGAGCATTCCGTTGACCGCGTTGGTGACGTACCGGGTGGGGTCGAGCGACCGCACCTTCTCGGCGAGCCGACGGCCCCACACTGCGCCCGCCGGAGAGCCGGTCTCGGGAATCTCGTTCCCTATCGAGTACATGACGACGCTGGGGTGGTTGAAGTCCTTGGCCACCATCGCCTCAACGTCCCGTTCCCACCATTCCGGGAAGTCGAGGCTGTAGTCGAACGGGCTCTTCGCCGACGTCCACACATCGAAGGTCTCGTCCATGACCAGCATGCCGAGCCTGTCGCACGCGTCCAGCATGGCAACGCTCATCGGGTAGTGGGACATGCGGATCGCGTTGAACCCGGCCTCCTTGAGGATCCGGACGCGCCGTTCCTCGGCCGAGGCGAATGTCGCGGCGCCCAGCACACCGTTGTCGTGGTGCACGCAGGTACCGCGCAGCTTGACCGGCTCACCGTTGAGGCGCAGGCCGCGTCGCGGATCGAGGCGGAGGGAGCGGATACCGAATGTCGCGGTCTCGCTGTCGAGGCCGCCTTCTTCGTCGGTGAGGCTCACGTGCGCGGTGTACAAGTGGGGAGTGTCGGGCCCCCACAGCAGCGGGCTCTCGACGTAGTGCCTCGCGCGGACGACCGCGGATTCACCGGGCAGCACGGTCACGGGGGAGTCTGCGTGGGCGACCGTAGTCCCGTCGGCGTCACGGATCTCGGTGGCCAGGCTCAGCGTGCGCGTTTCGCAGGACTTGTTCTCGACGGTGCTCGCCACGTCGACGGTCGCAAGGTCCGCGTCGATGTCCGGGGTGGTGATGCGGACGCCGTCGGCGGCAATCCGCACCGGACCTCCGACGAGCATCCAGGTGTCGCGATAGATGCCGGCGCCGGTGTACCAACGGGCGTCCCGGTGTGCCCGGGCTTCGACGCGGATCTCGTTGTCCTGTCCGAAGCGCAGGAACGGTGCGATGTCGACGTGGAACCGCGAGTAGCCGTAAGGACGCTGCCCCGCATAGGCGCCGTTGACATACACCGTGGCATCTCGGTAGACGCCTTCGAACTCGACGAGAATGTGCCGCCCACGATGGTCGGCCGGGACGAAGAAGTTCTTCCGGTACTCGAACGCCCCGCCGGGGAAGTAGGCGTTCGCTCCTGCCTCGCCCCCCGACTCCTTGTCGCGCTGCAGCCCGATCATCGCGTCGTGGGGCAGAGTGACCGCCGTGTAGGGCACGGCCTGGCCGGACAACTCGGCGAAGGGATTCACCTTCGGCCGCATCTGCCAGTCTTCGTTGAACGAACGGCGGATCACTCGTGCTCCCTGTGTGGTGCCGGCGGCCCGATTTGTCGGTGACCGCAGAGGAGGTGCTGCAAGGACCGATGTCCCCACGGCTTACCGGGGCGTGACGTCAGCCGATGTCGGCGGCGGAATCGACCTTTTCGGAACGCGGGATCTTCGGGATCAGCAGAGCGAGCGGCACACCGACGGCGCAGATGGCGGCGATGAGCCAGAAGCCGTGGGTGAAGCCCGAGTCGAGGTAGAACTGCGTCCCGTGCATGACCTTGCCGTCGCGCGCCATGATTACGAACACGACCTGGGTCGCGATTACCTGGACCACGCCCTGCGCGATGTTCTGCGCGCCGTTGCCGAGTGCCTGTTCTTCGGATGACACCGACTGGATGACCATGATGGGCACGACCGCGACGACGATGCCCATGCCCACGCCTGCGATGAGTCCGACCACGAGGATGTCGCCGGCAGAGTGGTGCAGCTGCGAAGCGAGGCCGTATCCGCCGGCGGTGAAGATGCCGCCCACCGCGAGGAGGATGCGGGTGTCGGTCCTTCGGGCCAGTGCGCCGGTGGCCACTGCCACGACCAGGAGCAGGGCGCTCATCGGTGCCGTGACCGTGGCGTTCCGGGTCGCCGACCACCCCAGTCCGTCGGAGACACCGGGAATAGCCGGCATCAGTGCCAGGAGCTGCATCATGGTTCCCACGGCGTAGACGGCCCCGGCGGCCACGGACGTAGCCAGCAGCACCGTCCACACCCGGCGGCGGCTGAGCAGGGCCTTCGGGAACAGCGGATGCGCCACCCGGCCTTCCACGAAGCCGAACGCCACTACGGCCACGACACCCGCCCCGGCCCACGCCAGCGTCGTCGTGCTGGTCCATCCCCATTCCGAACCCTGGCCGATGGCGTAGACGACCATGGTGAGCCCGCCGCCCAGAAGGAGTCCGCCCAGCCAGTCCATCCGGCTTTCCCGCTCCCGGACGGAGCTCTCGGGAATGAAGGCGAGGATCAGGCCCAGCACGACCACGGTGGCGATGACCATGAACCACAGCGCGCCGCGGAACCCGTGGCTGTCGATCAGCCAGCCGGACAGGAAGGGGCCGCCGAGCGCAACCAGCCCCACACCTCCCCCGAGGAGCCCGCTCGCGGGGCCGACCAGCTTCCGCGGGAAGACGTCCCGCGCCATGGAGTAGGCCAGCGGCCCGAGCGGGCTGTAGAGGCCGGCCACTCCGCGCCCGATCAGCAGCGTGCTGTAGTTCGTCGCGACGGCCGCGATGAGGTCGCCGACGAGGCCGCAGATCGTCAGGGCGACCATCATGCGCTTCTTGCCGTAGATGTTGGCTGCCTTGACCGCGAACGGCATGACGAACGTGCCGACCAGCGCCCCGGTCAGGTTGAACCACGCGATCTTCGTCGTATGGAAGTGGATCGCCACTTCCGACTGAGCGTTCCCGCCGATCAACCCGACGATGGGGACAAGCTGAACCGCCAGCAGCAACGCAGTCAGCGTCAAGGCGTGGCGGGCGCCGAATCGCGTGGGGTCGGCGGAAGGTGGTGCCGACGCCTTGGGCATGGCGAGAACCATGGGGTGGTGCCTTTCGCAGGGGGCGTCGCAGCAGACGTCGCAGGGTTCAGAAGGCAGTGTTGTGAACGGCGGCCTTCGCCCTCGGCTGCCGACGGCACAGAGGATGTTCGGCGAGGGGTCGCCCGGCGGAGGTATGCGCCCGAGGCGAAGCAGGAACCCTCGCGCTAATGCGTATTACCTACCGTGGAATAGCACTGTATGCACATCGGCGGATGGCGCACAAGACACCTGCCGGCAACAGTCTCGAAACCTGCCGCCCCAGCCATGGGCGGCCGGCGGCGCCCGTTGCCTACCCTCGGCTGCCGAGGCAAATCCCCGGCCGCTGCTCGAGATAGCCGCTTGTCGAGCCCTCACTGTTCGCCTATCTTGCCTACGGGCGCTAGTAATGCGCATTACAACAAGATTCCGACTGTGGGCCGCCGGCAGTTGTCGGTGCGGACCCGCGGGCTCTTCGACATGACTCGGAGGACGGCTGTGCACGACGCGACGGACATCCGGCTGGTTGTTTCTGCTCTCACCCTGCAGGAGAAGGCGAGGCTGCTCTCCGGCCGAGGCGGCTGGGACACGTTCGCCGTCGAGCGGGTCGCCGTGCCGTCGATCGTGCTGACCGACGGTCCCCACGGTCTCCGCATGCAGGATCCCGCCGCCGAGCGGTTCAGCTTCGAGGCGAGCATTCCCGCCACATGCTTCCCCACCGCGGCGGCACTCGGGTCCTCGTGGGATGTGGGCCTGATCGGCCGGATCGGCGAGGCCGTGGCGGCGGAGAGCCGGGCAGCCGGGGTCTCCGTACTCCTGGGGCCGGGTGTCAACATCAAGCGGTCGCCGCTGTGCGGGCGGAACTTCGAGTACCTCTCGGAGGACCCGCTGCTGAGCGGACACCTCGGAGCCGCCTTCGTGACCGGAGTGCAGGGCGCCGGCGTCGCTGCTTCGGTCAAGCACTTCGCGGCCAACAACCAGGAGACCGACCGCATGCGGATCGACGCGCGCGTCGACGAGCGCACGCTCCGCGAGATCTACCTCGCCGCGTTCGAGCACATCGTCACCACCGCCAAGCCGTGGACGGTGATGGCGGCGTACAACAAGCTCAACGGCGTCTACGCGACCCAGAACTCCTGGCTGCTCACTGAGGTGCTGCGCGACGAGTGGGGCTTCGACGGTGTGGTGGTCTCCGACTGGGGGGCGGTCACCAGTCCCGTTGCCGCGGTGTCGGCCGGCCTGGACCTGGAGATGCCGTCCAACAACGGCGCGAGCGCGGAGTCGCTCGTCCGGGCGGTCACCGCGGGAGAACTGGACGAGTCGGTGCTCGACCGTGCCGTGACGCGCCTGCTCGAACTCGTCGGCCGCACCGCACCGGGGCGCGAGCCCGGCGGAGCCGTCGATCTCGACGGTCACCACGCGCTGGCGCGGATCGCCGCCGCGGAATCCGCCGTCCTGCTGAAGAACGACCACGCGATTCTGCCGCTGGACCCCGACGCGGACGTGAGCGTGGCGGTCATCGGCGAGTTCGCGCGCACCCCGCGGTACCAGGGCGCGGGCAGCTCGCGTGTCAACGCGACCAAGGTCGACAACACCCTCGATGCGATGACCGAGACTGCGGGGCAGTCGATGCGCCTCGAGTTCTCACCCGGTTTCCGGCTCTCCGGCGAGGAGGACCCGGAGCTGCTGTCCGCAGCGGTGGCCGCGGCCGGGAGGGCTGATGTCGCCGTGTTGTTCCTCGGCCTGTCCGAAGGAGTGGAGTCCGAGGGGCACGATCGCACGGACATCGAGCTGCCGGCGGACCAGCGGCGTCTTCTGGAGGCCGTGGCGGAGGTCAACAGCCGTGTGGTCGTCGTCCTGGCGAACGGCGGCGTGGTCGACGTTGCGAGCTGGGAAGGGCACGCCGCGGCCGTGCTGGAGGGGTGGCTCACCGGGCAGGCGGGAGGCGGGGCGATAGCCGATCTGCTGTTTGGCCGTGCCAACCCTTGCGGGCGACTGGCAGAAACCATCCCGCTGCGGCTGGAGGACACCCCGTCGTTTCTGGATTTCCCCGGCAGTGACAGCGTGGTCTCCTACGCCGAGCGGCTGTACGTCGGCTACCGCTACTACGACGCCCGGAACATGCAGGTTGCCTACCCGTTCGGGCACGGGTTGTCCTACACGGCCTTCGAGTACAGCGATCTCGGCACCAGCATTGCCGGCGCGGGGGACGGCGTCGCGGTACGCCTTCGGTTCACCTTGACCAACTCGGGTTCACTCCCGGGCAAAGAGGTCGTGCAGGTGTACGTCGGCGACCCCGAATCCTCGATCGACCGGCCCGTGCGCGAACTGAAGGCGTTTGCCAAGGTCGAACTCGCCCCCGGTGCGTCGACGCAGGTCGAATTCGAACTGCGCGCACGCGATTTCTCCTTCTACAGCAGCACGCGCGGCGGCTGGGTCCTCGAAGCGGGAGACTTCGACATCCACGTCGGCGGTTCCTCCCGGGACTGCCGCCTGGCCGCCCGCGTAACCATCGATGCGCCTGCACAGCAGGCGGCGCTCACCCCGGACTCCACGGTCGGCGAGTGGCTGGCACACCCCAAGGCCGGCCCGGCACTCCTCCGAGCCATGAGCCGGGTGGAAGGGTCGGCGGCGGCCAGCGACCCCACGGTGATGCGAATGGTCGAGTCGCTGCCGCTGTCCCGCCTCGTCTCGATGAGCGGGGGCCGGATGGACCCCGAAGAGATCTTCGGCCTCTTCGATGCCGGGGAGCACGTGTAGGCCGACGGACGGACTCGCCCGGCCACACGCGCCGGTTCCCGTGTTCCGCATCGTCGACCGCTCGCCGGCCCGTTCCGGGGACGGCGCGTCATGGCGAGGCGGATGCTTCCGCTGCCCTCGATTTCATGTCGAGGACCGCAGCACCAACTCCGGTGCGAACCCTTCGGTCACGGGGACCGGCTCGCCCCCCCTCAGTTCGGCCACGACCCATTCGGCGCGGCGGCGGACCACGGCGTCCACGTCGAAGTGGACCGTGGTCAGGGGCGGGTCGGAGAGGGGCGCGGTGGGGATGTCGTCGACACCGATCACGGCGATGTCCCCCGGCGCCCGGAGATCATGGGCCCGCATGCCCGCGAGGACCGCGATCGCGGTCTCGTCGTTGAAAGCGCACACGGCCGTCACCGACTCCGCCCGCCAGCCGGCCACCGCCTCGGAGGCACTCGCCGTGGCCAGGCCGATTGTTGCGACGACGGGTTCCGGGAGACCCGCGGCCGTGCAGGCGTCCCTTGCGCCGCGGAGACGCTCTTCCCCCATCCGCCGCAGCGCGTGGTGAGCGGGCATCGCGTAGCCGAGGCGGCGATGACCGCGATCGATGAGGTGTTGGGCCTGCATATGGCCTATGGGCGCCATTGAGGAGACGCCTTCGGCGGCGGCGGGCAGCACCACATCGGCGCCGGCGCGGTGCAGTGCTTCGACCGTCTCCGCGTCGAACGGTTCGGAACCGACGACGACCGAAGCACCGACACTGGCACAGACATCGGGCAGCGCGCGCCCGCGCGGCCCGGCCAGGTGGGTGACCAGGGTCAGGCGATGGGCGGCCAAGGCGTCGGCAAGCCCCTCGATGAAGTGGCTGAGGCCCGCTCCCAGGGGAACGTCCGGGACGGCCAAGAGCACAATGTCGCTGCGCCCCGCGGCCAGGCTTCGCGCGGACGCGTTCAGGCGGTAGTCCAGCTGACGTGCGGCGTCCAGTACTCGCTGCCGGGTCTCTTCGGGGATCGAATGCCCCGGCCGGTTGTTGAGCACGAAGCTGACCGTCGTTTGCGAGACCCCCGCGGCGCGGGCGACATCGGTGCTGGTGGGGCGCTTTCGAGGACGCGTCATTGCCTTCTCGTCGCAGTGCCGGGTGGGTGACCGGGCTCAGGATACGGCCCGGACGGGCGTCGTCGACGGGACATCCGCATGTGACGGACGTCCGCGGCGCGCTCGATCCACAAGGTCATCCGGTTACCGAAATGTAACCGGCAGGTGTCTTGCCGGTCTCCCAGGTGGCTGGGAGTGTGATGTTCCGCATTAGTAATGCGCATTATAGGTCGTGGAAGACGGCTTGGTTGCAGAGCCTCCCGTGCCGGCCGCACCGGCCGGCCCGCATCGAACACGGCCCGCACAGCTCCCGCCGGTCGCCTGAGCCCTTCACCATCCGGCTCGGCAATGCCCCTTACTGCCGCGACGTGACGGCACCGCACGGCTTGCACCGAATCGACCCCGACGAAATCGGAGCCCGAGATGAAGTCCCTGCGCACCAGATGGAGAACAGCCTTCGTGCTGGCGGCCGCCGCGACGCTTGTCGCCACAGGCTGCTCCGCGGAGAAGAAGAACAGCCCCGGCAGTGCCGGTTCGCAGGGCGGCGCGCCTCCGGCGGCCAAGACCGCGCCCGGGGTGACCCAGGATTCGATCAAGGTGGGCATTGCCTACCCCGACCTGTCCGCGGTCAAGCAGTACCTGAACGTCGACCAGGGGGACTACGAGGCGACGTACAACGCGCTGATCAAGAAGATCAACGACGCGGGCGGCATCAACGGCCGCAAGATCGTCCCGGTATTCGGCGCGATCAACGTGGCTTCGCCGGCGGCCGCGCAGGAGACCTGCGTCAAGCTCACCCAGGACGCCAAGGTCTTCGCCGTTGTCGGCACCTTCAACGCCAACGAACCGCTCTGCTATGTGCAGACGAACAAGACCGCCGTCGTCGGCGGCCCGCTCACCTCCAAGAACTATGCGCAGGCGCAAGCCCCCTGGTTCTCCGATCAGCGCGGGGGAGACGAAGTAGGCGACGCCATGGCCCTGTTCAACGCCGACAACGCGCTGGCGGGCAAGAAGGTCGCCGTCGTCGGCGTCGTCAACGAGCAGTCCCTGGTGTCGGACACCGTGATTCCCGCGCTGCAGAAGATCGGCGTCACCCCGGTCGCGACCGGCATCCTGGATGCCTCGTTCCGCGACGCGGCCGCGGTCGCCCAGCAGACGGGCGTGTTCATCCAGAAGTTCCAGGCGGCGGGGGCCGACACGGTCGTCGTGGTCGGTGGCATGGGAGGGGAGTTCCCCAAGCAGCTGGCGAAGACGGACTACCGGCCGCGCCTGCTGTTCACCAGCTCGTCGTCGGCATCCATCTACACGGGTGATGCGAACACGCGGGATCTGACTCCCGTGACGAACGCCGCCGCGCTCGGTCCGAAGACGACGTGGAACGAACCGACGCTGCAGGACTGCGTCGCCACCGTCGAGTCGGCCATTCCCGCGCTCAAGGGCACGTTGTCCGTGGATCCCGAGACCGTGCCCGCGGGCAAGCCGACGCCGCAGGTGTCCACCCAGACGGCTTGCCGCGCCCTCACGCTGTTCAAGGCGATCGCCGACAAGGCCGGCAAGGACCTGAACTACGAGACCTTCCAGAACGCCGGATTCGGCCTCGGCCCGCTGCAGTTGCCCGGAAACGCCGACAAGGCCAACTACTCGCGTGAAACGCCGCACGGAGCGATTCCGATGCGGCTGGCCGTCTTCGACCCCGCCAAGCGGAAGTTCGTCGCCACCTCCTGAACCGCCGGATGCGTCGCCGACGCGACCGACCGGGTGCCCGAACACCATGGCCGCACCGGCAGTTCGGATCCGGGGCGTCGCGTCGGCGGCACTCCCGTCCCGTAATCCGCGGAGATTGTCATGCCACCGTTTGTTCCCTTCCTGCGCGCGAACCGGCTCGTTCGGTGAGCGCGCCGTACGACTCCGCCCGGTCTCCCGGAGAACCGCAAACGTCGGCGGCCGGACTCGCCGCGGGACTGATCGACGCCGAGACCCAGAGGCGCGAGCAGCAGGCCGAAGCGCAGAAGGAAGTGCTGTTCGCGGACGAGCTGCTCCCCGGGGTAGGTGGCGAACACCTCACGCTGCGGGACGGATTGGCGGCCGGCGGATCGGTCACCTTCCTGACACTGGCCGCCCTGGCGACCCTCGACGAACTCGAGTCGGCGACCCTGGGCATCCTCGCGCCGGACATCCGGGACTCCTTCGGGCTGAGCGACGCGGCGATCGTCTTCATCTCGGCAGCCGCGGGCGCCTTCCTGGTGCTCGGTGCACTGCCGATGGGCTGGCTGGCGGACCGGTACCGGCGCAGCCGGGTCATCGGTGCGGCGGGGGTCATGTTTTCCGCGATGGTCCTGGCGTCCGGCTTGGCGGCAAATGCCTTCCTCTTCTTCCTCGCGCGTTTCGGCGTCGGTGTGGCCAAGGCCAGCAACAACACGGCGAACGGGTCGTTGCTTGCCGACGCCTATCCGATCGGAGTACGCGGACGGATTTCCGCGGTCACCTTCAGCTCGGCACGCACAGCCGGGGCCTTGAGCCCGCTCATCGTCGCGGGCATCGCCACGTGGGCCGGAGGGGCGAACGGGTGGCGATGGCCCTTCCTGGTGCTCGGGCTGCCTACGCTCGTAGTGGCTTTGTGGGCGTTCCGGCTTCCCGAGCCGCAGCGGGGCCGGCACGAGATGAAGTCGGTGCTCGGCGATGTGATCGAAGACGCTCGGCCCATGCCTATTTCGGTCGAGGCGGCGTTCGCTCGACTGATGCGGATCCGCACCATGAAGACGGCCATCCTCGCCTTCTCCGCGCTGGGATTCAGCCTCTTCACGGGTTCGGTGCTGAGCAACCTGTGGGCCGACGACCACTACGGCATGTCCACGTTTGAGCGCGGCGTGTGGGGCTCCGTCACAGGCGTCGCCGTGCTGGCGCTGCTTCCGTTCGTCGGCCCCTGGTACGACCGGGTCTACCACCGCGACCCGGCTCGCGCGTTGGTGATGCTCGGATATCTGCTTCTGCCCAGTGTGGTTCTGCTGCCCCTGCAGTGGTTCATGCCGACGGGTTGGGCGTTCATGCTGGTGGGAATTCCCGGCGGGATGCTCAGTTCGGTGGCCTTCGCGATGACGGCGCCGATCATGCAGTCGGTCATCCCTTATCGCCTGCGTGGGCTGGGGGCGGCTCTGGGATCGCTGTACATCTTCTTCGTCGGGGCGACCGGCGGTGCCATTCTCTCCGGTCTGATCAGCAACGCCTATGATCCGCGCGTCGCCGTCCTGGTGCTCGGAGTGCCCGCCAGCGCGGTGGGGGGCCTGCTGATGGTCCGCAGCGCCTCATTCATCCGGAACGACCTGTCGTTGGTGGTTCAGGAACTCCGCGAGGAACTGGACGAGGCGGAACGCCAGAAGGAGGACCCCGAGAACATCCCCGTGCTGCAGGTCAACAACATCGACTTCTCGTACGGCCACGTCCAGGTGCTGTTCGACGTCGCGTTCGACGTCCGGCGCGGCGAGACCCTGGCGCTGCTGGGGACCAACGGTGCGGGCAAGTCGACGATCCTCAAGGTCGTCTGCGGTCTGGGGACACCGTCGCGAGGTGTGGTGCGTCTGGGTGGCAGGACCATCACCTACGTCGCGCCCGAGCAGAGGGGGCGGTACGGCATCCATCTCCTGCCGGGCGGCAAGGGCGTGTTCCCGGACATGACGGTGCGGGAGAACCTGGAAATGGCGGCCTTCCGCATGCGGCGGGACGTCGGGCGCCGGGATCAGCAATTCGCCTATGTCTTGGATCTCTTCCCGGATCTGGCGGGGCGCCAGAGCCAGGTTGCCGGTTCGCTGTCGGGCGGCCAGCAGCAGATGTTGGCGTTGGCGATGGTGCTCATGCACGAGCCCGAGGTCCTGTTGATCGACGAACTGTCTCTGGGGCTGGCCCCGGTGGTGGTGCAGGAACTCCTCGTGATCCTCGAACGCCTCAAGGCCGACGGTCTCACGATGATCGTGGTCGAGCAGTCCCTCAACATCGCCCTGGCGATCGCGGACCGTGCGGTGTTCCTGGAGAAGGGGCAGGTCCGCTTCACCGGGCCGGCCCGTGAACTCGCCGAGCGCGACGACTTGGCGCGCGCCGTGTTCCTCGGCCGGGAAGGAGGCTGAAGGTCATGCAAATGCCCACGATGCAACTGCTGTTCGACGGGGCGGTCACCGGACTGATCATCGGTCTGCTGGCCATGGGGATCGTCCTGGTACACCGTTCCACCCGGGTGATCAACTTCGCGGTCGCCAACATGGGCCTGGTCGGCTCGGGACTGTTCGCCCTGCTCGCGGTGCGCTACCACGTGCCGTACTGGATCGCCCTGGCCATCGCCCTGCTCGCCGGCACCGTCTTCGGCGCCATCGTCGACCTCGCGGTCGTCCGGCGGCTCTTCCAAGCGCCGCGTGTCATCATGCTGGTCGCCACCATTGGCATTGCCCAGCTCGCGCTGACGATCGTCACCGCGTACCCGGACCTGGACGGCTACTCCGACCACACATATCCGGTGCCGTGGTCGGGCACCTGGTCGCCCGTCGACAATCTCCGGATCACCGGGGCGCAGGTGTCCGTCCTTGTCGGGGTCCCGGTCGCCGCGATCGCGCTCAGTTTGTTCCTGGGCCGCACCGTCCTGGGCAAGACCGTCAAGGCTTCCGCGGCCAACCCGGAACTGGCACGGCTGAACGGGATCAACCCGAAGCTGGTGTCCACCGCTGTGTGGGCCATCGCCGGGCTGCTCGCAACGTTGTGCATGATTCTCATCTCGGCCCAGAACGCCTCTCTCACCCAGGTCACCGAACTCGGTCCCACGACGCTGCTGAGGGCTCTGGCTGCGGCGGTGGTCGCCAGAATGGTGTCCTTCGGCGTGGCTCTGGTGTCCGGGGTGCTTCTCGGCTTGATGCAGTCGTTCATCCAGTTCAACTGGTTGGACCAGCCGGGCTTGACCGACCTCGTCGTTTTCGCCGTCGTGCTGACTGCGGTGTTCTTCGTCGGCCGGGGCCGCGGAGCCGAGGCGTCGACGTTCTCGTTCGCTCCCAAGGTGAAGCCCGTGCCCGAGCGTCTGCGCACGGTGTGGTGGGTCCGCCACATGGAACGCGCAGGTCTGGTCGTCCTCGGTCTGACAGCGGTGATCGTGCCGTTGGCTGTGACCCAGCCGTCGCGTCACCTCTTGTACACGGTCATCCTGGCGTACGCGATATGCGCCGCATCGGTGACGGTCTTGACGGGATGGGCGGGCCAACTGTCCTTGGGACAGATGGCTTTCGCCGGGCTCGGGGCCCTGGTCGCCGCGGCTCTCAACCGCGGGATGCACATCGAAATCGGAGCGAACGTCTACTCCCTGCGGCCTCTGACGTTCCCGGCTGCGGTAGCCGTGGCGACGTTGACGGCCGCCGCTCTCGCCGCCGTCGTCGGCGCCGGCGCGCTCAGGGTTCGCGGGCTCCTTCTCGCGGTCAGCACATTTGCGTTTGCTGTCGCGGCCGAGCAGTACTTCTACCGGCGCGACGTCTTCCACGATGCGGGTATGGACACGGCGTCGTTCCCGCGCAGCACGGTCTTCGGGATCGACGTTTCGACGCAACGCGCCTACTACTACGTCGTCCTCGTCGTCCTGGTCGTCGTCCTGGCCGTGGTCGCCCGGCTGCGGAAGTCCGGAATCGGGCGGACCACCATCGGTGTTCGCGACAATGCGGCGACGGCTGCGGCCTACACCGTCAGTGCGACCCGGGTGAAGCTCCGGGCGTTCGCGCTTGCGGGCGGCATCGCCGGCCTCGGCGGGGCTCTCCTGGCCGGCGCCGTGCAGACGGTGCCGTACACGGACAAGTACTTTCTGAGCCCGGACTCGCTGACCTTGGTGTCGATTGTGGTGATCGGTGGTCTCGGGTCCGTCTCCGGGCCGGTCCTCGGCGCGCTTTGGGTGATAGGCCTGCCTGCCATCTTCCCGGGCAACGAGCTGGTACCGCTGCTGACGTCGAGTCTCGGCCTGCTGGTCCTGCTGCTGTACTTCCCGGGAGGCTTGGTCCAGATCGGTTATTCGGCCCGGGACGCCGTCTTGGCGTGGGCCGACAAGCGTGTTGCCCCTGCGCTGCCGGCCAAAACCGCAACCTCCGCGCCCCGGGCATTGACCCGTGAGCGCCCCCGGCCTCTTCCGGACGACCGGGCCGTGCTGTCGGCGTCGGACATCGGAGTCAAGTTCGGGGGACGCAAGGCGGTCGACGGCGTGACCCTGGAGGTGGGGCCGAACGAGATCGTCGGTCTGATCGGCACGAACGGTGCGGGCAAGTCGACCCTCATGAACGCGATCGGCGGATTCGTTCCGGCCCGCGGATCTGTGGAACTGCTGGGCAAGGATGTGTCCGGCATGGCGTCTGCGGCCCGTGCCCGCGTGGGCTTGGGGCGCACGTTCCAGGCCGCCACGCTGTTCCCGGAACTCACCGTTCGCGAGACGGTTCAGATCGCTCTGGAAGCCCGCCGCAGGACCGGCCTGCTGTCCACCGCGCTGCACCTGCCGCACACGTTCAAGCACGAGAAGGCGAAGCGGTCGGACGCCGACGACCTCATCGATTTCCTCGGACTCGGCCGCTATGCGGACGCATTCATCGGCGATCTGTCGACCGGAACCCGGCGCATCGTCGAACTCGCCGGTCTGCTGGCGCTGGATGCTCGCGTGCTGTGCCTGGACGAGCCCACCGCCGGAGTCGCCCAGCGCGAAACCGAAGCGTTCGGGCCGCTCATCCTGGAGGTCCGCCGCGAAATGGGTGCCTCGATGCTCGTCATCGAGCACGATATGCCGCTGATCATGGGCATCAGCGATCGCGTCTACTGCCTCGAAGCCGGCCGGGTGATCGCGTCGGGAGCGCCGGAAACGGTCCGCAACGATCCGAAGGTCGTCGCCAGCTACCTCGGCACCGACGAAAGGGCCATCGAACGGAGCACCGCGCCCGGTCCGGGGACGGGCACACGACGCCGGACGGCGGACGCGCCGACGTAGACACGTGGAGCTTCGCGCGCGGCAGGGCCGGCGCCCGCACTTCCGATCATGAAGAAAGACAAGGCATGAGCACGCATCCGATCCTTCCCGGCTTCCACCCGGACCCCTCCGTCTGCTGGGCAGGGGACGCCTACTACCTCGCGACCTCAAGTTTCGAGTACTTCCCCGGGGTCCCGCTCTTTCGAAGCACGGACCTGCTGAGGTGGGAGCAGGTCGGCAACGTTCTGGACAGGGCCGAGCAACTGCGGGTGGTGCGAGGTGCTGCCGCGGGGAGCACGGGCATCTTCGCGCCGACGCTCCGGTTCCACGACGGTGAGTTCTGGTTGGTGACCACCAATCTCATCGAGCGCGCCAAGGGCCATCTGATCGTGCATACAACGGATCCGGGCAAGGGCTGGAGCGCCCCCGTCTACACGGACGGAGCGATCGGTATCGACCCCGACCTCGCCTGGGACGAGCAAGGGACCTGCCACCTGACGTGGGCGCACGAGGACGGCATCCGGCAGGCGGCGGTCGATCCTCGCACCGGCCACTTGCTGTCCGAGCCCCGTACGGTGTGGACCGGAACCGGACTGGCGCATCCCGAGGCACCCCATTTGTACGCCCGCAACGGCTGGTGGTACTTGGTCATTGCCGAAGGCGGAACCGAACGCGGTCATGCCGTGTCGGTCGCCCGGTCACGTTCCGTCGGCGGACCTTTCGACCCCCACCCGGCCAACCCGGTCTTCTCGCATCGGAGCACGCGTCACCCGGTCCAGAACACCGGCCACGCGGACCTGGTCGCCTCGCCTGACGGCAGCTGGGCCATGGTCTATCTCGGTGTTCGTCCGCGCGGCAGCACGCCGGGGTTCCACGTCAACGGCCGAGAGACGTTTCTTGCGGGGGTCGAATGGGTCGACGACTGGCCGGTCGTCGTCGAAGACGCCTTCGGCGTCCCGCCTCAGCCGACCTCGTTCGTCGACGACTTCGCCGACGGTGTGCTGCATCCGAGGTGGATCTCACCAGGCGTGACCCTGGACACCTTCGTCCGGTGCGAAGACGCCGACGCGCCTCGGGACGGCGGCGTGACCCTCCGTGCCGGACGTCCGCAAGGTGGACGAGAGCCGCACCATCTCCTGGCGGTCCGGGCCCGCGACGCGGAGTGGCAGGCGAAGGCAACTGTTCCCGTCGGCGACGTCGCGTTGGTCGTCCAGATCGACGCTGAGCACTGGGTCGGCGTCGAGCGACGCGGCGATGTACTCACGGCACGGGCGGTCGTCGGGCCTTTCGACCAGGAACTGGGTGCCGCGGCCGGTGTCTCCGCACACAGCCCGCTGGCGATCCGCGCCGTGGACATGTCCGAGGCCTACGGTCTCCACAACGGCCCGGACCGGCTCGAACTCGGCTACGTCCAAGACGGCCGATTCCGGGTGCTTGCCGAAATGGACGGCCGCTACCTGTCCACCGAGGTGGCGTGCGGATTCACCGGGCGCGTGGTCGGCGTCGAGGCTCTGGAAGGCGACGCCGTTCTGACGGAATTCGCCTACGACACGCATCTCGCCGAACCCCGGGCGACCTCCGCCGGGTAGCGGCGCCCCTGACCCTCGTGCTCTTTGTCGCCCGGCCACGACAGGAAGGCTTCCTCATGAGCTTCGATCGCAACTCACGGGTACATGACATCTTGCGGAGCCCTGAAGGGCGACGCGTGGTGGAGACGGCCTTCCCCAGTCTGCTCGGCCATCCTGCGCTGGAACATTTGCGGACCTGGCCGATGTGGCTTCTTGCCGAACAATTCTCGACGGCCACCGCGGCGACGACCGATCCGGCGCTTCTCTGGGAGGCACTCGCCGGCCTGGAGACGCCGCCCATCCCCGTCACTTCTGCGGTCCCTTCGACGGCCGGCCGTCCCGACTACGAGGGGCCCGGAGTTGCGGAGGCCTCGGCCAAGCCGGAGGTTCCCCGCGGGGCGACACGTTGGTCTCCGGCGGAGATCGTGATCGCGGGGCCCTCGCACGGCAATCCGTTCATCGATGTCGAGCTGACGGCACGGTTCAGCCGCGACGGGACCACCGTCACTGTGGGCGGGTTCTACGACGGGGATGGCCGGTGGATCATTCGTTTTCTCCCGGAGAGCTCCGGCTGCTGGGAGTTCGTCACATCTTCCAATGCCCGCAGCTTGCATGGATTGACAGGGCGCTTCGACGTCGCGGAGGCACCCCTCGGCGAGCACGGACCGGTACGTGTGGACGGCTTCCACTTCGCCCACGCGGACGGAACGCGGTACAGCCCCTGGGGGACGACGGCATACGCGTGGATCCACCAGCCCGAAGCCGACCGTGAGGCAACGCTGCGCACCTTGGAATCGGCGCCGTTCAACAAACTGCGGATGCTGGTCTTCCCCAAGGCGTACGACTACAACGCCGATGAACCGGAGCTGTATCCCTTCCCCGGAGACCCTGAACAGGGCTTCGATCACAGCCGGTTCGACCCGGAGTTCTTCCGGCGTCTGGAGTCCGCGGTGGTCGAGCTGGGGCGCCGCGGCATCCAGGCGGACATCATCCTCTTCCACCCGTACGACCGGTGGGGCTTTGCGGAGCTGGGCCAGGCCACCGACGACAGCTACACCCGCTACCTCGTGAGGCGCCTGTGGGCGTATCCGAACGTGTGGTGGTCGATGGCCAACGAGTACGACTTCGTGCTGGGGAAGACCGAATCCGACTGGGAGCGCCTCGCGGACATCGTCGTGGCCAACGACCCGGCTCGGCATTTGCTGTCCATCCACAACGGGCTGGCCTTCTACGACCACTCCCGCCCGTGGATCACCCATGCCAGCGTCCAGCGCATCGACCAGTACCGCACCGCTGAAGAGGTCGACATCTGGCGCCGGATGTGGGGCAAACCCGTTGTCGTCGACGAATGCGGGTATGAAGGCGACCTCGAACACGGTTGGGGCAACCTGACGGGCGAGGAGATGGTCCGGCGCTGCTGGGAGGGTGCCATCCGCGGCGGCTACGTCGGTCACGGCGAGACGTACTACCGCAGCGACGAACAACTCTGGTGGGCGAAGGGCGGCGACCTCACCGGCGACTCACCGGACCGCATCGCATTTCTCGGCAGGATCGTCGCCGAGTCGCCCGGCGGCGTTCTGGAGCCGTTGTCCACGTACGTGGGCGTTCCGTACGGCGGCATCGTCGGCGTGCACCACCTCTACTACTACGGACGTCAGCAGCCGGCATTCGCCTCTCTGCGGCTGCCGCCCGATCGCGACTTCCACATCGACGTCATCGATACGTGGGAGATGACCGTCACCCGCCTGTCCGGCGTGTATCGCGGCATATGCCGCATCAGCATGCCGGGCAAGGAATTCATGGCCGTCCGGGCAACGGCTGTCGATAGCCGCTGAGGTGTCGGTCGGGCGGTGCGACGCGGCTTCATGCAGGGCTCTGTTGCCACGTTCAGGGTGCGAGAATCATGCTTCCACTTAGAGGGAATCTTGATCTCGCATCTTCATCGCCCGGAGGGAGCCGTATGGCCACCGAGAGTGTCATTCCCGGCGATCGGCCCACGCTGGCCGAGAGTGCCGTCCGGCGCCGGACCGGTGAGTTGCAGCAATCCGCGCGGTCCGATGTGCAGGCGCTCATGGACGCCGGGCTTGCGCTGATGTTGGCGGACGGCGGCCGCCGGGCGCCGCGGGTCGCCGACATCGTGGCGGCCGCCGGCTTGTCGAACGACTCGTTCTACCGCTACTTCGCGGGCAAGGGCGCCCTCGTCGAGGCGATCGTCGAGCAAGGTGCGCGCACGGTCGTGAGCTACGTTCGCCACTGCATGGCCGCGGCCGGCGATCCCGAGGACCGCGTCCGAGCCGGGATCTCGGCCGTGATGAGGCAGGCCTCCGACAGCGGGCTGGCCGCACAGACCCGCATGGTGCTCGCCAACGCGACGGGTATGCCGTCGAGTTCGCGGCATGTCTCGGTCGGGCTCGTGGACGCGCTGACGGAACTGTTTGCCGGGTCGATCGCAGAATGTGGGGTTGCAGACCCGGAGCGCGTCGCACGCACGCTGTCCGCGGCGGTCGTCGGCGTCATGCAGGACCATCTGTTCCGCGCGTCGGCGCCCGACGACGAGGACATCGCCCGACTGGCGCGCTTCGCTCTTGCAGAAGCAGAATCACATTCCTAGATTGGAGAATGGCATTCTGCTAGGGTTCCTATGACATTCCGCACCTGTGGCTTCCGCACGCGCCTCGGCACCCGCCTGCGGATCACCGCATCGCGCCCGTCAGGGAGAAGGAGCCCGCATGTGGGATTTCAGTACCGATCCTGGTTTCCAGGCCGAACTCGACTGGGCCGGCGAGTTCGTCCGCGAGGAGATCGAACCGCTCGACCTGCTGTTCCCCGGCAACGATGAGCCGTACGACCGCGCCGGACGGGTCTACCGCGAGGCCGTCCGTCCGCTCCAGGAGCAGGTGAAGGCGCGGGGCCTGTGGGCCGCGCACCTTCCGCCCTCGCTCGGCGGCATGGGCATGGGCCAGGTCCAACTTGCGCTGCTCAACGAGATTTTGGGGCGTTCGTCGTGGGCGCCGATGGTCTTCGGCACCCAGGCCCCGGATTCCGGGAACGCCGAGATCCTCGCGCACTACGCCAACGAAGAGCAGCGCCGGACGTTCCTCGAGCCGCTGCTGGACGGCCGCATCGTGTCCACGTTCGCCATGACCGAGCCGAGCGGTGGCGCGGACCCGGGCGGCTTCACCTGCCGGGCTGTCCGGGACGGTGACGAGTGGGTCATCGACGGTGAGAAGTGGTTCGCGTCCAACTACCCGCACGCCGCGTTCGTCATCGCCATGGTCGTGACCGATCCCGACGTTCCCGTCCAGCGCGGCGCGTCGATGTTCATCATTCCGCAGGGCACCCCCGGAATGGAGATGGTGCGCGGCACCGGACTCGGCAACGAGAAGTTGGGTGAAGGAGCGCACGGCTACCTGCGTTTCACCGGATGCCGCGTCCCGGCCGAGAACCTCCTCGGCGACCCCGGGTCGGCTTTCGCGATCGCGCAGACCAGGCTCGGCGGTGGGAGGCTCCACCACGCCATGCGCTCGGTCGGCCTCGGCAAGCGGGCGTTGGAGATGACCACGGAACGGATCGCAAGCCGGACGACGCGCGGCGGCCGGTTGTCCGATCAGCAGTCCGTCCGCCAGTTGCTCGCCGACACGTGGATCCAGCTCGAGCAGTTCCGCCTCCAGGTGCTGCATGCGGCCTGGCAGGTCGATCGTTCGGCACGGACCGGCGACCGCGGGCATGCCCGTTCGGCGCGCCTGCACATATCGGCGGTGAAAGCCGCCACTCCCAAGACCCTTGTGGACATCGTCTACCGGGCGATGCACGTCCACGGCGCGCTCGGTGTCTCCAACGAACTGCCGCTCACCCGCATGTGGAACGCGGGACCGGTGCTCGGCATCGCCGACGGGCCCACCGAAGTGCACAAGGACGTCGTGGCCAAGCTCTTGCTCGCCGATGCGGAGCCCGCCGAAGACCGGCTCTTCGGGTCCGAGCACATTCCGACACGGCTGGCCGCCGCCCGCGTGAAGTACGCGGAGCTGCTCGCCGGGGAAACGGTGGTTGCCCGATGACCGACTCGACGTCTTCCTCGGTCGATCTCGCCCGCTTCAACGCCTGGCTCGACGGCGCGGACCTGCCCGGCAGCGGACCGGTCGTCTCGCTCACCCGTCTCACCGGGGGAGCGCAGAACATTCTGCACACGATGCGCCGCACCGACGGCACCGAGCTGGTCCTGCGCAGGCCGGGCCGGTCCGCAGGACCCGATGCCGCAAAGCCGTTCCTCCGCGAGAACCGGGTCCTGACCGCGCTGGCCGGCACGGCCGTCCCGCACGCGCGCCTGCACGCGAGCTGCACCGACGCGTCGGTCATCGGCTCGCCGTTCTCGGTGCTGGAGAAGATCGACGGGTTCAGTCCGCAGGGAGACCTGCCCGGCGGCTACGGCAGCGACCCGGCGTGGCGCCGACAGATGGCCTTCGAACTCGTCGGCGGCGCCGCCCGGCTGGCGGCTGTCGATCCGTACGCGATCGGCCTCGACGGCCTCAGCCGGACGGAGCACTGGGCGGAGCGCCAAGTCGCGCGCTACTGGGACATGTTGCGTGGCTATCGAAGCAACGCCGAGTACCGGGACGCAGAGTCTCCGCTGGTGGACACCATCGGAAAGTGGCTGGACGACAATCGGCCCGCCGACGTGCGCATCGGCATCGTGCACGGCGACCTCCAGTTCGCCAACGTCCTGTTCGCCCACGACGAGCCGCGCCTCGCCGCCATCGTGGACTGGGAGATGGCAGGGCTCGGCGACCCGTTCGTCGACCTCGGCTGGATCCTGACCGCGTGGCGTGAGGAGGGCGACCCGCCCGGCGCCGACCCGTACGTCCGGCCGTGGGACGTCATGCCGACCCGCGCCGAACTCATCGCCCACTACGCCGACCTCACGGGACGCGACACCGGCGATTTCCCGTGGTTCCAGGTCTTGGCGTGCTTCCGTCTCGCGGCACTGCTCGAGGGAAGTTACGTGCGTGCCCTGGAGGGCCGTATGGACCGGGCACTCGGCGAAGGGCTGCACACATACGCCGAGTCGCTGTGGCCGAAGGCCGAGGCGGAGATCGCTCGCGCGTAACGCCTGCGCGGGGCGGCGGGCATCCGGCCGCCGCCCCGCGCGGGTTGCCCGCGGACCGCTCAGCGCATGCCGCCGTCGATCCGGACGGTCGAGGCGCTGGCGTACGCCGACGCGTCCGAGATCAGGTAGAGCGCCGCCCCGACCACCTCTTCCGGACGGCCGATGCGTTGGAGTGCGTGATGCCGTACGCCGGCGGCGAGTTGCTCCGGGTCCCAGTCATGGGCGGCGGTCGCGAACGGGCCCGCCATCAGCGTGTTGACACGCACGCTCGGCCCGAAGGTGTGCGCCAGTCCCTCAGTCAACGCGTTGAGGCCGGCTTTGGCCGCCGCGTACGGCAGGATCGCCGGTCCTGGGCGCAGCGAGCCGCTCGAACTGACGTTGACGATGACGCCGCCGCCCGCGGCCGCCATCCGCTCGCCGGCCAGAATCGCCAGTCGGAACGGGCCCTTCAGATTGACGCCGATGACGGCGTCGAACAACTTCTCGCTCACCGAGGCCGGCGTGTCGTAGACGGGCGACAGGCCGGCGTTGTTGACCAGTGCGTCCAGTCTGCCGAAGCGGTCGTAGACGGCATCCACCAGGCCGGGAAGCTCGTCCCAACGGCCGACGTGGACGCCGTAGGGCATCGCACGCCGGCCGGTTGCCGATTCGATCTCCTTCGCGACCGCTTGGCAGGCCTCGGATTTGCGGCTGGCGATCACGACGTCGGCACCGCAGCGGGCGGCTGCCAGGGCCATCTCCCGCCCGAGCCCTTTGCTTCCTCCGGTGACCAGAACCACCCGATCGGTCAGGTCGAAGAGGTCGTCCGCGAATCCCATCTCGCTCCCTTCCGGCCGCCCGCACGTGCGGCGCATCAACGATGAGAATACTATTCTCCATTGAGAGAATGTCATTGGGTGTGGTGGGTCGCTCGGACCGGAGCCGGCGCGACGGGTGGCTGATTACGGAGTGCCGAGAGGAACGCGCGTGGGAGAAACAGCGATTGTCACGGGAGCGGCGGGCGGGATCGGGGAAGCCGTCGCACGCAGACTGGCCGCGACAGGGACGCGATGCGTTGTGGTGGACCGGAACCCGATGGTCGAGCAAGTCGCCGTGGCGATAGGCGGAACGGCCCTCGTCGGTGACCTCGCCGACCCCGACCTGTCGCTCCGAGCGGTTGCCGCGGCCGGCGACCGCCTGGACATGCTGGTGCTCAACGCGGGTGTGAACTCGGCTGACAAGGATCTGGCCGACCTCGACCTCGACCGGTATCAGGCGGTCGTCGGAGTCAACCAGCATTCCGTGGTCTACGGGCTCCGTGCGGCACTTCCCGTGATGCGCCGCCACGGCGCCGGCTCCATCGTGGCAACCGCCTCGCTCGCTGCCCTGCGCGGGACTCCGCAGGACCCCGTGTACACCATGACCAAGCACGCGGTCATCGGCCTGGTCCGGTCGCTGTCGGGCCCACTGGCCCAGGAAGGCATCCGCTTCAGCGCCGTGTGCCCCGGCCTGGTGGACACCCCGCTCGTTGCCGGCGGCCGGGAGCGCTTCCGCGCGGCGGGCATCCCGATGCTGGGCGCCGACGAGGTCGCGGCCGCCGTCGAACAGACGCTGCGCACCGCCGAGTCCGGCACGGAGCTGGTCGTCCGCCCGGGCCAGGCACTTGCCCGCTACACCCCGGCTCCTCTTCCGTGACCGCAGCTGGGGGCCAAGTGCCGTCGGAGCCAGGTGTGCCCCGATGGCCTGGTGGACGGCCTCGGAACCCTAGACGGCGGCGCTCGCTGCGGCGAGGCGGGAGACGCCCGCGTCAAAAGCCCGCATGAGCAGCGCCGCGGTGGCGGCCAGACCGACCAGGAGCCTGAGCCACAGCCCGACCGTGTCCCAGCCGAAGCCGAACGCGAACACGCACGACGCGGGGAGGTCGACGGCCCAGTAGCCGATCAGTGTTGCCCGGAAGCCGGTTTTGGTGTCGTCGAGGCCGCGGAGGAGGCCGACGCCGATGTTCCGGGTGCAGTCGAAGAACTGCAGGACCGCGGCGACGATCAGCAGGTGGGTGGCGACCGTGACGGCATCGTCGGACGACGCGTCGAGGAACGGTGCCAGCACCAGGCGCGGCACCGAGACGTACGCGGCGCCGACAACGGCCATCACGAGCGCGGCGCAGCCGAGTGCGGTGCGCATGAGGCGTTGGGCGCGGGCGTGGTTCCCGAGCGCGATCTCCCGGCTGACGTTGATCGACGCGGCGTGGGAGAGGCCGACGGCGACCTGGAAGACGATGTAGACGAGTTGGTTGACGGCGGTGTGCGCGGCGAGTGCCGCCGGTCCGAAGGAGCCGGCGAGCAGCGCGGTGAGGGAGAAGAAGCCGGCTTCGGAGCCGTAGGTCGCGGCGATCGGCACGCCCAGGCCGATCAGGCGCCGCACCGCGGTGCGGTCGGCCTTGAACGGAATGAGGCTGACGACCCGCGCGTCCGCGAGGCGTTCCGCCTTGTCGTCGACCGGGACGCCATGGTCAAGCAGGTGCTGCCCGGATATGGCACCAAGCTGGCCATCCACACTATTGACGGAACCCCCTGCTGTGGGCGACGGATGCCCTCGTCCCCGAAGGCCGGATCACCGCGATCACCGGGCCCTCCGGCTCCGGTAAAACCACCTTGCTCAAAGCGATCGCCGGGCACCTCCCCGCGGGAGCCGTCGCCGAAGCCGGACTCCACGTGCTGGGACACGACGTCCTGCGCCTGGACCGCCACGCACTCACCGGCCTCCGCCGCACGCAACTCGCCTACGTCGGCCAAGACCCAGGCTCGGCCCTCAACCCCAGGATGACCGTCCGGCGCCTCGTGGCCGAAACCGCCGCGGACTCCGGGCGCGGCGCCGTCGACGTGCTCCTCGCCGAATGCCGCCTGCCCCTCGCCTACGGCTTGCCCGACCGCAGGCCCGGAGCGCTATCCGGTGGCCAGCAACGCCGCGTCGCCCTCGCCCGCGCGCTGGCGTGCAAGCCGAAACTGCTGCTGCTCGACGAACCGACCGCTGGACTCGACCCGGAACTTCGCGACGAAATCGCGGAATTGCTGCGCCACCTCGCAACCACGCGCGGCATTACCGTGCGCTGATGGCCTGCCACGACCCGGAACTGGTCGACGCATGCGCCGATAACCACGTCACGCTCGACGCCGGACGTGACGCCGGAACAGTCGCTGCGCCACCTGCCGAACGGCCACTGTCGGTCCCCGTCCAGTCGTCCAGCCGAACCGTGTCCGGCGGCCCCGCGGGACGGACAAGGGAAGGCACTCGACCCGATCGCCGCAACTCGACCGACAGCACAGGCCAAAAGAGGCCTCGCGGCACGAGGGATCACCGTCGCTTTCGGCAGCGGCAAACACCAAACCCGCGCGCTGGACACGGTCGACGTCACCCTGCATCCCGGCGAGGCGGTGGCCATCGTCGGTCCGTCGGGATCCGGCAAGACCACCCTGCTGCGCGTGCTCGTCGGCCTTACCACCACAGCGGCGGGAACCGTCAGCCTCGGCGGCACTCCTATGCCGGCCTCGGTGCGCCGTCGCGGACGGGACCGGCAACGCCGCATCCAACTCATCCCGCAGAACCCGCTCGCTACCCCCAACCCCAGCCGTACCGTCGGCGCGGCACTCGAACGCCCGCTGAAGCTGCACACCGCCCTCAGCCGCGAACGCCGACGGCAACGCATCGCGGAACTCCTCGACCTCGTCGAACTCCCCGCGGACTTCGCCACCCGGTACCCGACCGAGCTGTCCGGCGGACAACGCCAACGCGTGGCCATCGCCCGCGCCTTGGCCACCGAGCCCGACTATCTCCTCTGCGACGAGATCACCAGCGCCCTCGGCCCCGCAACCACCACCGCCATCATGGAACTCCTCCGCTCCAGGTGCGCGGACCACGGGACGGCCCTCGCTGTAGTCACCCACGAGCACCGCCTAAGGGTTGTCCCGTAATTGATCTTGGGGTATCCGAGGTCGGCTCGGCTCGCCGGTTACCCGGCGAGGACCAGGTTGTGGAGGCGGGCGATGCCGAGCATGGCGAAGTGGACGCCGTCGCCTTTGAGTCGGCAGTCGCGGAGGATCTTCCATGCCTTCATGCGGGCGAAGACGTGCTCTACGCGGGCTCGAACGCGGCGGAAGTCGGCGTTGTGCCGGTGTTTCCAGTCGGGGAGTTCGTCCTGGCCGCGTTCGCGGCGGTGGGGGACGAGGACTCCGGTGCCGCGGTAGCCGCCGTCGCCGATCACCCTGGTCTTGCCGACGGCGGCCTCGGCACCGGACAGCCCCCACGCTTTGCAGTCGTTGCGGTTGCCGGTGACCGGGCGGCCGACGGCGACGACCAGGCGGGTGTCGGCGTCGATGACGACCTGGTGGTTCGTGGAGTACCGGTAGTTCTTCGAGCGTTCGGCGACCGCGTGGTCGCGCGTCGGCACCAGCGTGCCGTCGACGATCAGCACGGCGTCCTTGCGGAACCGCTTGCGCGGCGCGAGCGCGAGCAGCGGCCCGATGTGGTCCACGACGCGGTCGGCCGCGGACTTCGATACCCCGAACAACGGCGCGAGCTGGCGCAGCGTCAGGTTCGTGCGCCAGTACGCGGCGACCAGCAATACCCGGTCCTCCAGCGGCAGCGCCCACGGCCGGCCCTTCCGGACCGGGTCGGCGCCCTCATGCCGCAACGCCCGCACCAGCCTGCCGAACTGACGCGGGCTCAGGCCGGTGAACGGAGCTATCCAGGAGGGCTCAGACGCCGTGATCACACCAGCCACACCAAGATCATCCCACCGGCCACACCAGTAACGGGACAGCCCTTAGCGGCCGAATTCACCGACACCACGCGGTTCCGGACAAGGCGGCCGTAGCCATCTCCACCGCAGGGAAGCTCGTGCCGTGACAGACGTTCTTGAACCATTGCTGCTATTACTTGCGCTTATCTCGTGTGCCTGAACTCGCCCAGAGATGACGGCTAAAATGACCACCTCATGAATCCGCACGCCTTTCTGGCGGACCAAGCCCCTATCGAGGTGCAGCACGCCCTGCTGGCGCGCCTCGGCGCACCAATCCGTCGTGTGCTGCTCGGTGGTAGTCAGGCTCCGGGGAAGGTGCTGATCCAGCGTGTACTGGAGGCTGGAACGGTCGACGACCGAGCTGCCTTGGCGGCGAACCTGGGATGCGATCCTGAAGTCCTGGCTGCCCTGGCACAGTTCGGTCACCGGCAGGTCGCCGTTGAGCTGTACCGCAACGGCTCCGCAACCCGCGAAGTCATGCTCCGCGCGATGATGTCGGCCACCGTCACGGACCTCGACCCGTTCTCGGTACGGCATGCTGAGACGAGGTTCGACGCACAACGGCGCCTCTACCCGCTCGTCGAACTGGATGACGCAGATCTGACTGCGCGGGTGTTCGGGGCGTTGGACTGGACCGCGAATCTCCCTGGGCTGCCGGCTGTCATCCTGCGCGGCTGCGTCGGTCTTCTCGACACCGTGGGCGCCGATGCCACTCGCGCCGCCGCGGTTGGCATCATCGCAGGACTGCAGCGACGCCAATATCAGTACGTGCCGCGTGTGGTGCGCGAAGCCTTCGCTGACCCGGGCGACGCCCGATTCGTCAGGCACGCTCTGGAGCACGAGCGCAGCATGCCGGTAATCATTGACCGGATGGCCAACCATCGTTTCGCCGTGCGGGCTTTCGATCTGCTGCTCGTGGCCCCACGTGTGCTGTTGAACTGGGCGATGCTTGTCGAGGCGCACCGTATAAGGCCATTCGATGAGAACGCCTTGATGGCGCTGAGGGTTCAGCACGGTTGTCCGCCCGAGTTGCAGAGCCGACCTTTTATGCCGAACACGCGACCGGTCTTCGAAAGACGAAGAGACGCAAATCGCACGCGTCAGGCAGTGCTTCCGTTGTGCACGGCATTGGGAGACAGGGCGGCACGTGCGAAGGTTCGGGAGGTTCACCGACGAGGGCTGCTCTCAGCGTCCGCGATCCTGGCTGACGGAGCGCCGGCGAAGTGCGCGCTGATGGTGTTCGGCACGCCGGCGCAGGACTGCATGCCTGACGCACGGGCGGCACTCGGCGTCATCACCCAGGCGACGCTGGGCACGCAGGTGGAACGATGGGCCGTGGCTTTGGGTCTTCTCGAGGAGTTCACGGGGACGATGCGGGAACTGTGCGCGGTAGCTGGAGCGATCGCGGCATGACGGCGCGATGGGCGGGGCGGCGGCCAGCGAAGCAGCCTCACGCTGATCTCCGGCAAGTCTGCGCTGTCAGGGGCTGAGGGTAGATGGTGGGCCTCGACAGCTCGCCGTCCAGGAGTCGCGAGCCAGTAGCAAGGCCCGACCGGGCAAGCAGATCCGCTGCGTTGGCAGGGCCTCTGGGCGGGATATTCGCCGAGCGTCGTTAGTGCTCGGCGCGATAATCACACCGCCCAGTCCAAAGTGCAATCCGCATTGCCACGTGCACGCTTGCGTACACCGTGTGTGTGGTTGAGGACAGGGCCCTCGGGAGCGAGGAAGTAGGAGGCGGAGAATTCAACCCAGTGGTAGTCGTCTTGGCGGCGCTGGTCCCAAGTTTCGCCGCCCATGCGGTGTTTCTCGCCGAGGACGGTCCACAGCACAGTAAGGCCCTGTGCTGAGAGGGTGTCTGCGATTGCCGCCCGGTAGAGCAAACAGTCCGGTCCGGCTTCGTCGATGAGCGGATTAAGAAGCTGTGGTCGTACCGAACTTGGCGTCGGGTTATAGGACTTGGTTTCCCGATGGGGTGAAGTCTGAGCCGTACGCGCATGAAAGCAGGGCCTCTTGGAATCTCGGTGGTGTCGAAGCCAATCGA
>NZ_BAABHS010000026.1:0-110772 GCF_039542225.1 Yinghuangia aomiensis | reverse complement strand
GGGGGGGGGGGGGGGGGGGGGGGGGGGGGGGGGGGGGGGGGGGGCGGGGCGGTTTGGGGTTGGTGCCCGAGGGGGCTGTGGTGAAAACCCGGGGTGGGGTGGTGCGGGGGGGCCGTGGTCGGTTCTTGGTGTTGTGTGGGTGGGATCGGCGGGTCGGCGGGTCGGCGGAGGCTCGGCGGGTCGGCGGAGGCTCGCCGGTTGAGGACGGCGGTTGAGGACCACGGTGGCGTGTCCGGTGGTGTCGGGCGGACGGGACCTGGGACGCGGCCTAGGCTCGTAAGGGCGAGTCCGGTGCCCCGCCTGCCGCCGCGGGCCGTCCCCCACGTGGAGTCCTCGATGACCACAGCACGCGACCTGATGATCACCGCGATTGCCGCCGAGCCCGAGCATCCGGTGCCGCACGGCGAGCTTTCGCTCGCGTTGGCGGGCGCCGAGCTGCTCGACCTGCTCGCCGACGAGACCGTCGTCCTGGACGGCGACCGGATCGTGCCGCGGCTGCGGGTGCCGAACGCGGACCTGCTGCTGGAGCAGGCCGGGGCCGCGCTGGTCGACAGTCCGCCGTACGAATCGGTCGAGGACTGGCTGTGGCGCCGCGGCCGCGACCTCGCCTCCGCCTACCTGGCCGCCTTCGAGGAGGACGGCCAGCTCACCCGGCAGCGGCACCGCCTGCCCTTCCGCAGCGGCAACGTCACCCTCGCCGACACACCGGACCGTCGGGCGGCAGAGGCACGCCGGGCCGCCGGCGAGCCCGTGCTGGCCGGGCTCGCCGCGGCGGCGGGCGTCCGCGATGCCGGTGCCGTCGGTGATCCTGCCGGTGCCGCCGATGCCGTCGCGGAGCCTGTCGCGGATGGGGCCGTGCCGCGCGATCCGGCGGACATCGTGCTGGCCGCGGTCGGCGACGCGGCGACGGAACTCAAGGCGGTACGGCAGCGGCGGGATATCGAGCAGGCGGCTTACGACAACATTTGGCGGGGAGTGTGAGGGGCGTCCGGGTCTGAGGGGTGGGGGTTGCGGGGGTCGGGGTTGCGGGGGTCGGGGTTGCGGGGGTCGGGGTTGCGACGGGCGTAGTTGCGAGCAGCGGATTTGCTACCAGCGGAGTTGCGACGGGCGGGTGCTTGTCTGCGGGCGCGCCGTCACGCGTTTCCTGTCACCTCGGCGACCAGTCTGCGGCCGATCTGCAGCATCCCCGGGTCCCCCACGTCCATGCCGAGGGATAGTGCGGTGACCGCTTCGAGCCCGGCGTACAGCGCGAGTTGGTGTTCCTGGTTGGGGGTCAGGCGTCGGCGGTAGCCGCGGAAGAAGGCCATCCGGAGGTGTGGGCGGCCGCGCCACGACCGGTGGGCAAGACGGCACAGGTCGCGGGTCAGCGCGTCGCGCTTGGTGTGCTCGAAGTCCACGACGGCGACCGCGCCGTAGGGCCGGATCAGCCAGTTCCGCGGACTGAAGTCGAGGTGGCAGACGCCGACTTCGACCGCGTCGAGGCGGCCGATCCGCTCGGCGTACCGTTCCAGCGCGGCACGTTCCCGCGCGGTGATCGCGGCCGCGGTCTGCAGCCGCGGCAGGCGCGCGGCGAGCCGGGCGGCCAGCTCGGCGCCGAACGTCCGCGACACCTCCGACGGGACGACGCGGTGCAGCCGGGCCAGGAACGCGCCCGCCCGCTCGTGCGCCAGCTCTTCGCGCAGGCTGTCCGCGGGCACGTCGGTGGCGTTCTCGCCGTCGACATGTGTGAGCAGCAGCCGGCGCCGGTCGGGCTCGGCGGCGACCAGCTGCGGGACGGCTTCGCCGAGCTGCGGCAGCCAGTCCCGGTACGCCCGCAGCTCGCGGGCGAAGCCCTCGTCCGTGCCGTGCTGCTTGACGACGAACCGGCGGCCGTCACGCGCCCGGACGAAGGCGACCCGGCCCCCGTCGAGGCGCGGCCGTACGGCGTCGACGTCGACCGGCCCCACATGGGCACGGCAGGAATCGGCTAACTCGTCCACGGTGTCCACGCAAGATCCGCCAAGTGTCGTGTGCGATGCAGGGATTCGAGTATCCAACACGATCGGCGGCGGGCCGGGCGACTGCGCACGGGGGATGGAATGGAGCGCGATGGTGATCCGCCGGGGCGGGATCGTGATCGGGCGGGGATCGGGGGTGATCGGGTGGGGGTGGGGTTGGGGGGAAATGGAGGGATGGGTGGGTGGGGGTGTGTGTCGGGCGGTTGGAGGCGTCGGCTGGGCTCGTCGGCTGCGGCCGTCGGCTGGGCTCTGGGGGGTTACAGGTCCAGCCCCTTCACCACCGCACTCGCGCGGGTGAACGCCGAGCGGGGCTGTTCCGTCCCGCAGTACTTGTTGCCCGAGGAGACGATGCCGATGAGCTTGCCGTTCTCGACGAGCGGCCCGCCGGAGTCGCCGCGGCAGATGCTCGTGTTCGGATTTGCCTTCGGCGGCAGCCCGCAGACCTTCGTGGCGGCGGTGTCGCCCGGGAACGTGTACGGGTCGCATGCGGCGACCGGGGAGAGGACGAGCGTGGTGCGCTGCATCAGCGTGGTCGGCACGCCGTCGGCGAGGGTGCCCCAGCCGTAGACGGCGGCCTTGCGGCCGACGTCGTACAGGGCGCCGTCCTGCGCGCGGGCGATCGGCAAAGTCCGGTACGGCAGGGGACGGTTGAGGGTGAGGACGGCGGCGTCGTAAGTCAGCGTGCCCTGGTCGAACTTCGGGTGGATCCGCGCCGCGGTCACGCGCCGGGTCTGGCCGCCGGTGGCGGTGTAGTCGACGCGTCCGGCGACGACCCGGATGTCGGTCGGCTTGTCCACCGCGGTCACGCAGTGCGCCGCGGTCAGCACCTTGGCCGGCGCCACCAGCGTGCCGCCGCAAAGCTGCACACCGTCCGCGGTCATCAGCGCCACCGTGAACGGCGCCTCTCCGGCGGCGACATCGCGCCCGTCGCGTACCGCCATCGCGCTGGGGGCGGCCACGCCGAGCGCGGTCACCACCATGGCCACGAACGCCGCCGACACGAACGCCCGTACGGACTTCCTCGCCGCCATCACGCCCACCATCCCTTCACCCGGGGACTTTTCCGTGGAGACGTGCTGGGGCCGGGCGGGGGTTGCATGGGGTTGGCGGGGAATTGGGTGGGGTTGGGGGCTGGGCGGTTGGGCGGTTGGGCTGCTTCGCCGTCAGCTGTCGAGGGTGAGCTTGAAGCCGTCGTGGCTGCGGACGAAGCCGAGACCGGCGTAGAAGCGGTGCGCGTCCGTACGGCGCTTGTTGCTGGTCAGTTGGACGAGCGCGCAACCGCGCACCCGGGCCCGCTCGATCGCCAACTCCATCAGCGTCCGGCCGAGCCCGCCACCGCGGACATCCGCCCGAATCCGCACCGCTTCGAGCAACACCCGCTCCGCACCGCCCTTTCCGAGACCGGGGATGTAGGTCGCTTGAAGGCAGCCGAGGATGGCGTCTTGGTCTTGGTCTTGGTGTTGGCCTTGGATTTCGCCTTGGTTTTCGCCTTCGTCTGCCGGGTCGCCGGTTGCGCGGGTCAGCACCAGCAGCTCGTTGCGCGGGTCGGCATCGATGGCCGCGAACGCGCGCTCGTATGCCGCGGTCACCACGACGTCCGCGGGGTCGGTCACCCGATCCTCGTCCGCGAGCAGCGCCAGGATCCGGGGCAGATCGGCCCGGGTGGCGGGACGGAGGGCAGGGAGCGGCTGGGGAGTGGTGCGCATGGTGCCGACCATATGCGGTGGCTTACGCGCCGGATGGCTTGCGGGAGCAGCAGAGGCAGCCCGGCGACGGCTTCCCTTCAGACCAGAGGCGGATCACGGCGTGAACGCGCGACACAGGGCGATGGTGGCGTCATCATGCGGCTTCCCGGGGAACGTCCCCGGCACGGTGGCCACTTCGGCCTCGCGAACGGCCCGGACGGCGGCGCCTGGCCCCTCCGTTTCGACGACGTCGAGAACCCGCGACCACGTCCACCCATAGCGCTCGACGAGCCGCGACAGCCCGTCCGTCATGAGCGCCACCCGACGAACCTCGGCGGCATCGACCGACCCGGTGAGTGCGTGCTCCGCCGCCGCGGGATCGGTACTGGCAACCCAGAACCCACCGGGCCGATTGCGCAGCTTCCGCACATCGTCCCGCGTACGGCTGACAAGGTGCGCGGTCGCGTCGTCGACGTAGGTCCGCAGGCTGCCATCGCCGCCCTCGATCACGAGCGGCGAGTCGCACAGAACCAGGTAATCCACCGTCCCGCCCTCCCACCGAAGCATCGTCACCGTGCTGGACGGACTGTCCGGATGCCCGAGGTCACAGCTGTCGGCATGCATGCCGCACACCTGCTCGATCGCCTCGGCCAGGATCGCCGCGAGCGGCTCCCCCACCCCGCTGACGATCCCGACAGCCAGCTGCATCCCCAGCCGCGCCACCAGCCACGGCACCCCGTGCCCACACCCGGACTCCCCCACCGGCGTAGCCCCGTCGAGCACAACGACAAACCGCTCCCCGGCAACAACAAAGTCCTCATTCCCCCGCCCGGGCGCCGGCGCCGTGGCATAGGTGACCTCCATACCTCACCCAAACCCGCCCCATGCCCCGACAGCAACCAGCCACGCCGAAGCTGCATTTAGCGCCAGGTCTTCGTCCATCGGAGCACCCGCGACCGGCTCGGAAGCCGTGAACCGCTGTCGGCCGAAAACTCCGACTCGGACGGCTCCCGCCAGCCCCGCGGCAAGTCCAAGGACGACGCCACCGCCGCCTGGTGCCGCATCCGACGCCGCCCGCTGATCACTGCCGAATCGATCTCTACTGGATCAAGGGCGTCTCGTTGGCCGCTGACGTTGCCGCCGGCGGGGCGTGGGCCGTGTGCCAGTCGCGTGCCAGAACGAGGGGTCAGGAGCGGTCAGCCACGGGCATTCCATGGGGCTGGCGGGGTGTCGCGGAGGGCGCAAACGAGAACAGCCCCCGACCATACGTGCTGGTCAGAGGCTGTTTCGTAAGGGGTGGCGGGTGCAGGGTTCGAACCTGCGTAGGCATCAGCCGACAGATTTACAGCGAGATCGAGCCGTCACTCCCGCCCTGCTCTGACCTGCGTCAACTGCTGAAACCTACGGTCGGGCGCGGACGCGTTCCACGACGATTCCGCGGGCACCGGCACTCGGGATCTACAGCAAGAGAACTTCCTCCGGCCGCCGTTCGGTGACGACGGCGGCTTGGTTGGCCCTGAGGTGTTCGAGACAGGCAACCAAGTCGCCGTTGTGGTCCTCGTTGGCCATGGATCGCAGTTCGCCCGCGAGTTCGCGGCCGTTCACGAGCGAGATGGGGTACCGGTCCTCGACCATCTCCATCTGCGCGGCCTCGGAGAAGTAGCCCGTCGTGACGTACACGCCGATCCAGCCCCGCTGAAGTCTGGCCACTATCCGCGCGATCTGCTCGGCACTGATCGACGTCTCCGGGGTCACACACTTCGCCTGCCCCAACACGACGAGACTGGCGCCCGCCGTGCCGCGCCCCACGTCGACGCGGCCGATGAAGTCCGCGCCGCCGTCACCGGACCGACGGGTCAGCCAGCCTTCCCGGTAGGACGCCCCGTCGCCGAGAATCCGCCCGGCAACTGCCGAAGCCACGGCCTCGAAGTCGTGCTTCCGGTTGTTGAAGAACCGGTGAATCATCCGCAGATCGGCAGCCTCGGGCGACCCTGACGGCGGCTTCTGATCCCTTATCTTCACTATCCGCGAGCGAGCCACTCGCCGCCGAACCCTGGGCAACGCCGCATGCCCCTTCCCGACCCACTCGCGCCACGCCGCCGGCGCCAACTTCAACGCGGCGTCGACACTGACAGCTGGGTCGCGCCTGGCCTCGACCCACCGCCAGTCAAGACAGTCGTCCTCGGCGGACAGGTCCAACATCGCGAAGTCGTATACGTAGTTCGTGAACGTGTCGCGTTCCTCGCCCGCCCACTGGACCAGACGCTCCGCCCGCTCCACCAACCCGACACCGCAGAACTCAACATGCCCCTTCGGACTACGACCACGCCGCACGGCCCGGAACACCAACAACGGCTCCGCGAACCGGCGCACGTCCGCCGTCGGCGCACGATGTCGCTCGAACGCCCGCAACAGCGCACCGTTGCCCTTCGTCTGCCCGACGGGAACGGCAAGCCCCGGCTTGTGGTCCCCGAAGTAGCGGACATGCCCCACCTCGAGACTGAACACGTCATGCCACGGCGTCTGCTCGCTGCCAGCCTTCCACGGACTCGACCGGATCAGCACTGCCGCCCGACGCGGACCGTCCACCGCAGCCACCTCGGCGATGCTGTTGATCCCCGACTCAAGAAGCACCTTCTTGCGGCCCGGCGTGTCCGTCACATGCCAGAAGTTCCGAAACCCATCCACATCCGCCGGTACCGCGTCCTTGCTCGACGCATACCGAAAGACGTCACCCACACGCAGCAACCCCGCCAACGACCCGGCCTCCCCGCGCCCATGCTGAAACCACGACGCGACGAAGGATCCCAGGCAACGGGGTGCGTAGCATCACCAAGCCTGATCCCGGGTGTTGTTGAGGGGCCCGCTCTCCTCGCCGGACAGGGGAGGGGCGCTCCGCAACCCAGCTCTGACCAGGGGCTCCGTAGACCCGTCGGGTTGCGGCAGGCGCACTGCCCCACATATGCCCCGTCCTGGAGACGTGGCACCGAAGCCGAACGGCCTCAGGGATAGTTGGCTTCGCGACCGGTTCTAGCGCTGTGATCACTATGGATTGATTCTGCGAACGCTTTGATCGAATCAGAAAGTTGGTCCGACTTGCAACAATAGAAGCATCCCAAGGCTGATCGGGTTATTGTATTGGCATGAGTTATGAGATTCAGCTCCCCGGCGGTACCAATCTTCCAGGTCGGGAGCCTGTCGTTGTCATCGGCCCCAACGGCAGTGGCAAGACTAGGCAAAGTCGTAATATCAACGCATCCATGCCGATTGATTATATTAACGCATTGCGTAATACGCGTGTCGCGCCCGAGGTTCCCGCAATGGGATTCAACACTGCTTTGAATAACTTCAACAGCCAAAGGTCGCAAGCTCGCGCCTCTCATTGGGAGCTCACTTTGGAGTTCGACTACATGCTCTCAACGATGCTCGCTGAGGATGCAATGGCAAACAAGAGGTTTGCAGAGCGCTATTGGGATGACCCCGAGAATAAAGAGCCGCCAGAAGTAACCCCCCCGCGAAGAGTCGAAGAAGTTTGGGGGAAGATCTTTCCAGGGCGGCGGCTGCGTTGGAAGGATTGGAACCCCACCGTTGAGAACATGGCAAGCGGCGTCAGTGTTGAATATAGCGGCAATCAGATGAGCGACGGCGAGAAGGCTGCACTCTTTGTCGCCGCTCGTGTCTTCAGTGCCGAGCCGGGGATCCTTGTGGTGGACGAGCCAGAGACTCACTTTCATTCACTACTGGCTGTGCGTCTGTGGGATGCCCTGGAAGACGCACGGACGGACGTTCGTTTTGTCTACGTGACCCACGACTTGACTTTCGCAGTAAGTCGGCGGGAGGCGCGCTTCGTCATCGCCAGCCCCGCGGCAGGGTTGCGAGTTCTTGAACTGGACGGGCAAATTCCCGAGGATCTAGGCGCCGCCTTGCTCGGTGCAGCTTCTCTGTCTTTCTATGCCTCGCGCATCGTCTTTTGCGAGGGCGAAGAATCTAGTTGGGATGCACAACTTTACAAGTCTTGGTTCAACGGTGCAGACACCGTAGTGAAGCCAGTGGGTAGTTCGAAGAATGTCCTGCGTTGTGTTGATGCTCTGCGGGATTCGGGAATTGCACACTCGCTTGAATCGGTAGGAATTATCGATCGCGATTACCATCCGGATGCCTTTATTGATGCACTTGATGTGCATGTACTTCCGGTGCACGAGATTGAGAGTATCTTCGCTCACCCCCAGGTGGTCCAGGCCGTGGCAAATCACTTGTCGCTTCCGTTTGACACCGGTTCCTACCTTGAGTCTTTGCGGGCGACTGTGACCGATCAGCAGAAGGCAGCCCTCGTAATTGAGCGCTGGAAAGCGCGGATGGAACCAAATATCGTTAAGGTTATTTCTGGCGCCGCAAAGCGCGGTAAGAGCGTAGAAGCTCTCAATAAGGAGATTCCGACTCTATTTGATGTCGGCAACTGGGACTTCTCCCCACAAGGATTCCTTGCCGAAGAGAAGGCTCGCGTCGAATCCGCGTTTGCGGGCGAAGGATTCGAGACTTTTCTTGCTCTCGTTCCTGGTAAACAGCTGGTTCCCCAGGCTGCGAGGACCGTGGGGATGGAGGTGCGCGCGTACTGCGAGTTGGTCGCCCGTGCTCTCAGGGACTCGAAGTCGAGCTTTAGTGGTGAAATCGCTGTTGCACTGAGTGCACTTCTTCCGCCGCGCGCCGTTCCAATCTCAATGCCGCCCATCGCGGATACAGGGTTGGGACTCGTCTAATTTGCGCTCGAAGAGGCCGGGGGACGCCGGCGCTGATGAGGGCCGTGGGGCATGTGCGCGGCGTCGGGTTTGGTTCTGGCACCCAGACGCCGCCATTTGCCGCCTTTTGCACTCATATGCATCGTGATGTTCAGAGCAGGGCCCAGTGACTTAGGCAAATCCTGCGGCACATACGTGAAGTTCGGAGTACAACAGTCTTCATGCTGCCTTTCGCACGGATGCTCGACCAGTGCAAGAAGGACGGGTGGGCGGTAGGTACCCTCTCGTTCTCCCTGGTTCGCTGGGAGGCCGACAGGCTTGGGTATCAAGAAGTACCTATTCGTCGGGGTGGTCCGCCGATTTCCACCCTGAAGCCGCACGATGCGCGCGAGGCCCACGCCCCCTCCCTCAGTGCGGTATACGGCAAGGGTGATCAGCCCCTACATACTGATGGAGCGCATCTAGCCAACCCCCCGGATTTGATCGCACTCCATTGTGGCGGCGTGAACGAAATCCCCACAAAGGTTCTCCCATTGATAGGGGACCTAAGCCCCGGGTATTCAGCACGGATTCATATGACGCACGGAATATTTCTGGTGCAAAATGGTCATGACAGTTTCTTTGCCCCGGCATATGAAGGGAATAGATATCGTTACGATCCGGGATGCATGACGCCGTGCGACTCGCGCTCACGCAGAACCGTCGATTACTTCGCAGGCCTGGCTGAGCGTGCGATTGAAATCTCTTGGGACGAGCCGGAGAAATTTCTTCTTCTGGACAATCGGCGCGTTCTCCACGGTAGACCAGCCGCAACCGAAGATCCGAACCGAGAGTTGCAACGCGTCTGCCTTTCTCTGAAAAGAGGTGCGGCGTGACAGCTCCGTACGACCACGGTGCGCTGTGGGTCAAGGCCAAACTATTCATCAACAGAGCCATGGACGAAGATTCCTCCAGGACTTTCGATGAGAAAGCCCTCTGGGCAGCCCTTGCGCTAGAATTGCTCGCAAAATCAGCCTTGTCTCGTGTTTCTCCTCTTCTTATCGCTGAACCGACCGAGGACGGGGGGAATCTCCTGATCGCGAGTGGCCTGGTTGAAGGTGACGCACGATTTATCTCGGTTCGAGCAAAGACCCTTTTTGCGCGCTGCCAGAGGGCTTTTAAACCCTTCAATCTGAAGGAAGCATCCATCATTACAAGCGCACGCAACGAGTATCTCCATGGGAGTGCTGTCGGATTTCTGGCCGTGCCGTCAAACGTCTGGTGGGCCCGCTACTGGGCTCAGGCATCCATTCTTGTCAATGCGCTTGACCGTGATATCGAAGAGTTTGTAGGCGACGACCGCGAGCCTACTGTAATGGCGCACCTTGACCAGAATGCAAAGAACGTCGAACACAGAACTGAAATGCTAATCGAGCGCGCTAAGCAGCGACTTTCCCAACACCTGGATGGGACCCTGCCCGCGCGCATCGCGGCGGAGTGGAAGCCTGGCCTTGACCGCAGTATCGGATTCACTCACCGTGGGATTCAATCTTGCCCTGCGTGTGGATCGAACGGGACTATCGAAGGGGATGACATAACTGACACTTCGGCGGAACTTGTCCAAGTGGATGAAGAAGACTATGAGGTAATAGTCAACATTATCGTGGCGGCAGAGTATTTTAGCTGCAGGAATTGCCAACTGGTGCTCGATCGATATGAGCTAATTGAGCAGGCTGGCCTGCCAACTACTTTCGAGACCGAAGGTGACTCCGAGGACTATCGGGAGCCTGAATATGGGAATGACTAGAAATGGAACTCTCTGCTTTGTTTACACAAAATTGCGTCCATTGTGAGACCGGACGGAGGCTGTGCGGTCACCGTCGAGCGCATCTGTGACGCGTCGTGCGAACGTTGCGGTCATAAGATTCTCTATCTCGCTTCGCCTTGCCCAGCGGAAATCACTGACCTCAGGATTCAAGGCCAGTTTGCCGGACACGATTCGACACAGGAATACCAAGGCCAAGACGCCAAGCTTCATATTCTTGTAGATTCCTGTAAGTCGAATCGGCTCGACACTGAGGCCCGACTCCTCAAATACTTCGCGCTGTAGGCCGTCTGCGATGGTCTCGTCTATTTCAAGAACTCCGCCTGGCGGTTCCCAATGGCCGTTATCGCGGCGGCGGATGAGGAGGACTTGGCCCTCGTCGTTGACGATGACGCCAGCGACGCTGACGGAGTGCTTGGCGGATTCGGTCATGAGATGAACTCGCGGCACAGCGCGATGGTGGCGTCGTCGTACTGCTTGCCGCGGAAGGTGCCGGGGGCGGTGGCGTTCTCGGCTTCGCGGACTGCGGCGACGGCGGCGGCGGGGCCCTCGGCTTCGGCGACGTCCATGACGCGGGACCACGACCAACCGTAGCGCTCGACGAGGCGGGACATGCCGTCGGTCATCAGGGCCGCGCGGCGGACGTCCGCGGCGTTGAGGGAGCCGATGACCGCGTGTTCGGCGGCCTCGGGCTTGGTGCTGGCGACCCAGAACCCTCCGGGCTGGTTGCGGGTCTTGCGCAGGTCATCCTGTGTGTAGCCGGGAAGGTGCTTCGTCGCGTCGTCGGTGTACGCCTGGACCTTGCCGTCCGTGGTCTCGATGACGAGCGGCGAGTCACACAGGACGAGGTAGTCCACCGTCTCGCCCTGGTGGCGCAGGAGCGCGACCGTGGTGGACGGGCTACTCGTGTTCGTCAGGTCGCAGGTGTCGGCGTGCATGGCGCAGACGCGTTCGATGGCGCCGGCCAGGATGGACGTCAACGATGCATCCGGCTCGGTCACGATGGCGGTCGCCAGTTGGGTCCCGAGGCGCTTGACCAGCCATGGGACGTCGTGGATGCACCCGGACTCGCTGAGTTGCGTTGCTCCGTCGAGGACGACGACGAACCGTTCCCCCGCGATGACGAAGTCGTCGTTGATCCCGCCCGGCGTCGGAACGCTGGTGTAGGTGACCTGCAAGGTTCTTCCTGTCTACTCGGGTGCGGGGAACTCGTAGCAGAACACGTGGCGGTCGCCGGCGACCACTGACGTCAGTACTTCCACGGGGCCTTCCGCGGTGAACGCGATGCGCCGGAGTTCGGCCACGGGGATGCCGGGCGACAGGCGGAGAGCCTTGGTCTCATCGGGCGACGGCATGCGGATCGCGATTTCCTCGCGGAAGCGCTCCAGCCGGTGGCCTTTCTCCTCAAGGCGTGCGTAGCTGCCTCCGGGGCCCGTGTCCTCGGTGCGGATCGCGGTGTCCTGGACGGTCGGCAGTTGGTAGTAGCTGTCGGCGATCTGCGTGGGTTCGTCGTCGACCCAGTTGCGTCGGCGCCGTACGAACACCTCAGTGCCCGGCTCGATGCCGAACCACTCGGCGACCCACTTCGGCGCGGGGACGTCGGCAAGTTCCAGGATCTCTTGGCCCCAGCGACGTCCCTGGGCCTCTATCTCCGCCTCGAACGCTGCCTTGCCCTCGGCGCGCGTTTTGCGTGAGAAGCGGTGCGAGCCCATGTGGATGGTGGGTGGCTGCTTCTTCACGAACACGCCGCGGCCGCGCTCGGAGACGACCAGGCCCTCTTCCTTCAGCAGGCGTACGGCCTGCCGCGCGGTCGTCGGCGACGTTCCATACGTCGCGACCAGCGAACTTTCCGAGGGCAGCGGCTGCCCCGGCTCAAGGTCTCCGCTGACGATCTGCTCGCGCAACTCGTCGGCGATCTGCCGCGACGGCGGCCGCGGGTCGGTCGGATCAATGCCCATGCGAGCCATCGTAGGGCGACTTCCCTAGTGAGGTATTGCGGCAGTCGGAGTTGTCGCGCTACGGTGACGTCACTACCTCACTAGTGAGGCAGTGACGTAGCGGTCTTCGGGTCGCTGTGTCTGCTCTGAGCTGCACTTCTGCATGGCGCCGAGACCGAGCGACCGGCAGGGAAGGCGGCATTGGCGCGCCGCACGCCCGTCGGGACAGCGCGTTCCTTGAGAACTCAACAGAGTGACGAATGACCACAGACACGAGTGCTTTTGGTCCTCGATCCGCGCCGATCCCGGTCGCGGGTCGGGGGTCATGGCCACTCGTCATACGTGGCGAGGCGCACTGAGGTGCGCCGGGGCGGTCGCCGTCCGGCCAAGGTCCGGCGGCCGCCCCGTGGGTCACCTCCTGAAGAAGAGGAGAGCGACTTGCGAACCATTGTTGCGGCTTCCCCGGCGACGTCGGGGACCGAATACGCCGAGTTGGTGCTCGGCATCGACCCGGTTCTGTTCATGGGGCCCGCGGTCGAGTCGGAGTCGGAGCGCGCGGCGCGGCTGGATGTCGCGTACGACGTGCTGTCCGACCTGTGGCGCAAGGACGTCGAGTCGGCGGCCTACGCGACCACGTTGGTTTTGGCGGCCTCGAAGTCGCGACCGTCGCCAAGCGTCGGCCGGCCGAGCGGCGGTTACCGCGTCTGTGCGTACGGCGCGCAGCTGCGCGGCGGCCGGATCGGCGGTGCGCGATGGCTGTGACGCTGATTCGCCAGGCCGAGCCGGCCGCGGGCACGGCTGGCGCCTACGCGCTGGCGGACGAGGCGGTCAACCGGCTGCTGCGCTTCCGTCAGCAGGTAGGCAGGATGACGACGCTCGTCGCCGAGCTGGAGGCGCGGTACGGACCGGCCGAGGGCTGGGACACGCGCACGTGGGACGAGTACGAGCACCGCACGGAAGCCGCGGCCTGGCGACAAGCCGCGGGGCTCTTCGGCGGTGGGGAGTGAAGCGGCCGCCGAGCCTGGCACAGATGGCGACCCCGGGGCCCGCGCCGTTATGGACGCCCGAGCCGACCGGATTGACGGCCGCGCTGGATGCCAAGGCTCACGCCACACAGGTTGTGGACGAAGCCGAACACGCCGCGCGTGAGCTGTTGGTCCAAGCGGAAGCCGAGGCCGACCGCGTACGTGCCGAAGCGGCCGCCGATCGGCGTTCCGCCGAGGCCGTGCTCAAGCAGGCGGAGACGGCCGCCGCGATCGCTCGCGACGAAGCCCGGCAACAGACCGTCGCGGGGCGAGAGTTCGTGGCGCGGGCTCGGCAAACCGCCGAGACGATCGTTGCCGAGGCCCGGAGCACCGCGGACACGGTCCGCGAGGACGCTTCGGCGACCGCGGCGCGTGTTCGCGGTACGGCCGACACCTACGCCGCGCGCGTCCTCGACGAAGCCGAGAGCGACAAGCAACGCGCTCAGGCCCTCGTCGACGAGGCCCGCGGCGAGACCAAGCGCATCGTCGACGACGCACACGCGGCAGCGAGCGGCATCGTCGACGAGGCCAAGCGGCGGGCTGACGAGGCGGCCGTGACCGCGAACACCGAAGCTGAGCGCGTTCGCGCCGAAGCCGAGGCAGCCGCAGACGCCTTGCGCGCTCAGGCACGAACGGCCGCAACCCGGATCACCGCCGAAGCCACCCGCGAAGCACAAGCCGAGCGGGACCGGGCCTCGGCCGCGCTTCACGAGGCCGAGGCGATCCGCGCGGCCGCCGACGAGTCGCGCGCCGAACTCGCCACGAAGCTTGACCGGTTGCGGTGGCGCACGAACGTCCTCGGGCGCGTGCTCCCGTTCGTCGCGCTTCTCGCCGCGGTCGCGTTGACCGCGTCCGGCGAGTACCACCTGTACACCTGGGCGGGCTTCGGCTTCTTCGCCGCGTTCGGTCCGGTGTGCATCGACGCGTACGTGATCGCCGCGTTCCGGCGCCGACAGGAAGTCGGATGGGCGATCACGGTCATGGTGCTGACGAACGTCACGGTGCATCTGCTGCCGGTGCTTCCCGGCGGGTGGGTGCACATCGTGATTCGCATCGCGGTTGCTGGACTCGCTCCCGTCGTCCTGTGGCGGGTGCATGAACTCCTGCACGACGGAAGCGCTTCCCACCCCGCTGACCAGCACGGGAAGCACCCGGAAACGCTCCCGGCCGACGTCGCTCCGGTGCTTCCGGAAGCAGTCTCGGCGACGACCGAGCGCGCTCCCCGGGAAGCACCCGCCGCACCGTCGCGGCCGACCGCGGCCGCTCCCCGCAAGGCGCCGCGTCCGGCCGCGAAACCGGCCGCGCCAGCGTCCGCCAACGGCTCGCGGGATCACGTCGCGGCCGCGCTGCAACTGCTCCGCGATCACCGCGGCGACGTGTCCTACCGCGCGGCTCAGCAGGCGCTCGGCTGCCGCTACGACACCGCCAAGGACGCCCTCGACGAGGCCAAGCGGCGCTACGTCGGCGGGGCGACCGTCCTGACTCTTCCTGTCCAGTCCGGCACCACCACCGCCGAGGAGGCGACACCCCGATGAACGTCAACAAGACCGCGATCGGTCCGCGCGAACGCTGGCAGAACGCGGCGGCCTGCCGCGACACCAGCGGCGGCAGCGCGTACGCCGAGTGGTTCAGCGAGCCGGACGACGTCCGCGAGTCCGACGCGGCCCGCGAGATGCGCGAGCGCGCGGCGAAGTCTCTGTGCCGGTCCTGCCCGGTCCGCCGTGACTGCCTCGTTGCGGCGCTGGAGGAGCACGACGAGCACACCATCCGCGGCGGGCTGACCGTCGAGGAGCGCCGGGCGCTGCGGCGCAAGGTGAACCGCACGGCCGCCGAGGTCGCCAAGGCCGCCTGACGGCCGCGCAAGCACAGCCACATCTCTCGTGCGGGGTCCGGACTCGACCGGACCCCGCTTCTTCTTGGAGGACTGCCTTATGGCTCGCCGTGCCCTCGGCAACGCCCGTCAGATCCTGATGGACCCGGAGTTCATCAACCCGGAGTCCATCCGCACGTACACCAACGCCGGCCGTGAGCTGCTGCGCGACGTCTCCGTTGACCTCGCGATCGGCTCCGAGCTGCTGCGCGCGGTGCTCAAGGAAATCCCCGTCCTGAACTCGAACGTGCCCGGCGGGGCCCGCGTCCGCGCGTTCACCATCGCGCGGCACGTCGACATCGCGGCCGAGGAGTCCAAGGCCGCGGCTGCGCGCATGGCTCAGTGCTACGCGGCGTTCCTCAAGCACTTCGCGCCCGAGCTGGAGGCGGCCGGCCACAAGAGGCCGGCGCCGAAGTTCACGTTCGCGTCCTGATCGCCCCGACGACTCCGAGAGGACTACCGGAGCAATGACAGCAAGCAACTCCCTCCGCAAGGAGAGCGCGGACGTCGGCGCCCAGATGGCCAAGTGGGTTGCCGCGCGTACCGCGCCGTTCCTCCCGCCGTGGCTGATCGTCGGCGTCCTCGGCGGTGCCGCGGCGCTCGGTCACGCGCACTTCGAGGACAACACCGCGGCGACCGCGGTCATGGGCGCCGCGTCGACGGCGGTTACGGCCGCGACGTGGCAGGAAGCGTCCCGGCGTTCGCCGCGTCTGCGCGGGCACGCCACGGTGACCGTGGCGGCCGCGACCGCGTACGTCACCGCGGGCACCGTGGCCGGTCCGCTGACTGGCGGTGTCGGCACGATGTACGCGATCGGCGGGGCGGGTCTCGCCCTGTCGTGGAACGTCCGGTACGCGCTCCGCAACTCCGCCGAGGCCGACGCGGCGGGCGGAGACAAGCTGCTCGACATGGTTGGCATGGCCAAGGCCAACGTCGTCAAGGGCAGTGTTGAGGGTTCCCGCGTTGAGGCGACCCTCCAGCTTGAACGCGGCAAGATGACCGCGGCCGACGCGCAGAACAAGGCCGGGCTCATCGCCTCGGCGGCTGGCATCCCGGCGACAGCGGTCCGCATGACCGCCGACCCGGACGACCACTCGCGCGTGACCATGTCGCTGGTCGCTCAGGACGTGCTGAAGAAGCCGATGCCGTGGCCCGGGCCGTCTGTGCCCGGCGGATCGGTCGCCAAGCCGATCGTCATGGGTGTCTGCGAGGACGGGCTCCCGCTGGAGTTCTACCTCCCGGGCGACCCGGACGTGCCGCGCAACGCGAGCCACATCCTGTGGGCGGGCATGAACGGCTCGGGCAAGTCCGAGGCGTTCCTCGTCTTGGCGCTGGAAGTCCTCACGCGTTCGGATGTGCTGCTGTGGGTCGGCGACCCGTCGAAGGGACGTCAGACCCTCGGCGACATCGAGTGCGGCCTCGACTGGGTGGAGACGACGCCGAAGGGTGTCGAGGCGATGCTCGAAGCGTTGCCGCATGTCATTCGGGCCCGCGCCGATCAGCTCGGGCGCCTCGGCTACAAGCAGTGGGTCCCGGAGTGCTGGACGAAGCACCGCATCCCGCTCGTGGTCGCGCACTTCGAGGAGGCGGCCGACAGCACGGTGTCGGACAACCCGAACCTCAAGCCGATCGCACAGCAGGCCCGGTCCGCCGGCGTCATCCTGTCGGTCAGCCTCCAGCGCGCTTCGGGCACGAACATGGACACCGACGTCCGGTCGGAGTTCGGCACGGGCTTCATGTTCGGCTGCCAGAAGCCCGTGGACGCGACGTTCGTCCTCAACGACGAGACGATCGAGGCCGGGGCGAACCCGCAGGCGTGGAAGAACAGCAAGCCGGGCTCCTGCTACCTCCAGAGCCCCGGCCGCACCCTCGGCCGTTGGGTCATGCCGAACCGCACGTTCCGGCTCGACCCGAGTGAGGACGGACGCCGAGAGATCCGCGAACTCATCGCGATCTACAAGGGCATCCGCGCCACGGCCGACCGCGTCACCGCCCGCGCGGCGGGATCGGTGTACGCGGCATACCGCGCGCAGGCCACGACCAAGGCCCGGGAAGCCCGCGCCGGCGTCCCGGCCCCACGCGCCGACATCACCTTGCGCGACCGCACACCGGACCGGCTGCCGGAGGCTGAAATCGTGGACACGCCGTTCAACATCGGCGACGACGACCAGCCGCGCCACCACTACTCGGATGGCGAACTCGCCGCGATGGACGACGCGCAGCTTGCAGCCGCTATGCACGCGTCCGGCGACGATGACGGGCTTGTCGTCGACCCCGACGAGGAGTTGCCGCCGCTGCCGGACGGCGCCGAGTCGATCGCCCTCGGCGAGACGTCGCCATTCCCGCGGCGCGAGCTGAACGAGGACGAGGCGTACGCCGAACTCCTCGCGCTGGTCGACACCCTGGAGGCCGCCGGCCACACGGAGATCGGCCCGCGGAACATTACCCGGCAGTGGCAGGGACGTTCCCGTTCGTGGGTGTCCCGGACCCTCAACCGGCTCGCCGACGAGGGCCGTCTCCGCGAAACGCCGACCGCCGGACGCTACGAAATCGTCCCGGTCGAGGGCTACGCCGCGTAACTGTGCGCCGAAACCGTGCGCACAGTGCGCACGGCACGCACACCCCCGCACCCGCGTACGCGCCCGCATAAAGGCCCGCACGCGCCCGCGCACACCAGCGTGCGCACGCTCACGCACACCTCACCCAACGTCACCAAAACCCGAGGAGGGTCGCTCCGCCATGGCCGAGTTCTACATCGAGTTCAAGGACGCCGCGGGCAGCAGCCACGGCAGCAAGTACTACAGCGAGCCGAACGACGCGGCCGCGCTGACCAAGGGACAGAGCCTGCTCTCGTCCGAACACCGCACCAACAAGCGCGTCGTCGTCGCCACGGTCTACCACCGGACGCTCTTCAACGACCGCGCGAACGAGGTTGCCGAGCTGAAGGTCTGATCTCACCCCGGGGCGGCCGTCCCAACCGCCAAGAAGAGCCGGCTGCCCCGGGGCCCCTGTGTCCGCTAGCGAGTACAGGAGAGCCCCAGCATGCTCATGAACCACCGTGAAATGTCCAGCCTGACGGGACGCGGCCGGTGACGGCCACGCCGCGGGTGCTGTCGCTCGGCGCGGGTGTCCAGTCGACCGCGCTGCTGTTGTTGTCGGCCGAGGGCGTCATCCCGAAGTACGACGCGGCGGTGTTCGCCGACACGGGTTGGGAACCCGCTTCGGTCTACAAACACTTGGACCGCATCGACCGAGAAATTGCACAGCCGGCCGGGATCCCCATCCTGCGTGTCGGCCGCGGGAACATCCGGGACGACGCGTTGAACCCGGAACACCGGTTCGCATCCATGCCGCTGTTCGTCAAGAACCCGGACGGCAGTGGCGGGCTGGCCCGACGACAGTGCACGAACGAGTACAAGCTCAAGCCGATCAAGGCAGCGGTCCGTGCCTTGCTTGGCGCGAAGGTTTCCGAAGACGGCTCGATCGGTAGGGCCCCCGCTGGCAGGCACGTCAACCAGTCGATCGGCATCAGCATCGACGAGTTCGAGCGAGCCAAGGACGCGGACGTGCAGTACGCGCGGAACAAGTTCCCGCTGCTCGACCTGGGCATGTCACGCAACGACTGCCGCCGCTACCTGACGACCAACGGCCTTGGCGACACCCCGAAGAGCGCATGCATTGGTTGCCCGTTCAGCGGCAACGCACGATGGCGTCGCATGCGCGACGAGAACCCCGACGAGTTCGCCGACGCCGTCACGTTCGACCACGCGATACGCGGCGGCGGCGCCAGCGCGAACGCCAAGGGCAAGACGCTGCGTGGCAAGGCGTACCTGCACCGCGCGATGGTGCCGCTCGACGAAGCACCGATCGACCGTGTCACCCGCGGCGAATGGAAGTCGCGACAGGTCGATCTGTTCGATGCGGTCGCCGACCAGCTCATGGAAGACGGAGACCCGGACGGCTGCTCGCCCTGGGCCTGCCGATCAGGCACTCCCGTCGTCGACGCTGCCTAACCCGCCGCTCGCCGTGGCCCCGGAAGCCCGTTGGCTTCCGGGGCCGCGGGGGACGGCCGGAAGGACTGCCCTCCCGCATCGCATCCGAGCACACCGACGACTGACAAGGAGTCAGCATCGTGGGCACGAACTCGACGCACATCACCGTGACCGGCAACCTCACGCGGGACCCGGACGCGGGCTTCACGGCCTCGGGCGCGTTCTTCGCCCGGTTCTCCATCGCGGTCACCCCGCGCAAGTTCGACCAGCAGTCGAACCAGTGGAGCGACGGCGAGACGACGTTCTGGGACACCACCGCGTGGCGTGCCCTCGGCGAGCATGTGGCCGAGTCCCTGCACAAGGGCGACCGCGTCATCGCGACCGGCACCGTTCGCACGCACCGCTGGAAGGACGAGACGTCCGGTGAGGTCCGCTCCCGCGTCGTCCTCGAACTGGAGGACATCGGCCCGTCGCTGACGTGGGCGACCGCCACCCTCACCAAGGCCAACCGCAGCAACGGCACGCCGCGCAACAGCAGCACGAGCGACGACCCGTGGGCCAACGGCCCGGGCGACGGCTGGGCTCCCGCGAAGACGGGCGCCGCCGAGGACAACCCGCCGTTCTGAACACGCCCCGGGGCGCCCGAACTCTTCTTGGCGGAAGCGGGCGCCCCGGGTCTCTTACCCGCCCCTCACGGGGCAGATCGGAGACCTTCAGCATGCACCGACCCGACGTCCGGCCGCGAGTGCTGGACCTGTTCTGCTGCGCCGGCGGCGCCGCACGCGGCTACCAACTCGCCGGGTTCCACGTGACCGGCGTGGACATCGCCCCGCAACCGAACTACTGCGGCGATGTGTTCGTGCAGGCGGACGCGATCGAATACGCCGCCGCGAACGCGCACCTCTTCGACTTCGTCCACGCCTCCCCACCCTGCCAGGACGCGTGCGCGCTGACGAAAGGCACCAACAAAGGCCGCACCTACCCGCGACTGATCGGCCCGACCCGTGACGTGCTCACCGCGGCCCGGGTGCCGTTCGTCATCGAGAACGTCGCCGGCGCCGAACTGCGCCGAGACCTGCGCCTGTGCGGCGAGATGTTCGGACTCGCCGTCATCCGACACCGGCTCTTTGAAATTCACGGCCTGTCCGTCCCGCAACCGGCGCACCGCAAGCACCGCGGCCGCGTCGCCGGGATGCGGCACGGCGAATGGTTCGAGGGCCCGTACTTCGCGGTCTACGGCGAAGGCGGCGGCAAAGGCACCGTTGCCCAATGGCAGACCGCCATGGGCATCGACTGGACGAACGTCCGGCGCGAACTCGCCGAAGCCATCCCGCCCGCATACACCCACCACATCGGACGTGCCGTCGCGGCGTATTTCGCGATGTCCGTCCTGGCCGCGTGAGGGGAAGCGGACATGACCTCACTCAATTGGCGCGACAACTCGCATTGGTCGGGCCGTCCCGCGCCGTGTGTGCACTGCGGCCGGCCGACGAACCTCCTCGACGACGATCGTCGGCACTCGCACAAGCTGTGTGCCGAGGCCGCCCTCGACGAAGCCAAGCGCCCGACGGAAGCGGTCGCGGACCGCAACCCGTTCAAAGCGGCCGCTCTCGCGTGGGCAGCGCGGGGGTGGCACGTTGTCCCGCTCGTGCCCGGCGGCAAGGAACCGGCAATCCGTGACTGGCCCGACCGGGCGAGCACCGACCGCGCGCTGATCGCGCGTCACTGGGAACGCGCGCCGTTCAACATCGGCATCGTGACCGAGCCGAGCCGCTTGGTTGTCGTGGACCTCGACATGCCCAAGCACGCCGAGGACAAGCCGAAGAAGGAGCCGTGGTCGGGCCTGAACGTCCGCCACGGCGCCGACGTGCTCACGGCCTTGGCGAAGAACGCGGGACAGCCCTTCCCGGACCGGACATTCGCCGTCACCACCCGATCCGGCGGCATGCACCTGTACTTCGCTGCACCGCCCGGACCGGCACTGCCGAGCACGGTCGAAAAGCTCGGGTGGAAGGTCGACACCCGGGCCCGACGGGGCTACGTGATTGCCGCTGGCAGCGTTGTCGACGGCCGTCCGTACACGGTCGCGCGAGACGTCGACGTGGCGCCGCTCCCGGCATGGCTGCTGGGCATCCTGCAGCCCGTTCCCGGGCCCGTCCGAGGGCCTGTGGCTCTTGGCGCGGTGCGTGTTGCGTCCGCCTACGCGGCGACGGCCTTGCGCAACGAGACGGCCAACGTGGCGAACGCGCCCGAAGGCACCCGTAACACCGCGCTTGTCCGGGCCGCGCGGGCTTTGGGACGGCTCGTCGTATCCGACGACATCCCGCGCGCAGTGGTGGAAGACGCTCTTAAGGAGGCAGCGGCGGCAGCCGGGCTGTCTGACGCCGAGAGCATTCCGTCCCTCCGAAGCGCGCTTGACTGGTCGATCCGCAACAACCGCAAGGGGGCGGCGTGACCGAGCCCAATACCCCGCCCCTTAAGAGCGCTCTTCCTCCCGTGGACACCGGACCGCGAGTCGACGGCTCCGCCGTGCTTGATGAGGTCGAGGCCTTCCATCGTCGATTCAACGTGTTCCCGCTGGAAGCGGCCTACGTGGCCGTGACGTTGTGGGACGCGCACGCGCATTTGCTGGACTGCTTTGGGTCTACACCGCGGCTTGCTTTCCTCTCACCCGAGCCAGGGTCGGGGAAGTCGCGGGCGCTGGAGATCGTGGAGACGCTCGTTCCTCGGGCAATGCCTGTCGTCACCCCGTCTGCGGCCGCGCTGTTCCGCTCGGTCGGCGTGGACCTCGGCGAGCGTCCCACCGTGCTCTTCGATGAAGTCGACGCCGTGTACGGGCCCAAGGCCAGCGGAAATGAGGAACTGCGCGGGTGGTTGAACGCTGGCCACAAGCGCGCCGGCGTCATCCCGCGGTGCACCGGAGAAGGCGGAAACGTGACCGTGGTGCAGTTCCGGTGCTTCTGCGCGGTCGCACTCGCCGGGCTCGGCTCCCTGCCTGACACGGTGCTGACCCGCTCGGTCATCATCCGCATGCGCCGACGCGCACCGAACGAGCACGTCGAGCCGTTCCGGGACCGACTCCACACCGCGGAGGGACATGCACTGCGCGGCCGCTTGGCTGAGTGGGCCGACACCGTTCGTGAGCAAGTCGCGGAGGCATGGCCCGTGATGCCCGAGGGCGTCATTGACCGTCCGGCCGATGTCTGGGAACCGCTCATTGCGGTTGCGGACGCTGCTGGCGGGGACTGGCCCGAACGGGCCCGCGCCGCCTGCCTGGAATTGGTGACCGCGAGCGCGGCCAACGACAAAGGCTCAGTGGGGATCCGGCTGCTGACTGACCTGCGCGACACCGTGTTTGACGGAGCCGACCGCATGCCCACCGCAAGCATCATCAGCGCGTTGACCGCCATGGACGACGCGCCGTGGGGCGACATGGACGGACGCCCCCTCGACGCCCGCGGGCTCGCCCGTTGGCTCAAGGAGTACGTCACAGCCGACAACTCCCCGATCATTGCGCGAAACATCCGCACCACATCCGGGATGGTCGTCCGCGGCTACTACGCGAGCGACCTGTCCGACGCATGGGCGCGGTACTGCCCGCCCCTCTCCTGAGAAGCGCTACATCCGCTACGTCCGCTACATCGCAGGTCAAGCCCGTGATCGATGTAGCGGACAGCCCCACCTCATCTGCTACACGCCGCGCCATCCGCTACACGCGCGGCGAGGTCTCGTAGCGCATTCATCCGCTACATCCGCACCCATCTGCTACATCGATCATGCCTCTGACCTGCGATGTAGCAGATGTAGCGGATGTAGCGGACCTCAGAAGCGGGGGCCGCGCCCCTGCCATACCCGCCACAGGAGTGGTTGATGAGTCGCCCCAGGACGATGAAGCTGCCCGAGCTGCTGACGGAGCTGGGCATCTCCCGAGCGTCGTACTACCGCATGCGCGCCAAGGGCACCGCCCCGAAGTTCAAGAAGCTGCCGAACGGTCAACTCCGCATTCGGCAGGTGGACTTGGACGCGTGGTGGGCGGCACTCGCCGACTGACAACCCGCACGACACCACACGGGCCCGGTACGGAGCACATCCGTACCGGGCCCGACCCATGGGAGACGAGTCTTGCTGAAGCCGACATTCAAGGTCCGAATCTGGGAAATGCGCGTGCACCCGCGCGCGAAAGGCACGGTGTACGAAGTCCGTTGGAAAGTCGGCGACACCCCGTTCTCGAAATCCTTCAAGACGAAGGGGCTCGCGGACAACCGTCGCGCCGAGTTGATGAAGTACGTGCAGGACGGGACTGCGTTCGACGAGACGTCCGGTCTACCGATGCCGGAGGCTCGCGCTCTCGACGACGTCTCGTGGTATCGCCACGCCCGGGACTACGTCGAGATGAAGTGGCCTGATGCCCCGGCGAAGACCCGTACAACGTGGGCTGATGCGCTCGCCACGGCGACGCCGGCATTGCTGGGCCATGGTCGAGGCAAACCCTCCGCCGAAGCGCTCCGACTCGCGCTCTACGGCTGGGCTTTCAACCTCCACCGCTGGGACGAGGAACCGCCTGAGGACGTCGCCGAGACGCTCCGATGGGTTGAGAAACATGCCCTCCCGATGAGCGCCCTCGACGACCCCCTGATCATTCGGAAGGTCCTGACGGCGTTCACGAAGCGGCTCGACGGCGGCTCGGCGGCCGCCTCCACCGTCCAGCGCAAGCGCGCGATTTTCCACAACGCGCTTGGGTTTGCCGTGGAACTGCGGAGGCTGACTGCGAACCCGCTGAGTGCCGTGCAATGGACGGCCCCGAAGACTGCTGAACAGGTCGAGCCTGCAAGCGTGGTCAACCCCCGCCAAGCGGACGCCCTGCTTCACGCCGTGTACGCGCAGAGCGCGCGGGGTCGGCACTTGGCGGCGTTCTTCGGGTGCATGTACCACGCGGCCATGCGTCCGGCCGAGGTCGTGTGGCTGATGAAGGGTGACTGCGTGCTGCCGAAACGCGGGTGGGGCACGCTCAACCTCCGCGAGTCGCGGCCGCGTGTCGGGAAGATGTGGACCGACGACCGGCAGTCGCACGACAAGCGGACACTCAAGGGCCGCGCGAAGAAGGCCACGCGACCGGTCCCCATCCCGCCTGAGCTGGTTGCCATGCTGCGGTGGCACATCTACCTGCATGGGACCGCGCCCGACGGTCGACTGTTCCGCACCGCCCGGGGCGGGCTCGTGCAAGAGAGCGGCTACGGCGAGGTGTGGGCGACTGCACGCAAGCACGCCCTCACGTCTGACCAGCAAGGCTCGCCGCTCGCCAAGCGTCCATACGACCTGCGCCACGCGTGCGTGTCGCTGTGGTTGAACTCCGGCGTCGACCCCATGGAGGTCGCGCGGCGCGCCGGCCACAGCGTCAACGTGCTGCTGCGGGTCTACGCCAAGTGCATGCTCGGCGTCGTGGACCAGGCGAACCGACGAATCGCTGACGCGATGAAGCAGTGGCGCGCTGGAGAGGCATAAGACGCCTTCCGGAACGTCACGAGCCCGTACGGGATGGTGGTCTTCCGGAAGACCACTTAGGCACCGAGCTGACCAGCGATCGGGCGCCTGACGCTCTGCTCGCATTCCACGTATGTTCCACAGACCTTGATCCACCTGTGGAAAACGGTGAGACAAAGTGAGACAAGCCACCCATCTCGGATAGGCCCTCAACATGCCGGAAACGAAAGAGCCTCTGACCGCGAACATGCTGGTCAGAGGCTGTTTCGTAAGGGGTGGCGGGTGCAGGGTTCGAACCTGCGTAGGCATCAGCCGACAGATTTACAGACTGAAAGACGATCTCGGTTGGTCTGTGCTCGGGTGCAGATCAGACGGGTACCAGTGCCCCGGCCGCGCCGCCATCATCGTCGTCGTGCCAGTTCTGTGCCAGATGGCGTTCATTCTGCTGTTCACCGTCTTTATGACCACTGCGAACCTCATCAGGAACGGCTTGCGGGTCACCGCAGTAGTCCGCAGCCAGCATGCGAGTGTGCTCCGCATCCAGCTTCTTGGCGATCTCGGCGTCTCGACCGTCGACAGCCCGAGCGTAGTGCCGCGTCGTCACGCTCGCGTTCGAGTGGCCGAGGCGTGCCGCCGCCGCCATCACCCCGTGCCGGTCCGCCACCCAGGTGGCATGCGTCGCCCGAAGCGCGTGCGGCGTGACGTCCTTCAGCCCAGCACGCTCGACCGCCGGGTCGAAGTGGGCCGTACGCCAGGCGTTGTAATGCAGTGCCTTGCCGGTTCGGCCGACGAAGAGCAGGGCTGAACCAGCCTTGCCGACGTTACGGTCGAGGTGCGTTCCCAGCTCCCGGACAAGGAAGGCCGGGAGCGTGATCCGGCGGACTTGGTGGTTCTTCGGGGTGTCGAAGATCTGTTTGCCGGAGATCTCGGCGAGCGACTCGTCAACGGTGATGCAGCCGCCGTCAACGTCGACGTCGGAGCGCCGCAGCGCGAAGGCTTCCCCGATGCGGAGGCCGGCGAAGACGAGCAGCTTGACCAGGAGGTCGTGCGGCGCGTTCGTTGCCGAGACGAGGCGCTCGACCTCCGCGTCGGTCAGGATGCGCGGCTCAGGTTCCGGGAGGCGAGGGAGCTTGATCCCGCGGCACGGCGTCATGGAAATCAGGTCGTTATCGGCCGCGGATTGCATGATCTGGGCGAACACCCGGTACGCGGTCCGGATCCGCGACGCGCTCAACTTGGCCTTGTGCAGGCCCGCGATCCACTCCGCGACCGTGATGGGCCGAACGTCGCGGACGAGGTACGAGCCGAGACGCGGGTTGATCCACAGCCGGATCAGGCCCGAGTACAAGGCGCGGGTCTTGGGCTTCAGTTCCGGACTGGCCGCCGCGAACCAGCGCTCGCCCCATTGCTCAACCGTCAGCTTGCCGTCATCCGGGTCGCGCCAACGACCTTCGAGGATCTCGGCTTCCTTGCGGACCAACCACCGTTCGGCCGTCGTCTTGTCCGGGAAGGTCTTGTCGGCGGGACGCATCTGACCGTCCGGCCTGGGGTACCGCGCCTGGTAGCGCCCGGAGGGCAGCTTGCGAACGGCCCCGAAGCGACGCCGGTTGCCCTTGTTGTTCGCCATTACGCGGCCCTCCCCCGAACGATGACCATCTCGACCACGCCGGACGCGATGTACGCGTCAACGGCCGCTTGCTCGATCCGAACGTGTCGCCCGACGCGCACGAACGTGATGCGTCGCTCAGCGATCAGCCGCCGGACGAAGCGCTCCCCTACGTTCAGCCGTTCGGCGACCTGCGGGACCGTCAACAGCGGCCCCATCACCTTCGCCTTTGCCGTCATGCGGCCCTCCCCGTGATTGCCGAATCTCCGAGCTGTCCGTCGGCGCGCGCCTTGGCCGCGTCGAGGGCCCCGCGCCAGCGGACCCGTTCGGCGACCGCACGGAGGAGGCGATGGGAGATCGAGGGCACGTCCGGGTCACTCGGTCGGACGTGCTCCCACATGTAGCGATCCGGGTCGGTACCGCCGTCCATCTCGCCGAGGAGATCGAGAACCCAGGCCCGCCGTTCGTGCTTGTGATCCGCGAGGGTCTTGCCGGACCACTTGCGCGAGACGAGGACCCGTCGGCCGCCGTAGCCGAGATGGGTTCGGCGGTGGGCCTTGGCTTTGCAGTGGCCGGGTCGCATGCTGGCGCGGGCGTTCTTGGGCTGCACGCCGTAGCGGAGCCAGTTCGCGCACCCGGGCGAGCACGGCTCGTAGCGCAGTTCATCCATGAGCCGGTCGACGTGCGCCCGTTCGGTGTCGCCCGCCGGTTCATGGCACTCGTGAGCCGACTTGTTGAGGTACTTCGCCAGGTACCGGATGCAGCGCTTGGCGTCGTCGGAGCCGACGAGGACGCCTTTCGCGTCGACCTGGACGCCGAACCGGGCCACGTGCACGGGTTCCGCTGCCGGGTCCGCATCGAGGTCATCCAAGGCTTCATCCCAGGTCGCCAATGGGGCCCCGGTGTCCGGGTCGACGTAGGCGCCGAGATCCGCATCCCACACCGGCGCCGCGTCGTCGCCGTAGGCCGGTTCGTCGCACTGCGGCCACCAGACCTGTTGATACGTCGCCGCGGCGACCTGACGGAGTTCGGTTCGGGAGACCGTGCCCCGGATCGCCAGGTGGACATGCGGAGCAAGCCGCCGTTGGGGTTCGACCGCGGCGAAGTACTGAACGTCGAAGCCGACCAGGCGCCGCAGGTTCTGAATGAACCGGTCCACCAGCTTCGAGAAGTGCAGCGCGTCACGAGCAGCGCGCCGGTAGTCGTACGTCGTCGGGTCGACGGGTGTCCCGTCCGAGCGGACCCGGCCGTACGACGGCAGGGTGAGCGTGACGAACAACGAGGGCCGGAAGGTCTTCCCATCCGGGCCCGTGTACGCCTTGCCGACCGTCCGAGCTTCGACCGGACGCCGGGGCAGGTCCGCCACGTCCTGGCGGCGCCGGGTGGAACGGGTCCGCCGGTTGGGCTTGTCCGGGTCGACGTTGCCCCGCACCCCGGCGCGGGTGATCTCGTCATCGAGCGCCGCCAGGTCCGCGGCGAGCTGTTCGCGTTCCGGGCCGCCGGCCGCGTCGTGTTCCTTGGTGACGTCCGCGCGGATTTCGACCAAGGCGCGCTGCCAGTCGTTGGGTTCGTCCGCGTCGAGGGCCGGTTCCTCGGTCAGGTGCCATCCCTCACGGCACTGCGCCATCCGAAGCTGCCGCTTGCGCTCCGCACAGGTCGGGCAGACGCTCGCCAGCGTCGCCCCACACGGAACGTCGATGATCTCAATCTGACCGGTCACCACGTCCGTGCGCCGCAGCGCGATCGGGCGGATGCACACCCCGTGTTCGAGCGCAGCGGCCCGCACAACCTCCTTGGCGAGCGGCATGCGGGCTCGCTCCGCCCGCGTGGTCGGGCTCACCGTGCTTCCTTGTGGCGAACGTGCGTCCACACGGTCACCGGGTGCCCGTGGACGGTCCCAGCCGCGTCGTACGAGGTGTAGGGCCCCCGCGGACCGTCGACCTCCTGCGAGGTGACCACCGCGTCATCGAGCGCCAGCGCCCACCGCTCGACCTCCGACAGACCCGCGTCGACCGCCAGCTGTGCCAGGACACCCCAGACCCGATCGGCGTGCGACCAGTTGATCTGAACGCCGATCACGTCCGGCAGGCCCCGTCGCGCGGCGAGGAAGTCCGCCAGGCAGCGCAGCACGATCACGCCACGAGCGACATCGGCCCGGTTGTCGTTGCCGGTCATGCCGCACCCCCGAGCGTGTAGTCCCGCACCATCGCGTCAATGTCCGAGTCCGAGACGTACGCCGCGCGCACCCGCACCGGTTCCGGGTGCGTCTCCCGCTTCACGTAGCCCACGCCCGCGCCCACGTCCGGAATCGGCGAGATCAGGTCCGCCGTCGCGCCGCGGTCCCGGGCACCGAGGCCGAGCACCATGTCCACCTGCGCCGGTTCGTCGAGGCGGAGCGCGATCCGGTCCGGGAACAGGTTCCGCAGGTTCATGACCTCTTTACGCGGGTCCTGGAGCGCACCCAGGACGCAGAACCCGACGGAGCGGCCCTGGCTGGTCAGGGTGGCAATGGCCGCGTCCGCGCGCTTCCGCAGGTCCCGGTCCGGCTGGTAGGCCGTGAGGAACGCCAGCTCATCGACCATGACCACGACGAACGGGCAGTCCGCCGAGGGTTCGTGCTTGCGGACCTTGCCTGCGAACCGGTGCGCCCGCGCCGACATCTCGCGTACGGCGTCTTCCAGCATCTCGACCATTTCGGCCGCGTCACTGGAGTACCGCTGAAAGAGCGCACGGCCGTAGGAGAGTTCCATCCGCTTCGGATCGAGCGCCCACAGCTCGACCAGCCCCGCACGGGCCGCCGGCAACAGGCCACGGGTGACACCCCACAGAATCGAGCCCTTACCGGCGCCCGTGACGCCCGCGACCATCACGTGCGTGCCGTGGAGCCGAAGCACCCACGGCGAGCCGTCGTCACACCGCCCCAGGGCCACCGAGTCATACCGCGCCGGAGCAGGCGCTTTGACCGGCTCACGGTCCCGGACCCCAGGCAGGCCGGGCATGCCCATCGCGGCGGGCCCGAACGGCTTGTCCAACGGGTCGGACACCCAGGCCCGCAGCAGCACGACGCCCCGACTCGGGGACGAGGCATCGACGCGGAACACGCGCCAGGTGTGCGCGATCCCTTCCGTATGGTCCGCGATGTTGTCCGGGGTCTGCCCCGGCAGCAGCAGGACGCGGACGCTGTAGCCGTTGGGCTCCCGCTTGATCCGGCTGATCACCGGCCAGGCGTAGGAGAATTCCTCGTTGATCCGCTTGATCGGGTCCTGCTGCCACAACCCGATCGCCTTGGCCAGCAGCGGCCAGCCGCGCCGGACACGGCCAGCGAACGAGAAGTACCACCACCAGGCCAGGCCGACGCTGGCGAAGATGAACGCCGCCGCGACGAGGAACGAGCCGCCAGGCCCGAACTTCAGATCCGCCGCCAGGTAGAGAACGAAGATCGCACCCGCGACATACGCGGGCTTCCGCCAGTCCACCCCCGTGGACTTGTGCATGATGGGAACACCCCTTCAAAGATCGTCAGGTCTGTTGATCGGGGGGATCCCGGCGCCGGGGAACCGCCAAGTAACCAAGACGCCGGGATCCCGCACGAACACACGTACGTAACGTCAGCCCGTCTTGGCCGCCGGCTTCCCCGCCGCCATCGGGGCCCGCAGTCCAGCCGCCCGGAACGAGTACGCGAGTCGCCCCGACCCGTTCACCCACGGCGTGACCGTCAGCCCCTCGAACTCCACCGGCCGGAACGGCAGCCCCGGCAGTTCGTCCGGCAGCACCGGCGCCACGGACGCGGGGATCTTCACCTTCACCGAACCCTCGCGCGCCTCCGGGTCGGGGTCGGACACCGTGACCGCCCACATCGGCAGCCCGGACGCCTTGTCCCGCGCCTGAACCTGCTGACCACCCTTGGACGCTTCGAAGTCGGACACCGGCTCGACCTTCGTCGCGAACGCCCCCACCGGGAACACGTCACCGAACGCCACCGGAATCGCACCCTTGATCGCCATAACCCGCTGGTCTCCCTCAGCTCGACAACACCCGGACCGACCAGGCGTCCACCTGTACTACAGGTGCAATTCAGGATGGACACCTGTAGTACGGGTTGTCAAGTGGCTTGGCGCGCGAGATGCTTACCGGGATCGAGCCAGGCGCGGGACGAGTCGACGGAGGCGGCAATGCCACAGGCGGGAAAGAAGCCGAAGTACCGCGAGATTGCCGATCACCTGCGCGAACGGATCTTGGACGGGACGTACTTGGCCGGCCAGGCCCTGCCCGGCGAAGAGGTCTTGGCGAAGGAGTTCGGCGTGACCCGGCCGACGGTTCGCCAGGGGATCGGCGAACTCCGGGCCGCCGGATTGGTCGAGGCTTCCATGGGCCGCGGCACATTCGTGCGCTCCCCTCACGCCCGCCCGAACATCACGCGCCCGCGCGGACTCCGGCGCGAGTCTGACGGCCGGTACGTCGAGATCGACGCGATCCGCTGGACTGTGCACGGTGAACCGACCGCCACGCGCACCGATGCGCCCCTGGTCCTGGCGGACCTCTTGCACGTCCCGCCGGGCGAGCCGATGTTCACCTATGACGAGCTGCAAACCGCGGAACACGGGCGGTTGCGCCAGACGCACCGTACGTACGTCCCGTTCTCCGTCCTTATCGGCACGCCGTACGCGGAGACCGCCCCGCCGCCGGCGCCCGCGCTGTTCACCGCGCTGGAGACCGTTGGGCATGAACTCCACTGGGCGGAGCACGTCCGCACCCGCATGCCGATGCCGGACGAGGCAACCACGCTCAGACTCGCCGAGGGCGTACCGCTGTTCCAGGTCTTGCGCGTCACGCTGAACCAGGACGAACGCCCGCTTGTGCTGGAGGAGTTCAAGCTCCCGGGGGACGACCTTGAAATCACCTACCGGTACGCGTGACACGAAAAGGCGGACCCCCTCCCGCGTGGCGGCATGGGAGGGGGTCCGCTGTTTCCGGCTCAGCGCGTCGCGCACGGGGGGAACGCGAGGCGAGCCGGAGTCCAGGTGGCTCTACGCAGCAAGGCGCGCCATCTCGGCGCAGAGCCCACGCGTGACCAGGTCGGCGAGGCGGGCGACGACATCAGCCGGTACGGCCCCGAGGCTGACCAAGCCGTCACCGTGGACGTTCACGTCCGCCTTCAGCGCACCGAAGCCGACCGCGAGCCCGGCCGCCATCAGCGCGTCCGCGAGTTCTCGTGTGGCCGCGTCGGCATCCCGCCAGCCGCTGACGTACGGGATGCCGTCGTGGAACACCTCGGCACGCGGCGCGCAGGTGCGTTCGTTGTCGGCAGCGATGCGCATCAACTCGACCTTTCCTCAGTCGTTTTCGTTGTCGATGGAACGGAGCGGACGGCCGTCCGACAAGCCCAACGCGAGCAGCGCGGCAAGCCGCTTCGCCGCCGCCGGAGAGGTGCGCCCCAGCTCGACAAAGCCGTGCCCGAACGCGTTGACGTCGGCCCGCAGGTACGGCAGTTCCTCCGCCAGACCGGCCGCGACCAGGACGTCACGCAGGAGCGCCGTTGACTCCCGCGCTTCGTACCAGGCGCCCGTGTCGATCGGCGACCAAGTGGCCGCGTCGGACGAGAAGTCGTCACTCGGCATGCTGCATCGCCTCCCGAGCCAGACGCCGCGACGCGGCAACCAAGTGCCCCGCCAACATGACGATGGCGCCCGCGTTCAGTTCCGGCCGCGCAGTCGGCGGACACAGCCACTGAAGACGCGCCCCGACCTCCGGCGCGGCCCCCGGCACAAGCACGAAGTCACCCTCGCCCAAGTACCGGTACGACGGTTCACCCCTCAGGTATCCGATCGTCGCCGCCCAGAAGTCGAGACCATGCGGCGCGATCAGAAACGCAACCTTGCGCGTGCGGTGGTCAATCACCGTCGGCAGCGGCGGAGCCGCGAAAGCCCGATACCCCTCCAGCGTCCGGACGCCCAGGTCATCGGACACCACCACGGCATCGAACGTCCGCCCCGTCGACAACAGCCGCGGTTCCGACGGTTCGTCGCGCCAATGCGCCCGAACTTCCGCCGGATCGTCCGCGGCCGCCGTCAGCCACCGAGGCGGACCACCGGAGACGCTGGGGGCCCGGGTGATGTGACGCTTCGTCATCTGAGTCTCCCGAGTGCCGGCGGACCTTCCGACCGGTCCCCTCCACCATCAGTTCCAGACCCGGGGCACCCACAGATGACAAGGGGCGACAGGGGATGACACGCCCGTGTCACCCCAACCCCTTTGACTGGTTTGCTACGGCATAGCGAAGATGACCCACACGTGGCCGTGACGCCACGGACGCCGCTTCGGGGGAGGCGATACACGGGTGACAAACACACCGACGTACCGACCGGAACTCTTACGCGCCGAGCGCGAACGGCGCGAATGGTCAAAGACGCGGCTGATCTACGCCCTGCGCCAGGCCGCCGCCGAGGAACACCGCACGATCCCCGCGGACGAGACGCTCAAGCGGAACATCGCGCGTTGGGAGAATGGCCACGCCTACCCGACCGAGTACGTGTCCTATCTGGTCAAGGCCTACGGCAAGCCCGCTCACATGCTCGGGCTTGGCGACCCACCATCGGGGACCGAGCTTCCGTCTGTCGCGTACCCGGCGACCGCCGATGACAGCGTGGACGAGATCAGCCGCTTGTGGCGCGCAGACCTCCACGACTCCGGAGAGCTGCTAAGCGCCACACCCGATCTCAGCGCCTGGCAGTCAGCGCCATTCGCCTGGCTTGTCGCCCCGTCAGGTGTGGTGCTCCCCCAGCCCCGCGAGCGGACCGAGGTCGGCATGTCCGACGTCGAAGCAATCCGCGCCACCGTCGACATGTTCGTCGACATGGACAACCGGTTCGGGGGCGGACACGGCCGCCGCGCGCTCGTGCAGTACCTGGACTCCGACGTCCGCGAGTTACTGAACGCCCGGTCGACCGAGCACGTAGGCCGCGCGCTGTTCGCCACGGTCGCCGAAGGCACCCTCTTGGCCGCGTGGATGAGCTACGACTCCGGCCATCACGGCTTGGCGCAACGCTACTTCGTGCAGGCGCTCCGCCTTGCTCAGACCGCTGACGACCGCCGCTTGGCCGGGAGCATCCTCTCCGCCATGAGCCACCAGGCGACGTTCCTGGGCCGCTACGCCGAGGCCGCCAACCTTGCCCGCGCCGCCTTGCTTGGCACCCAACGCCATGGCACCGCCACCATGTCCGCACAGTTCCACGCCATGGAAGCCCGCGCCCTGGCCCGACTCGGCGACGACGCCGGCTGTTCCGCCGCACTCTCCGCCGCCATGTCGACGTTCGACCGCCACAACCCCGGCGAGGATCCGGAGTTCATCGGCTACTTCGACGAGGCAGAGCTGTCCGCCGAGTTCGGCCACTGCTTCCGCGACCTGTCGCAGGCCGGCCAGGCAACCTCGTACGCCGAACTCTGTCTGGGAGGCACGGACGGCAAGTACGTCCGCTCCGACTTCTTCGCCACGATGGTCCTCGCAGACTCGCTACTCGACCGCGGCGAACCCGAGCAGGCATGCCGCGCTGCCATGGAGGCCCTCGACCTAGGCCGACAGCTCAAGTCGGCCCGCTGCGTCGCGTATCTCAACGAGTTCCGGGCCCGACTCGACCGCTTCGACGGCAACGCTGCCGTTGCCGAATTCCTCGACCAGGCCCAGACTCACCGGCTGTGGCAGCACAGCGCCTGAGCCGCTAGAACGGCTGCCAGCCGTGCCGGTCCCCGCCGGTCCGCAAGTCGGAGATCCGCCGTTGCAGTTCGGTCTCCGCCCGCGCATCGTGGTCGGCGTTCTGCGCCAGCCAGACGACCATGGACAGCTCCCGGATGTCCGCGAGGACCGGGTACCCGTACCAGTTCATGACGTCGAAGCCGTAGGCCCGCACGAATGATTCGTACTCGGTCCGCGTGTGCCAGCCGTACCGCTCGTAGTACATCGCGGTCAGCGTGAGATCCCACTCGCGCGGCCCCAGCTCGAAGCCGTCCAGGTCGATTAGCACCGCCCGCCCGGACTCATCGAGCAGCGCATTACCCACGTTCGCATCCCCGTGGATCATGCCGAACGGCAACACGAACTCAAGCCCGTCATACCGCTTGCCCAGCGACTCGGCACGCTGCCGCAGGAACTCCCGGTCATCCTCGGCGAGGTGACCAAGCTCCCCCAGCCGCCGCAGCGTCGGCCCGAGCGGATCAACGTACGGCAGCCCGAGCGAGGGCGGTTCCTCTAACCAGTGCAACCGCCGCATCAACTCCGCGAACTGCACGACGTCCGCGTACCGCTCCTCCGCAGCCACCAGCCGCCAGAACGTCACGACCCGCCCATCGACAACCGCCGGCTGCCGAACTCCCGGCACCAGCCGCACCGCGGGGTAGTCCGTCTCCGTCAGCCACCGGGCCACACCGACCGTGCGCTGTGCTTCATCGAGCCGATCCGCAGACCGCCCGATCCGCACAACCACCGGATCAGCAAGCCGGAAGACCGCGTTCTCCCCCAGCCGCATCATCGACGCCCCAACCGCGCTTAACCCGGCATCCGCACACGCCACGGCCAAGACGCCGGCCGCAGTCTCCGCCGTGAACCCGGTCCCTGACTCCCCGCTGTCCGCCATGACCGCGACGTTACCCGGTACGCCCGCACCCACCACAGCGTCAGAAGCAGCCAACGATCATTGCCGAATTGGTCTCTACTGGATCAAGGCGGCACGCCTGACGGCGTGCCGCTGCGGGACCCGCCGCGCGTGCGGCGTGGACGCCGGTCACGGCGGGCCCCGCAGCGGCCGGACTACGCCGCAGGTTCATCCGGAGGCAGCAAGACTTGCTGCCGACGACGAGGAAGCGCCGGTTGCCGTACGGCAGATGCGCGGAGCAGTTTCTCAAGGTCCGAGACCCTCATTCGCCAGCGCAGGTGAGCCACTACCGCAACGACAAACAAGATGAGTCGGGACAGGCCCACAGCGCCGGCTGTAAGCAAGACAGAGAGCAACAAGTCGGATGGCATAGCGCAGCTATCCCCTTCGGGAGCCTGCGCCGTGCCCAATCGGCTGGCAGGATCTTCGGCCGCATCGGCTCGGGCAGATCATTGAGTTGGGCAGCCATGGTACTACGAACCAGCTACACCGTTAGGTGTCTCGCTCCCGAGTCCAGGGCTTCCATGACCTCCGCAGTCGCGACCGCACCTAGACCACACCGGCAGTACAAGAACCAGGAAGGCCGAACCAAGCCATTGACAGTCTCCACCGACCATCGCCGATGAGACTCCATCAACGTGGCTAGTCCGCTTATATCGTACGAAGTGCAATCACGCTGCTTTTTAGCCAGTTCATCGTTCGAGAGGTCACTACTAACAGCAGCATCATAGGATTGCCAGTCAAAGAACTCCTCAATCCATTGGTCCCTAGTTTCTCGCACCGGATCCAGAATCCGCGTTACCCTATCGCGATCACGCCGAATCCGACGCTCGTCCGCATCCAGCTTGATTAGTCGACTGCACGCAACGGAGGGAACAAACACAGGGTTATGCGACGTGGGGTAAACGCGGGCCAAATTATGACCCTTGGGCGCGCATCTTAATTCCAGCAGCACCCGCCCACGAAAAAGTCTGGGGCGACCCGGATCAAGGCCACGACGAAATAGTTCCAGCTGCGACCGAAGCTTCACCAAACGCTCCTCACGGAGGGCGCACAGGCCACGCATCCCCCGATTCGGATCATCACCCCATTTCGCTATGAAACCTTCGTTGCCGGCGATCTCGCCCGCCAACAATTCCTGCCAATGACTTAAACATGCTATATCGCGCTCACGCCTACCTTTGGAAATTTCATCGCTACTTATCTTCGGCCGGCGTTTCGGTATTTCCACAAGGCCTCCAGCAAAATCACGCGACCAAGGATTGACCGCTGACCGCTCGTTCGCATGGCGCACTTGCAGAATGGCGAGACAGTCGTCCGGTCCTGATCCACCATGGTGCACCAACGCTTGGCGTTCGCGCCGAGCTTTAGTCACCTCCGCGCACCGAGGTCGGCGCCCCGCAGCCAAGGGCTCGGTGAACCGTAGGCCGCGCGTCGGAACCGGTGCACGCCCAGCATCGCCTCACGGTCGTGTTGCCGAGCTGCCCACGCTCCGGGCTGCAGGTCACCGGCCTGCGTCGAGGTGGGCTCAGGTCCACAGTGCAAGTTCCCCCTGCCGGAGAGACGATAGAAAGAACCGGCCCGGGAAAACCAGGAGGGCAGCATGAAAGTCTTCATCTCTTGGTCTGGTGATCTGAGCCGGGAAGTTGCCAAGGAGTTGAAGTCCTGGGCTACTCCAATTTTGCAGTCCGTTGATTTCTGGCTGTCCAGCCATGACATATCGGCGGGGCAGCGATGGTTTGACCGTATCAGTCGAGAGCTTGACGACATCAATTTCGGCATGGTGTGTTTGACTCGCCAGAACGTGAAAGCCCCGTGGGTAAATTTCGAAGCTGGCGCTCTCGCCAAAAGCATAGAGGCAGCACGAGTCGTCCCTGTTTACGTCAACTTGAACGCGGTCGATGTGACCGGACCGCTATCCAATTTCCAAGGCGTGCAGCTCAATAGAGAGGGGATTCATTCATTGGTGCACGATGTGAACGCCGCAACTGATCGCCCCGTCCCAGATCCCCCTCTGGATGGATTGTTTGATGCGATGTGGCCCCAGCTTGAAGCAAAGCTAAACGAAGCGCGAAATAAATTCACGGAGCTTGATCAGGAAGAAGTGCCTGCCCGCAGCGCCGAAAGCATGTTCGGTGAAGTCCTGGGGAGAATTCGCCGCATCGAGGCAAAAGTCGATGATGAAGATACTGGGCGCAGAATGTTGCAACGGGAAGAGTCCTCGATGCGGGTGCTCGAAGAAATAAATCGACTACTGTCAAGGCTTGACGAAATTCACCCTGCGGAAAGAACGCAAGCCATGGAGGATGCAATAGAGCGGATAGACCGAGTACTGAGGCACGGATCTGGTGATGTCTGGCGGGGTGGCCGGTCGGGGTCGAGGTAAAAAGGGCGACGGAGCTGACGTGCCGAGCCTGGGATCCGTGTGTCGATTGCGCTGTGCAGCAGGAACCGCAGTCGCGCCGACCGTCTCGGGTCGACACTGCGGGGATGCGGCAGCTCCCGAACGATCTCACGCGAGCTACGGATCAGAAATCCTTTCGCTCACGCGGATGCGGAGCCCGGCGCGGACCATCAGCGCTCGGCGGCCTAGCCTCGTCGGCATGTACCCAGGCCAGCCAACTTCAGGGCGACTCTCCGACCAGGAACTGGTCCAGCTTGTCTTGCTCTTGCGTCGCTTCTGCGACACGGATCTGGACCAGTGGGCGCTGTGGAAACTCGGGACCCGCTACGACCAAGTGTTCATGGCGATCGGCCGCAGGCCCTTCCCTGACACGCCTGACGAGATGTACACGGACATCGGGCGTTGGGCTGAGGAACACACGGGTTGAGGCGCCTAGAGTCACAGCAGAGCGGCGAGGCGCCTGGGGGCGCCGCGCGGCCTGGCGGCCGCGGCCGGGGCGCGCTTGTTCCAGCGGGGTGACGTTGGCCGCTCACCGCGAGCTGCTGGCTTGCGTCGCGTACGCATCACCTTGGTGGTGGCGTTGCGCTGCCCTGCGCGCAGACCCACGGCATGCCACCCGGTCCCCGGCATGCCGTGGACCGGGGTACGGGGTGACGTCTCGTTGGCCTCTGGCGTCGCCGCCGGCCGGGCATGGGCCGTGCCAGTCGCGTGCCAGATGCGTGCCAGAACGAGGGGTCAGGAGCGGTCAACCACGGGCATTCCATGGGGCTGACGGGGTGTCGCGGAGTGCGGAAACGAGAACAGCCCCTGACCATACGTGCTGGTCAGAGGCTGTTTCGTAAGGGGTGGCGGGTGCAGGGTTCGAACCTGCGTAGGCATCAGCCGACAGATTTACAGTCTGCTCCCTTTGGCCACTCGGGCAACCCGCCGGGATGTCCCCGCGTTGCGGCGACGGGGATAACAATAGCGGACGGGGAGGGGTGCTTCGCCACTCGGTTTGCCGGGGTGTGGGGAGGCGCGCGGGGAGCGGTGGGGATCGCAGGTCGGGAGGGGTGCGCTGCAGCCGTTGGGGGCGGTCGGCGGGGTGTGGGGCCGTGGGGCGCGGCGGTGAAGCAGGCGGAGTCCGTCGTGTGGTTGTGCCGGAGCCGCGGGTGGTGGGGTGGGCTGGATACGCTGGGGGACCGCGTGTCCGGTGGGTGCGGGGCCTTGGGGTTCCGGGCCGGGTGCGGGTGCGGGTGCCCGTCGTCCGGGCGGGTTCGCGGCCGGTCTCACAGAAAGCGATGCTGACCCTTGGCTGACTCCTCTTTCGACATCGTGTCCAAGGTCGACCGCCAGGAGGTCGACAACGCCCTGAACCAGGCGGCGAAGGAGATTTCGCAGCGGTTCGACTTCAAGAACGTCGGGGCGCACATCGGCTGGTCGGGCGAGCAGATCGAGATGCGCGCCAACACCGAGGAGCGGGTCAACGCGATCCTCGACGTGTTCCAGACGAAGCTGGTCAAGCGCGGTATCTCGCTCAAGGCCTTCGAGGCCGGCGAGCCCCGCCTGTCCGGCAAGGAGTACAAGATCTCCGGGTCCATGCAGGAAGGCATCTCGCAGGAGAACGCCAAGAAGGTGTCCAAGATCATCCGGGACGAGGGCCCGAAGAGCATCAAGGCCCAGATCCAGGGCGACGAGCTGCGCGTCAGCTCGAAGAGCCGCGACGATCTCCAGGAGATCATCGCGCTACTCAAGGGCAAGGACTTGGACTTCGCCCTGCAGTTCGTCAACTACCGGTAAGTCGGGGCCCGACGGCCCGTACGCGCTTTTGAGGTACGGGTAGCGCCGTTGAACCAGCCGTTGAACTACCGGTAGAGAAGCTTCAACCCCGCCCCCTCAGGCCGCCCGCCGCCCTACCCCGCGGTGCCGGCGGCCTGAGGGGGGCGGGTTGTTGTGGAGCCGGGGGTGAACGGGGACAGGACCGTCTCGGTGCCGGAGAGCACCGCTTCGGTGCGGGTGGTGACCAGGGCTTCGTCGAGGCGCCCGGTGAAGGCGTCGTACAGGACACGCAGGGCGCCCTCGTAGGCGAACGGCACCATGCGCTGTCCGGTGGCCAGCAGGGTCTGGCCGATCTGGAACGTCTCGAGGAACAGCGACCGGAAACGCGCCACCCGGCTGCCCGGGGTGACCGGCCAGCGGGCGATGACCGTGCGGTACGCGTCCTCGTAGCGGCCGAGGTACTCCAGGTGGGCGTCCGTCCGCCCGCTGACCGCGACGTCGTCGGTCCGGCGGTGGAACACCACGCCCGGCTCCGGGACGCGTTCGAAGCACCAGCCGCGGTCGTGGATCAGCCGGAGCCACAGCGACCAGTCGACGAGGACCGGGAGTTCCGGGTCGAAGCGGAACCACGACGCGGGCCCGTGCACCGCCGGGTTGCGGCACACCACCGCGGACGTCGGCACGAAGTTCGCCACCGCGAGGACGCCCGGGTCGAACGCGAAGTCGTAGCGGTACGGCGACGCCTCCGGCAGCTTCCCGGGCTCGCACCGGCCGCCCGCCAGCAGGCAGTCCGCGTACATCACGTCCGCGCCGGACGCGTCGAGCGCGGTCAGCGCGCGGTCCAGGTGGCCGGGCAGGTACAGGTCGTCGTCGTCCAGGAACGCCACGAACCGGCCGGACGCCAGTTCGAGCCCGGCGTTCCGTGCCGCGCCCTGGCCGCGCGGCCGCGGGTGGGAGACGACGCGGACCGTCACGCCCGGCGCGCCCAGCGGCAACGCCGCGGCGATGTCTCCCCCGCCGTCGTTGACGACCACGATCTCCGTTCCGGGCACGTCCTGCAGGACGATGCTGCGCAGCGCGTCGGCGAGCGCCGCCGGGCGGTCGCGCGTCGGGACGATGACGCTCACGGTTGCGGTCACGGCATACCTCCGGGCCGGCTGCCCCGCCGGGGCGGGGGCGCGACTGGTGTATGGGCGGACTATCGGCAGCTCCGCCGCCGCGGTTCAGCGGACGGGGAACGCGTTCACCCGGAAGGCACACGGACGGAACCCTCCCGAGGGACCCGGCAGACCCGACAGCGCCGACAGAGCCGACAGCCAGACCTGAACGGAGATGATGGAGAAGGCGGAGACGGCGGAGACGAGGGACCAGAGGGACTCAAGCCCGCCGAAGCCCGCTCCCCGACCGCCTCAGCCGTATAGCGACCGCAGGTGGCCCCGGTCGAGACGATGTCGCGGCCCAGCGGCGTCGGCGAGATCGGAACCGGGATCGGGATCGGGATCGGAATCGGCATCATCGCGAACGAAACGATCCCGGCCGTCTCCGCTCCCGGCTGTCAGGGTGATCCCCACCGGGCATCCGCCGGGGTCCCCTGCGTGCCGTTGCAGGGCCGGGCGTTCTCCCGCAGGTTCCGGCCAACCGCGTTGACCAGGGGTTTTGCGTGCCTAGTACGTCGCATAGCCGGTTCCGTTCGCCGACACGATGTCATGGCCCAAGGGGGTCAAAGAGATCGGAATCATCTTGAAGCTGGCAATGCCGAGCGGGATTCCGATGATGGTGATGCACAGGGCAAGGCCGGTCACCAGGTGGCCGATGGCGAGCCACCAGCCGAACAGGATGATCCACAGGATGTTGCCGAGCATCGAGCCGACGCCCGCCGACTGCTTCCGGACCACCGTGCGGCCGAACGGCCACAGGGCGTAGGACGCCATCCGGAAGGCCGCGATGCCGAACGGGATGGTGATCACCAGGAAGAACAGCACGAAGCAGATGAGTCCTGCGACCGCGTAGCTGATGGCCATCCAAAAGCCGCACAGCACGAGCCAGATGATGTTGAGCACGGTCTTCATGGCGCCTCACGGCTTTCGCGTCGGTGATCGTCCAGGCACTGGTGAGGAATGCCCCGAATAGTGCGCGACCAAGCAGGTCCCGGAAGAAAACCCGCCCCGCCGACCACCGACCGGGTCAACCCCCCGACCACCCGCCGGACCGGAGCCCGGCCGGAGCCCGGCCGTCGCCCCGGCCAACGCACCGATCACCGCCCCGCCATCGACTCCAGACGGGCGATGCGCTCCGCCATCGGCGGGTGGGTCGAGAACATCTTGGTCAGGCCCTGGCCGGCCCGGAACGGGTTGGCGATCATGAACGCGCTGGTCGACTGGATGCTCGGCTCGGCGGGCAGCGGGCGCGCCTGGGTGCCGGCCTCGAGCTTGCGCAGCGCGCTGGCGAGGGCGAGCGGGTCGCCGGTGAGCTGGGCGCCGGACGCGTCGGCCTGGTACTCGCGGCTGCGGCTGATGGCGAGTTGGATCAGCGAGGCGGCGATCGGGCCGAGGATCATCATCAGCAGCATGCCGAGGAGGCCGGGGCCGTCGTCGTCGTTGCTGCGGCCGATCGGGATGAGCCACGCGAAGTTGACCAGGAACATGATCACGCTGGCCAGCGCGCCGGCGACGGACGCGATGAGGATGTCGCGGTTGTAGACGTGCGAGAGTTCGTGGCCGAGCACGCCGCGGAGTTCGCGTTCGTCGAGGATGCGCAGGATGCCCGTGGTGCAGCAGACCGCGGCGTTGCGCGGGTTGCGGCCGGTGGCGAAGGCGTTGGGCGCCTCGGTCGGCGAGATGTAGAGGCGCGGCATCGGCTGGCGGGACTGCGTCGACAGCTCGCGGACGATCCGGTACAGCTCCGGGTTCTCCGCCTCGCTGACCGGGCGGGCGCGCATCGACCGCAGGGCGATCTTGTCGCTGTTGAAGTACGCGTAGGCGTTGGTGCCCAGGGCGACGATGAACGCGATGATCAGGCCGGTCCGCCCGAAGGCGCTGCCGATGAGGAGGATGACCGCGGACAGGGCGCCGAGCAGGACGGCGGTCTTCAGCCCGTTGTGCTGGCGGTGCACGGCGAGTCCTCTCGGATCGTACGGATCGGTTGTCCGATCAACGAAGGAACAAATCGTATGGTTCCCCCACAGACGCGGCGTCACGCCTGACTCGTCGGCGGGCTCCGCCACCCGGGCCGCACCCGCCGCGGGCCGGGCCGCGGCAGGGCGGGCGGGCAGCTACGTCAGCCCAGCAGCCCCGGCACTGTCAGCACCCGCAGCACGATCTGCGGGGCGACCGACAGCACCACGCCCAGTCCGAACGCCAGTCCGATGGCGACCGCGAAGGGCGTCGGTACGCGCAACGCACCGGACGCGCCCAAGGTTCCCTCGACCGCGGGAGCCGACGGCACGGGCGGTGCGAAGAGTTGCGCCGTCCAGACGAGGTAGTAGTAGAGGCCGATGGCGACGTTGACGGCCATCACCACCGCGAGCCAGCCGGTGCCGCCCGCGACGACCGACTGGAAGACGGTCACCTTGGCGAACAGGCCCATGAGCCCCGGCGGGAGCCCGGCCAGGCAGAGCAGGAAGAACCCCATCGCCAGGGCCAGCGGCGGCCGGGCGCGCAGCAGGCCGCGGTAGTCGGCGAGGACGCCGGTCGGGCGGTCCCGCAGCACCGCGGTGACGACGGCGAAAGCACCGAGGTTCATGACCGCGTAGACCGCGAGGTAGGCGACCGATGCGGGCAACCGGTCGGCCAGGTCCGCGCCGTGGCCGGCCGCGGTGCCGAACGGGACCAAGACGTAGCCCGATTGGGCGATCGACGACCAGGCGAGCAACCGGACCACGTCGCCGGAGCCGGTGGCCACGCGGACCGCGACGACGTTGCCCACGGTCATGGTGAGCGCGGCCAGCACCGCCATCGCGGGCCCCCACACGTGGGCGTAGGGCCGCAGTCCGATCCCGGCGACCAGCAGCAGGCCCGCGAAGCCCGCCGTCTTGGACACCACCGACAGGTAGGCGGCCACCGGCACGGGGGCGCCGCGGTAGGTGTCCGGCACCCAGAAGTGGAAGGGCACCGCGGCGACCTTGAACGCGAAACCCGCCAGGGTCAGCGCGGCCCCCGTCGCGGCAACCGTCTTCAGCTGCGGGTCGACCGCGGACAGGGCGGCCGCCATGCGGTCGAGGTACATCGTCCCGGTCGCGCCGTAGAGCAGGCTCGCGCCGAACAGCAGCACGGCGGTGGAGGCCACGGACATCAGGAAGTACTTGAGCGCCGCTTCGCCGCCGAGGACGCTGCGCCGCAGTCCGATGAGCGCGAACGCGGGCAGCGACAGCGTCTCCAGCGCCACGACCAGCGTGACCAGGTCGCGCGCCGCGGCGAGGGTGACCGCGCCGGCCACCGACGCGAGCAGCAGGAAGTGGTACTCGCCGCCGGGCACGCCCGCTTCCGCGTCGTGTTCGTCGGCCCACGGCCGCGGTGCGGTCATCGGCATGGACAGCAGCACGACGACGGCTGCCGAGCCGAGCAGGACGAGCTGCAGCACGAGGGTGAAGTCGCCGACGACGTACGAGCACCCGCCCGGCTCCGGCCCGGGCGCGCAGAACGTCGCCCGGTGCTCCCCGCGCAGCGGCAGCAGCAGCGCCAACGCGGCGACGAGGCCCCCGAGCGACAGCCACGCGAGCCACACCTTGCTCGGCCCGGACAGGAACAGGTCGGCCAGCAGCACGGCGAGCGCGGCCGCCGCGACGGCGAGCGGCGGCGCGATGGCCGCCCAGTCGATGCCCTGGACGAGCGATGCCGAGCCGAGGGTCATGCCCCGCCTCCCAGGAGTGCGCGGACGGCCGGATCGGTGACGGCGAGGACGGAGGCGGGCCACAGGCCCGCGACGACGGTCAGCGCTACCAGCGGGCCCCAGGCCGCGACATCGACGCGGCCGACGTCGGGCAGCGGGGTGAAGCCGTCGGCGTGCCGGCCGGGCCCGGCGCAGACAGTGCGGACCAGGCCGAGCATGTAGGCGGCGGTCAGCACCGTGCCGGTGCCGGCCGCGGCGAGCAGCACCCAGTAGAGGCCGTGGCTCAGGCCCGCGGCCGGCTGGTAGGCGCCGTACATCGCGAGGAGTTCGCCCCAGAACCCGGCGAGGCCCGGCAGGCCGAGTCCGGCCACCGCGGCGAACGCGAGCAGGCCGCCGAGGCGCGGGGCGCGGGCGTACAGGCTGCCGCCGATGCGGGCGAGCAGGGCGGTGCCGCTGCGGTCTTTGACCGCGCCGGCGAGGAAGAACAGGAGCCCGGTGACGAGCCCGTGGCCGATGTTGACGAACAGGGCGCCGTTGATGCCCTGCGGGGTGAGGGTCGCGATGCCGAGGAGCGCGAAGCCCATGTGGCCGACCGACGAGTACGCGATGATCCGTTTGAGGTCGCCGTCCGGGCTGCGCAGCAGCGCGAGGCAGACCAGCGAGCCGTACACGATCCCGACGGTGCCGAACGCGGCCAGGTAGGGCGCGAATTCGTCGGCGCCTTGGGGCAGGGCGGGGACGGCGATGCGGATCAGGCCGTATGTGCCCATCTTGAGCAGCACTCCGGCGAGCAGCACCGATCCCCCGGTCGGCGCCGCGGTGTGCGCGTCGGGGAGCCAGGTGTGCAGCGGCCACATCGGGACCTTGACCGCGAGGCCGAGGCCGATCGCGAGGAACGCGAGGATCTGCACGCCGCGCGACATGCCGCTGCCGTGCGCGGCGGCGAGCGCGGTGATGTCGAATGTGCCGGTGTGCGCCTGCACGAGCAGGAAGCCGAGCAGCATGACCGCGGACCCGAGCACGGTGTACAGCAGGAACTTGACGGCGGCCGGGCCGCGTTCGCCCGGGGTGCCCCAGCGGGCGATGAGGAAGTACATGGGGATCAGTACGACCTCGAAGAACAGGAAGAACAGGATCAGGTCGAGCGCGGCGAAGGTGCCGAGCACGCCGGTCTCCAGCACCAGCACGAGGGCGACGTAGGCGCGGGCGCTGCCGCCGTCCGGGATTGTCCCCAGGCTGTGGACGGCGACCAGGAACGTCAGCAGCGCGGTCAGCAGCACCAGCGGCAGCGAGATCCCGTCGATGCCGACGTGGAAGTGCAGGTCCAGCGACGACGCCCACACCCAGTCCGTGGCGAACTGCATGCCGCGGGCGTCGTGCCGGTCGAAGCCGGCGGCCAATGCGACGGTCAGCGCGAGCGTCGCGCCGGTGACCGCGACGCCGAAGCGGCGGGCGGCGCGGTCGCCTACCGGGCGCAGCACCAGTACGGCGGCGCCGAGAAACGGGAGGGCGAGGGCGGCGAGGAGGATGTACCTCATGCGTTCACCGCCACGGCCACCGCGAGGATCACGATTCCGGTGAGCAGGCCGGCCAAGTACACCTGGACGTTTCCGTTCTGCGTGCGCCGCAGGCGGCCGCCCGTGCGCCAGGCGCCGTCCGCGGCGCCGCGCACGGAGGCGTCGACGACGGCGGTGTCGACGAAGCGGATCACCCGGGACAACGCCCACACCGGCCGGACGACGGCGGCGTTCTGGAAGCGGTCGGCGTAGAAGCCGCGTTCGGCGGGGACGCGCACCGGGCCGAGCAGCCGCGCGGGGTCGGCGGCGGGGTCGCGCCGCCAGACCGCGTAGACGACGCCCGCGCCGAGGGCCAGCAGCGCGACGGCGACGAGCGAGGTGCCGAGGCGCGGCACGAGGTCGTAGTAGGCCTGGTTCTCCAGCAGCAGCCCCGCGTCGGCGGTGCTGCCGCGGTACGGACGTCCGTCGGCGTCGCCGAGCCATTCCGGCAGCCACGCGGTGGACAGCCCGATGACGCCGAGGAACACCGTCGGGACGGCGAGCACGATGAGCGGCCAGCGCATCGCGGCGGGGACTTCGCCGTGCGGTGCCGGTGCTTCGGCGGCACGTTCCGGCACGTCGTGGTTGGCGGGTTCGCCGCGCGGGGCGCGGCTTTCGCCGAAGAACACGCGCAGCCACACCCGGGTCGCGTACGCGGCGGTGACGGCCGCGGTGAGCAGGGCGGCGATCAGGACGAGCCAGCCGGCCGCGGCCGGGGGTCCTCCCACGGGGGAGTCCAGGGCGGTGTGTTCGGCCGCGCCGATGACGGCTTCCTTGCTGAAGAAGCCGGACAGCGGCGGAACGCCGACCAGGGCGGCGAGCCCGGCGGTCGTCGTCCAGAAGACCGTCGGGGACCGGTGCCGCAGGCCGCCCATGTCGCTGATGCGGCCGCTGCCCGCGAGGTGGATGACCACGCCCGCGGCGAGGAACAGCAGGGCCTTGAAGGCCCCGTGGGTCAGCAGGTGGAACACCGCGGCGTCGCGGCCGCCCGCGGCCAGGCCACCGGTCATGTAGGCGAGCTGGCTGACCGTGGACCAGGCGAGCACGCGCTTGAGGTCGTCCTGGGCGAACGCCGCCAGCGCCGAGAACACCATGGTGACCGCGGCCATCACGGCGAGCACCATGAGCGCGGCGGTGGAGGCGAGGTAGACCGGGTAGAGCCGGGCGACGACGTACACGCCCGCGGCGACCATGGTCGCGGCGTGGATGAGCGCACTGACCGGGGTCGGGCCGGTCATGGCGTCCGGAAGCCAGGTCTGCAGCGGTACTTGGGCGGACTTTCCGGCGACGCCGCCGAGCATGAGGATCGCGCCCGCGGTGACGTAGGCCGAGCCACTGGGCGGCACGTTGTCGACGATCGCGCCGATGCGGAACGAGCCGCTGCCCGCGCCGAGCACGAGGATGCCGATGAGGAACGGCACGTCGCCCAGCTTGGTGACGAGGAACGCCTTCACGGCGGCGGCCCGGGCGACTTCCGTCTCCCAGTAGTGCCCGATCAGGAAGTACGAGCAGATGCCCATCACTTCCCAGCCGAGCAGCAGCACCAGCAGGTCGCCGGTGTAGACGACGAGCAGCATCGCCGAGCTGAACAGCGAGATCAGCGCGGCGTAGGACGAGTACCGCTCGTCCTTGCGCATGTAGGCCGTCGAGTAGATCTGCACGAGCAGTGCCACCACCGCGACCAGCGCGCCGACGAGCGCCGCGAGGCCGTCGATGCGCAGCGACAGCGTGATACCGAGCGCGCCGGTCGGGGTGAGCCGGGGGCCTTCCTCGGTCACGCCGCCGTCGCCGTGCGCCGCGGCCACGCCGATGGCGAGTGCGGCGGCCGCGGCGAGCGGGAGGACGGCGAGGACGCGGGCGGCGGCGGGGCTCCGGCGGCCGACGGCGAGTCCGAGCAGGGCGGCGAGGAACGGGAGGCCGGTGGCGAGTGCCGCGGCGGTGATCATGCGGCCTCGCTCTTGATCCGACGGGACCCCGTCTTTCGGGCCTTCCGGGCGTTCGCGCCCTTGCCGATGCCGGGCTCGGCGAGGTCGCGCAGCTCGGAGACGTCCGACGTGGCGCGGTTGCGGAACACCATGAGCACGATCGCCAGGCCCAGGCCGATCTCGGCGGCGGCGATGGTGATGACGAACAGCGTGAGCGCCTGTCCCGCGTGCAGGGTGTCGCGGAGCCACATGTCGAACGCGACGAGGTTGATGTTGACCGCGTTCAGCATGAGTTCGACGGACATCAGCACGAGGACGGCGTTGCGGCGGGCGAGGACGCCGTAGAGGCCGATGGCGAACAGGAGCACCGCGAGGACGAGGGGGTAGACGAGGTGCATCCCGGTCACCGTCCCGGTCTTCCGGGAGCCCGGCCGGCCGCGGCCGCCCCGGTCTCCGTCCGGTCCGCGGCCCGGCCGCGGGAGAGCACGATGGCGCCGACGAGCGCGGCGAGCAGCAGCACGGACAGCACTTCGAACGGCAGGACCCAGGTGCGGAACAGGCTCTCGCCGTTGGCGCGGGCGCTGCCGTCGGCGGTGTCGCCGAGGTCGAGATAGGTGGCGTGGAAGGCGTCGACCACCACGGTGAGCAGCGTCGCCCCGGCCGCGGTCGCGACCAGCAGCGCGGGCCAGCGCTGCGGGGCGTCCACGTCGGCCGAGCGGCCGATCGGCGCCCGGGTGAGCATCAGCCCGAACAGCAGCAGGACGACGACCGCGCCGATGTAGATGAGCACCTGCACCCACGCGATGAACTCGGCGGTCAGCAGCAGGTACTCGGCGGCGAGCCCGCCGAGGGTGACGACCAGCCACAGGGCGGCGTGCACGACCTGCTGTGTGGTCACCACCAGCAGCGCGGCGCCGAGCACGACCAGGCCGATGAGCACGAACGCGATCTCCGCGCCGGTCGGGGACAGGAAGCCGGGGCCGCCGCGGCCGGAGACGTCGGCGGCGGCGCGGGCGACGGCGGTCACGCCTCCTCCCCCGTCCCGGGGCCGGCTTGACGTTCCTTCGCGAGTTTCTCCGCCGCGCGGCGGGCCATCGCGAACTCCTTGGGTTCCTCGGCCCGCTCGTCGAGCGCGGGCGGCGCGGGCACGGTCCACATCCAGGCGCGCAGCGTGTCCCGCTCGTGGGTCAGCGCGCGGATGTCGTCGGTCGCGTATTCGAACTCGGGCGACCAGAAGAGGGCGTCGAACGGGCAGACCTCGACGCAGATCCCGCAGTACATGCACAGCGCGAAGTCGATGGCGAAGCGGTCGAGGACGTTGCGCGTGCGGTCGCGGGCGCCGGGCTCCTTCGCGGGCACGACTTCCTTGTGCGAGTCGATGTAGATGCACCAGTCGGGGCACTCGCGGGCGCACAGCATGCAGACCGTGCAGTTCTCCTCGAACAGCGCGATGACGCCGCGGGACCGGGGCGGCAGCTCGGGCGCGACTTCGGGATAGCCCTGGGTGACGGAACGCTTCGTCATGGTCCGGAGCGTGACGGCGAGGCCTTTGGCGAGCCCGGAACCGGGGATCTTCCTGGTCATGCGATCGCCACCCTCACGACGCCGGTGAGCACCAATTGCGCGAGCGCGAGCGGGATGAGGCCGGTCCACGCGAGCTTCTGGAGCTGGTCCTCGCGCAGCCGCGGGTAGCTGACCCGCAGCCAGATCACCACGAAGGCGAGGATCCCGGTCTTGACGAGCGTCCACAGCCAGCCGAGGTGCTCCGAGCCGGGGCCGTGCCAGCCGCCGAGGAACAGCACCGTGGTGAGGGCACACAGGACGAGGATCCCGGCGTACTCGGCGAGGAGGAAGAGCGCGAAGCGGAGGCCGGTGTACTCGGTGTACGCGCCGAAGATGATCTCCGAGTCGGCGACCGGCATGTCGAACGGCGGACGCTGCAGCTCGGCGAGGCCCGCGGTGAAGAAGACCACGCCGCCGATCGCCTGCCACGGGAGCCACCAGGCCTCCCATTGGCCGAGGATGCCGGGGAGCGACAGGGTGCCGGCGGCCATCGCGACGCTGGCGGCGGCGAGCAGCATGGGGAGTTCGTAGGACATCAGCTGCGCGGCGGTGCGGAGCGAGCCGAGCAGCGAGTACTTGTTGGCGGACGCCCAGCCGCCCATGAGCGAACCGAGCACCCCGATGCCCATGACCGCGAGCACGAACAGCACCCCGGCGTCGATCGCGCGCCCGACCTGGTCGCCGGGCCCGACCGGGATGGCGATGAGCACGACGAGGTACGGGATCAGCGCGATCGCCGGGGCCAGCTTGAAGATCCGCCGGTCGGCTCCGGCCGGGACGACGTCCTCCTTCTGGGCGAACTTCACCCCGTCGGCGACCAGTTGCGCCCAGCCGTGGAAGGCCCCGGCGTAGATCGGGCCGACCCGTGCCTGCATGTGGCCCATGACCTTGTGCTCGGTCTGGCCGATGAGCAGCGGCAGCACCATAAAGGCGGCCATGACGAGGACGAGGCGGACGAGCACGTCGAGGAAGGTCACGCGTCCTCCTCGGGGCCGGGCGGCGACTCGGGTTCGGCAGAGGGCTCGGGATCCGCGGGCGGCTGCGGACCGCGCTGGGTCGCGGACCCGTCGGTGGCGCGGCGAGAACGGCGGGGATCGGCGGGCGCCGACGGTTCGGGGGCGGGGGCGTCGGGCGGAGCGGGCTCGGCGGGGGAGCCGGAGTCCGGGGTCGCCGAAGTGTCCCGTTGGCTCGCGGCGCCGTCGGAGGCGCGGCGGCCGCGGGGCGGGCCGCCGGACGGCGGGACGTCGGGAGTCGGGGCGTGCGCAGTCGGGGCGGCCGGAGCCGGCGGTTGTCCGGGGGTGGCGCCCTGACTCGCCGAGCCGTCCGACGCGCGGCGGGAGCGCCGCGGGGCGGCCGGGGGTTCCGGCGCCGTCGGAGGCTGCGGCGGTGCCTCGCCGCTCCCCCGCTGGGTCGCCGAGCCCTCGCCCGCGCTTCGGGTGCGGCGGGGGCGCTCCGGGCGCGCGGGCGCGTCGGGTGTGTCCGGGCCCGTCGACGGTTCGGGGGCTGCCGGGCGGGGGGTGGCCTGCGGGCCCCACTCGGAGGCGTCCGGGACGCCGGGAGGCAGTATCCGGCGGCGGCCCGGGGAGCGGGCGCCGGCCGGGGCGTGGTCGGACTCGCCGGGCTCCTTGGCGCCGGGCCAGGGCTTGGCCACGCGGGAGGCCAGCACGAAGTCCTTGCGGAGCGGGTGGCCTTCGAAACCGTCGGGGAGCAGCAGCGGGGCCGGGTTCGGGTGGCCTTCGAAGGTGATGCCGAACATCTCGGCGGTCTCGCGTTCGTGCCAGCCCGCGCCCGCGAACACGCCGGTCGCGGTCGGCAGCACCGGCGCGTCGTGCGGGACCCGGGTGCGCAGCAGCAGCCGCGGTCCCGGCGCCGCGCACACGTGCACGGCGATGGTGAAGGCGTCCGATTCGTCGACCGCGGTCAGCCAGTCGAAGAAGGTGAGCCCGAGCGTGTCGCGCGCCGCCGTCAGCGCCGCGATCCACCCCTCGGCGGGCACGTCCGCGGTAGCGAGGCCGTACGCGTCGGACACCGCGGTGTCCGCGCCGAGCGCGCCGCGGATCTCCTCGGGCGTCACTCCGCACCGCCCGGCGCCGCGGGCGGGGCGACCAGGCCCCGCCGGAACGCCCCGGCGGGCAGCCCCGGCGTCCCGCCGGGCCCGTCCGCCTCGGACAGCACCGCGCCGCTGTCCCGCCGCGCGCGGGCGGCGGACTTCGCCCGCGCCGGGTTGCCGCGCCCCGCCTTCGGGTCCGCGTCCTCCTCCGGCTCCGGGTACCGGTCCGCGAGCGACTCGCCGGCGATCTTCTCCTGGAGCTTGAGGATGCCCTGGAGCAGCGCCTCGGGCCGCGGCGGGCAGCCGGGCACGTACACGTCGACCGGGATGATCTGGTCGACGCCCTTGGTCACGCAGTACGAATCCCAGTAGGGACCGCCGCAGTTGGCGCACGAGCCAAACGAGATGACGTATTTCGGCTCCGGCATCTGCTCGTACAGCCGCTTGATCGCGGGCGCCATCTTGTCCGTGACCGTCCCCGACACGATCATCAGATCGGCCTGCCGGGGGCCGGGCGCGAACGGGATCACGCCGAGCCGGATGAAGTCGTGCTTGGCCATCGACGTCGCGATGAACTCGATCGCGCAGCACGCCAGTCCGAAGTTGAAGACCCACAGCGAATACTTGCGGCCCCAGTTGAGCACCAGCCGGATCGGGTCCGGGGCCAGCCGGGACAGCGGGCCGAGTTTGGGGGCCGGGAGCACCACCGGCCCGGGTGAGCGCCGCGTCACGTCCACGTCAGCACGCCCTTCCGCCACGCGTACAGCAGTCCGATCGCGAGGAACCCGACGAACACGAACATCTCGACGAGGGTCGTCGCGCCGTACCCGGGGTCCGCGAACACGGTGGCCCACGGGAACAGGTAGATCGCGTCGACGGCGAAGATCACGTACAAGTAAGCGTAGATGTAGTACCGGATGTGGGTCTGGGCCCAACCCGTGCCCACCGGGTCCACGCCGCATTCGTACGCCATCAGCTTCTCGGTCGACGGCGCGTGCGGCCGCAGCAGCCGGTTCGCCGCGAAGGCCGCGGCGACGAACGCGCAGCCGACGAGGAACACGAGTCCGACGAGTGCGTACGTACTGAAGTAGCCGTGTGCGGTCACCTTGGTACGTCCCCTGGCGTGTCGTGTGCGTTGTCTGCGTTGTCTTCGTGGCACGGGAGTCTAGGGGGATTGGCCCTGACCTGTCCGCACCGTCCGTGGCCGCGCCGTGGCGCGCCGCCACCCGGGTGCACGAGGGTGGGTAGGGACAACCCCACTACGGAAACACCGACGTGCGCCATGGGACCGGCGGCCGTCGGCCGCGAGAGTGGTACTGCAAGGATCGTCCGCAGATTCCCCGAGCGAGGACCGCCCGATGTCGACAGCTGGTACCACCGTGCCCGGCCGCGCACTCCGCGCCCCGGTGCCGCGCCCCGGTTTCTGGCGTGCCCCGTTCAGCGCGCGGACCTGGGGCGAGTCCATTTATCTGATGCTGAATCTGTTCGTCGGCATCCTCGGCTTCGTCTTCGTGGTCGTGTTCGTCGTGCTGGGCATCGGCCTGACGCCGCTGTTCCTGCTCGGACTGCCGCTGATCGCGGCGGTGGTCCTGGCGTGCCGCGGCTGGGGCGCGATGGAACGCGGCCGGGCCCGCGCCCTCCTCGACGAGGACGTCGCGCGGCCGGAGCGGTTCAGGCAGAAGACGCCCGGCGCGTGGGGCTGGATCAAGAGCGGTCTGGCCGACGGCACGGGCTGGCGCGCCGCGCTCTACCTGTTCCTGATGCTGCCGTGGAGCATCCTCACGTTCACCGCGGTGGTCACCCTGTGGTCGGCGACGCTGGCGACCATCAGCTATCCGGCGACCCAGCCGCTGTTCCGGTCGGCCGACCAGCCGGGCGCGATGCTGTGGGGCGACGGGCCCAAGCAGCCCGGCGACGACTTCTACCTGACCGGCCCGCTGTGGGTGACCGCGACGTTCGCGGTCGGCGTGCTGCTGCTGTTCCTCACCCCGCAGGTGATCCGCGGCATCGCGTGGGTGGACCGGGTGATGGTGCGCGGCCTGCTCGGCCCGGCGTTCCTGTCCCAGCAGGTGCAGGACCTGACCGAGAGCCGCGGCGCGGCGGTCGACACCGCGGCGTCCGACATGCGGCGGATCGAGCGCGACCTGCACGACGGGGCGCAGGCCCGGCTGGTGTCGCTGGCGATGGACCTGGGCCTGGCCAAGGAGAAGATGTCCGACGACCCGGAGAGCGCGCAGCGCATGGTGGTCGAGGCGCACAACGAGGTGAAGCTGGCGCTGCGCGAACTGCGCGACCTCGCGCGGGGCATCCATCCGGCGGTGCTTACCGACCGCGGCCTGGACGCGGCGCTGTCCGCGGTGGCCGCGAAGTGCACGGTGCCGGTGGCGGTCGGCGTGGACCTGCCGACGCGGCCGAGCGCGCCGGTGGAGCAGGCGGCTTACTACTGCGTGAGCGAGCTGCTGACGAACGTGTCCAAGCACAGCGGCGCGACGCGGGCGTCGGTGGCGGTGCACGCGGAGCGCGACCGGCTGGTGGCGGTCGTCGAGGACGACGGCCGCGGCGGCGCGGACCCGGCGCACGGCACGGGCCTGGCCGGCCTCACCGAACGCGTCCGGGGCGTGGGCGGCACGCTGAAGGTGGTCAGCCCGAAGGGCGGACCGACCCGCGTCACGGTGACGCTGCCGATGTAGCCGCAGGCCGCCGGGCGCGGAGGACCGCGCCCGGCGGCTGCCTGCGCGCCCCGCAGCCTCCGCGATCCGGGACACTGGTGCCCGTCGGGGCACGGGGTCCCGGGTTGCGGGATGGAGGCTGCGAGCGCCGTGCGCGTCGTGATCGCTGAGGATTCGGTACTGCTCCGGGACGGTCTGACCCGCCTGCTGGTCGACCGCGGGCACGAGGTGGTGGCGGCCGTGGACGACGCCGAGCAGCTGCTCGTCGCCGCCGCGGAGATGCGTCCGGACGTGTGCGTCGTGGACGTGCGCATGCCGCCGACGTTCACCGACGAGGGGATCAAGGCGGCCGTGCGGATGCGCGCGGAACTGCCGAGCGTCGGGGTGCTGATCCTGTCGCAGGCGGTCGAGGAGCAGTACGCCACCGAGCTGCTCGCGGGCAGCACCAGCGGCGTGGGGTACCTCCTCAAGGACCGGGTCGCGGACGTCGGCGATTTCGTCGACGCCGTGGTGCGGGTCGCCAAGGGCGGCACCGCGCTCGACCCGGAGGTCGTCTCCCAGCTGCTCGGCCGCAGCCGCAAGCAGAACGTGCTGGTCACCCTCACCCCCCGGGAGCGCGAGGTGCTCGGCTACATGGCCGAGGGACGCAGCAACGGCGCCATCGCGCAGGCGATGGTGGTGTCCGACGGCGCGGTCGAAAAGCACGTCAGCAACATCTTCGGGAAGCTCGGCCTCGCCCCCAGTGAGACCGATCACAGAAGGGTTCTGGCAGTACTCGCTTATCTCGGATCCTGACACTCTGATGAGCGGATTCACCGACCCGTGCGATCATCCCCGCGATCGGAGGCTGACCCGTCACGGGCTCGGCCACATCCGGAAAGACGGACACAATCCACCTTTTCGGGCTGAAATCCGGCATCGAATCGCTCCCGTGCACCACCGGGGCCCGGCCAGGGCCCTTCTTGTACAGCCGTACGATGAAACTGCGACATCCGCGCGGTGCGCGGACGACCTGCCGCAGCGCCGAGGAGGTCCTCACCAGTGACCAAACAGGTCAAGCAGATCGACCGGGTTGTCATCCGGTTCGCGGGCGATTCCGGTGACGGAATGCAGTTGACCGGAGACCGTTTCACGTCCGAAACGGCCAGCTTCGGCAACGACCTGTCGACTCTGCCCAACTTCCCCGCCGAGATCCGCGCGCCAGCCGGAACTCTGCCGGGTGTGTCCAGCTTCCAGTTGCACTTCGCCGACCACGACATCCTGACCCCGGGCGACGCCCCGACGGTCCTGGTCGCGATGAACCCGGCGGCCCTCAAGGCCAACATCCGCGACCTGCCGCGCGGCGCCGAGATCATCGTCAACACCGACGAGTTCAGCAAGCGGGCCATGGCCAAGGTCGGCTACGCGACCAACCCGCTCGAAGACGGCTCGCTGGACGCCTACAACATCCACGCGGTGCCGCTCACGACGCTCACCGTCGAGTCGCTCGCCGCGTTCGACATCTCCAAGAAGGACGCGGAGCGCGCGAAGAACATGTTCGCGCTCGGCCTGCTGTCGTGGCTGTACCACCGCCCGACCGAGTCGACGATCGCGTTCCTGCAGAAGAAGTTCGCCAAGCTGCCGGTCATCGCCGAGGCCAACGTCGCGGCCTTCAAGGCGGGCTGGAACTTCGGCGAGACCACCGAAGGGTTCGCGGTCTCCTACGAGGTCGCGCCCGCCAAGCTGCCGGCCGGCACCTACCGGAACATCACCGGCAACCTCGCGCTCGCCTACGGCCTGGTCGCCGCCGGGCAGCGCGCCGAGCTCCCGGTGTACCTCGGGTCGTACCCGATCACCCCGGCCTCGGACATCCTGCACGAGCTTGCCAAGCACAAGAATTTCGACGTCCGCACGTTCCAGGCGGAAGACGAAATCGCCGGCATCGGCGCGGCCCTCGGCGCCGCTTTCGGCGGAGCGCTCGGCATCACCACCACCTCGGGTCCGGGCGTCGCGCTCAAGTCCGAGGCGATCGGCCTGGCGGTTTCCCTCGAACTGCCGCTGCTGATCGTCGACGTGCAGCGCGGCGGGCCGTCCACCGGCCTGCCCACCAAGACCGAGCAGTCCGACCTGCTCCAGGCGATGTTCGGCCGCAACGGCGAGGCCCCCGTGCCGATCGTCGCGCCGCGCACCGCCGGCGACTGCTTCGACGCCGCGATCGAAGCCGCCCGGATCGCGCTGAAGTACCGCACGCCGGTCTTCCTGCTGTCCGACGGCTACCTCGCCAACGGCTCCGAGCCGTGGCGGATCCCGAACGTCGACGACCTGCCCGACCTGCGCGTCGAGTTCGCGACCGAGCCGAACCACGAGAACGAAGACGGCACCAAGGTCTTCTGGCCGTACAAGCGCGACCCGGAGACACTGGCCCGCCCGTGGGCGGTGCCCGGCACGCCCGGTCTCGAACACCGCATCGGCGGCATCGAGAAGGCCGACGGCATCGGCACGATCAACTACGAGCCGGCGAACCACGACTTCATGGTCCGGGTCCGCCAGGCCAAGGTCGACGGCATCGCCAAGGACATCGCCGAGCTGGAGGTCGACGACCCGACCGGCGACGCGAAGGTCCTGGTGGTCGGCTGGGGCTCGACCTACGGCCCGATCGCCGCGGGCGTCCGCCGCGTGCGGGCCCAGGGCGGCAAGGTCGCGCAGGCCCACCTGCGCCACCTCAACCCCTTCCCGGCGAACACCGCCGAGGTGCTCAAGAAGTACGACAAGGTGATCGTCCCCGAGATGAACCTGGGGCAGCTCGCTCTGCTGCTGCGCGCCAAGTACCTCGTCGACGCCATCGCGTACAACCAGGTCCGCGGTCTGCCGTTCAAGGCCGAGGAACTGGCCCACGTGATCCAGGAGGTCATCGAAAGTGTCTGAGGCATCCCTCTCGTCCGGGGCCGACGGCCGCGGCCGTGGCCTCCCGGCGCTCGCGCTCGTGCCCAAGACCGACGAGAAGCAGTCCATGAAGGACTTCAAGTCGGACCAGGAAGTGCGCTGGTGCCCGGGCTGCGGCGACTACGCCATCCTGGCGGCGGTGCAGGGCTTCCTGCCGGAACTGGGGCTCCGCAAGGAGAACATCGTGTTCGTGTCGGGCATCGGCTGCTCCAGCCGCTTCCCGTACTACATGAACACGTACGGCATGCACTCGATCCACGGGCGCGCCCCGGCCATCGCGACCGGCCTGGCCTCGTCGCGGCAGGACCTGAGCGTGTGGGTGGTCACCGGTGACGGCGACGCGCTCTCCATCGGCGGCAACCACCTGATCCACGCGCTGCGCCGCAACGTCAACCTCAAGATCCTGCTGTTCAACAACCGGATCTACGGGCTGACCAAGGGCCAGTACTCGCCGACGTCCGAGACCGGCAAGATCACCAAGTCGACGCCGCTCGGCTCGCTGGACCACCCGTTCAACCCGGTCAGCATCGCGATCGGCGCCGAGGCGACGTTCGTCGCGCGGACCATCGACTCCGACCGCAAGCACCTCACCTCGGTGCTGCGCGAGGCGGCGGCGCACCCGGGTACCGCGCTGGTGGAGATCTACCAGAACTGCAACATCTTCAACGACGGCGCGTTCGACCAGCTCAAGGACCCGGACACGCGCGACGACGTGACCATCCGCCTGGAGCACGGGCAGCCGGTCAAGTTCGGCACGGACCTGCGCTACGGCGTGGTCCGCAACGCGTCCGGGCAGCTGGACGTGGCCGAGGTCGCGGAGGTCGGCGAAGACGCGCTCCTCGTGCACGACGCGCACGCGGAGAACCCGGAGCTGGCGTTCGCGCTGTCCCGGCTGGGCGACCTCACGAGCAACTACCACACCCCGATCGGCGTGTTCCGCAACGTCGAGCGCCCGGTGTACGACACGCTCATGGCCGACCAGCTCGCCGCGGACACCGCGGCGCGCGGCGCGGGCGACCTTGCCGCGCTGATTTCCGGCAACGACACCTGGACCATTTCCTGACGGTCCGCCACTATGCAGGTCGAGGCCCCGGCATCCTTCGCCGGGGCCTCGGTCTTTTCGCCTTTTCCGCCTTTTTCACATTTCCGCATTTCCGCCCTGCCGCCCGGCCCGCCGTGCTTACGTGGGACATGTGAGCGACAACGGGGCGAACTCCACCGCGGACTCCACGGCGAACTCCACCGCAGAATCCACCACGGGATCCACCGGGACCGGCACGCACGGCGGCGACCTGGCGAACCCGGCGCTGCCGTACGCGGATCCGCACGCCAAAGCGCGGGCCGAGGCGATCCGCCGCTGGCAGGTCCTGGACATCCCGCCGGACTGCTACCACGAGATCGCGGCGCTGGCCGCCCGCCTGTTCGGCACGCCCTACGCCGTCGTGACGGTCGTCGACGAGGACGACATCTGGTTCCACGGCCGGCACGGCCTCGATCTCCCGGGCGTGCCGATCGGCCCCGGCCTGTGCCACACCGTCGTGGTCACCGGCGAGCCGCTCGGCCTGGCGAACGCCGAGATCGATCCGCTGGCCTGCCCGAACCCGCTGGTGGCAGGACCGTTCGGGGTGCGGCACTACTTCGGGGTGCCGCTGCGGACCGCGGACGGGCACAGCATCGGCACGATGGCGGTGTTCGACACCGCGCCGCGGCCGGTGCCGTACGACCGCACCGACATCCTGGAGGCGCTGGCCTCGCTCGTGGTGCGGGAGTTCGAGATCCGGTTGGCCGCCCGGGTCGCGGTGGCCCAGGAACAGGAGGAACGCCTGGCCGCCGAGATGCGGTTCGCCGACCTGTCCGCGGCGCTGGGCACGCACGGCACGATCGGGCAGGCCATGGGCATTCTCATGGCGCAGCGCCGCCTCGACTCGGAAGCGGCGTTCAGCGCGCTGCGTTCGGTGTCGCAGAAGAAGAACGTGAAGCTCGCGGACGTGGCCCGCACGCTGGTCACCGACGTGGAGCGCCAGGTCCGCCGCTGACCTCCCGCGGACCCGCCGGTCACACCACGCCGCGGACCCGGGCCCGGACGACGGCCGCGACCCACTCCCCCAGCAGCACGTCCAGGTCCTGCACGCCGGACAGCGGGCCGGGCGAGTAGACCACCACGGCCAGGCTGAACCGCGGGCGGCGCAGCGCGGCGGCGGCGCACGAGCGCACGCCGCGGACCCGCAACTCGCGTGCCGCGTCCGGCCAGCGGGGCTCCCGGTCGAGGTCGGGCAGGTGCACCATGCCGCCGCTGCGCAGCACGTCGGCGACCGGGCCGGGGCGGGTGACGTCGTGGGCGCCCACCACTTCGCTGAGGTCGTCGTCCGTGGAGACTTCGGCGAGGAGTTCGTGCTCGCGCCAGAAGGCCAGGGTCACGTCGCGGACCCCGCGGACGCCGCGCAGCGCCAACTCGCCGACCGCCGCGAGCAGGTCGGCGGCGGCGAGGGTCTGCGGGCGGAGCGGCCGCACCGGGTACGGGATGACCGCGTCGCGCAGCAGGTCGAACGGGCGCGTGCGGAACGGCAGCGCGAAGGAACTCGCCTCGGGATTGAACGGGTCGGACATCGTGGCCCCCACCTCGGGTCCGCGGGCAGCGCGGGAGGCCGGGCAGCGCACAGGCGTACGGCGAAGGCCGCGTCGGCGAAGCCCGGATTCGGCTGACTGTCCAACCGGCTCCCAGACTACGTCGTCGCGGCCGATCGCAGGCCCGGCCCGGGACAAGTTCGCTCAACAGGTGACGTCGCGGTCGCTCATGCGCGCCCAGGCGGCCGCGCCGAAGACCAGCGTGTAGGCGGCCTGGAGTTCGATGTTGCGGATCACCCCGCCGGTGGGCACGGGTTCGCGCAGCAGGTCGCCGAAGGACATCCACTTGTCGCCGAACAGCCAGGGGTGCAGGGCGTGGAACTGCGGGATGGACGCGAGGATCGCGGAGACGATCACCAGGCCCACGGTGGTCGCCATCGCCGCGACCGGCACGGCGGTGAGCGTCGACACGAACAGCCCGATGGCGGCGAGCCCGAGCAGCGACACCGCGACACAGACCGCGATCAGCATGGCGCGCACGAGCGCTTCGCCCATCGAGATCCGATCCCCGTTGAGCAGTGGCACATCCCCCATCGGGAACAGTGCGGCCCCGGTGGCCAGCGCGGACAGCGCGACGGTGAACGTCGCGGCGAAGCAGAACGCCACCAGGCCCGTGTATTTGACGAGCAGCAGTCGGATGCGGCCCGCCGGGGCGACCAGCAGGTAGCGCAAGGTCCCGCTGTTCGCCTCCCCGGCGATCGCGTCGCCGGCCACGACCCCGACGGTCATCGGCAGGAAGAACGGCAGCGTGGCGGCGAGCGACGCGAAGACCAGGAACAGCCCGTTGTTGGTGACCTGGGAGACGAACTCCAGGCCGCCGTCGCCGTCGCCGTTTCCGCCGCCGCCGCTGGTGAACCAGCGCAGGGCGATACCGAGCAGCACGGGGATCGCGGCGAGGAGCCCGAGCATCGCGTAGGTGCGCGGGCGGCGGAACACGATGCGCATCTCGCTGAACACCAGCCCGCGGGCGCGCGGCAGGGCCGGGGCGTGGGCGCGGCGGACCGCGGCAGCCGGCAGGACATCAGCTCTCGACATCGAAACCCTCCCCGGTGAGTGCGACGAACGCGTCTTCGAGCGAATCGCCGTGTGTGGTGAACGAGCGGACCCGGACGTCGCGGCGGACGAGTGCCGCGCACACGTCTTCGGCGGCCAGGTCGCCGAGGTCGGCTTCGACGCCGTCGCCGGTGGTGGCGACGTGGGCGAGGCCGAGTTCGGCGAGGACGACCGCGGCGCGGCCGGCGTCCGGGGTGCCGACGCGCAGGCGGCCGCGTACGGCGGAGCGCAGTTCGTCGACGGTGCCTTGGGTGACGAGCCGGCCGCGGCTCATGATCGCGGCGTGGGTGCAGACCTGTTCGATCTCGTCGAGCAGGTGGGAGGACAGGAACACCGTGGTCCCGTCCGCGGCGAGGCTGCGGATGAGCGCGCGGATCTCACGCATGCCCTGCGGGTCCAGGCCGTTGGTCGGTTCGTCGAGGACGAGCAGGTCGCGGGGCCGGAGCAGGGCGGAGGCGATGCCGAGGCGCTGCTTCATGCCGAGCGAGTAGGCGCGGGCTTTGCGGTCGCCGACGGCGGACAGGCCGACCCGGGCGAGGGCTTCGTCGATGCGCCGCTTCCGGGTGGCCGGGTCGGCGGTGCGGTCGGCGGCGTCGAGCCGGGCGAGGTTCTCCCGGCCGGTGAGGAAGCCGTAGTGCGCGGGTCCTTCGATGAGCGCGCCGACGCGGGGCAGGACCGCGCCGGCCGCTCCGGGCATGGCGCCGCCGAGGACGGTGGCGGTGCCGGAGGTGGGCTTGATCAGGCCCATGAGCATGCGGATGGTGGTGGTCTTGCCGGAGCCGTTCGGGCCGAGGAAGCCGAACACCGCACCGGCCGGGACGACCAGGTCGAGTCCGTCCACGGCGAGCCGGTCGCGGCCGTACCGCTTGGACAGCCCGCGTGTGACGACGACCGATGCGCCGTCCGGTTGCGCGGCGGTGGTGCCGGGAGTGGGCGCGACGGCCGCCGTGGACGTGGTCATCGGGCTGCCGTCCCCGCGGCCTGCTGCAGCGTCGCGCCGTCGACGGCGCCGGCGAACACCCGGCCGTCGTCGGTCACCAGGACGGTGGCCACTCGTGTGCTGAACAGGGTGCCTTCGCCCCAGGGCCCGGAGACCCGGCTGCCGGCCTTGCTCAGCAGATCCGCGATCCCGGGCCGGTCCTTCTTGGCCTCCTTCGTGTCCTTGGTCTGGTCCTTGCCGCCGGCCTGCGGCTGCGGTGCGGACGGTTTGGCGGAGACCCCGGCGGGCAGCCGGAGTTCGACCACGGTGTTCCAGCCTTCGCCGTGCGTCTTCGGCTCGGTGCCGCGGAATCCGGCGGTGAGCTTGGTGAGGTCGAACGGTTCCTTGGCGTTCTTGGCGGCGTCGTCCGCGGCGGTGTTCTTCTCGTCGACCTTGGCGCCGGACGGCGGCTTGAAGTCGAAGGTGCCGGCCGCGGGCTTCGCGAACGACACGTCGGTGAAGCCGACGTCGAGGGCGGGCTTGCCGCCCTTCGCGGTGTCCACGACGACGCGCAGCGGGACGCCGGTCTCCGCGTCCGCCCACACGGTCGCCCCGGCGAGCAGGCTGCCGGGCTGTGCGGGCGCGAGGCGGAGCTTGTAGGCCGACCGTCCGGCGACCTTGTCGGTGCCGGCCGCGGTGACCGTGGTGCCGCTCTGCTTGGCGAGGTCGAGCAGCTTGGCCGCGGCGTCCTGCGGGGTGATCGCCGCACCGGGCAGCGCGGTGCCGGGCTCCTTGGCCTGCCCGGTCTGCCCGGCCTGCCCGGCCTGCTGTTCCGGCAGCAGGGTGTGGGTGGCCGCGTTGCGGCGGCTGTCGTACGTCCACACATCGCGGCCGTTGTGCACGATGTTGTATTCGGCGAGGTCGGCGCGGATGCCGATGCGCTGCCGGTCGGGGCCGTCGACCGCGACGCGGAGCGTGTGCGTCCCGGACACCAGGCCGGACGGGTCGGCGGAGCCGCGTCCGGGCAGTGCGGGCAGGCCGAGGTCGGTGGTGAGGTCGACGGTGCCGGACAACGTCTCGTTCGTGGCACCGGCGATCTTGGCGACGACCTGATCGGCCGTCAGGACGGGGAGCTTGGGGTCCGAGTCGTCCGCGAAGGCGGCGGGACCGTAGGTGATCGCGCCGGCGGCCAGCGCGGTAACGCCGAGCGGCAGCGCGACTTTTCCTGCGGTGCGTAGTACGACGGGCATGGAGCATGCCTTTCCCTGGAGGGTGCCGCGGCCCCACGACCGCGGCCATTCCAGGGGATCACTCGGCGTAGGGCCCGGGCATCGACCGGTAGTCACACCGCGTTCTACGTCTTCGGGAGCAGCCGTGCGCCTTCCGAACTACCTGACGACTACGCACGGTCTCCTTCTCGGACCGCGGCGTTCGGTCGGCCGGTCCGCCCCTTGTCGGTCACCGACGGGATGATCCGATACGGGATAATCCCATTTCGGACACACCGCGCTACGCTCGGGGCATGAGCGCCGACACCACCGAGACCGCCCAGACCCCGCCCGGATGCGGCCCCGCCGACTCCGACGACCCGGCGCGGCTGCGCGCGCCGGACCTCTCCTACCTGTTCTCGCACGCCGGGCACGTCCTGGCGACGGAACTCACCGCCCGGCTGGCGGAGATCGACGTGACGCCGCGCGGGCACTGTGTCCTGGTGCACGCCCAGCAGGGTGAGTTCACCCAGATCCAGCTCGCCGAGCACACCGATCTGGACAAGACCACGATGGTGCTGACCGTCGACGCCCTGGAGAAGAAGGGCCTGGCGGAGCGCCGCCCGTCGCCGACCGACCGGCGCGCCCGGATCATCACGGTGACCGACGCCGGCCTGGCCAGGGCCGCGCAGGGCCGCGAGCTGGTCGACGCGGTGCATGCCGACGTGCTGAACGCGATCCCCGAGGACGAACGCGAGGCGTTCGTGCGCAACCTGTACCGCCTGGTCAACGGGCGGTTGTCCACCCCGGTCGAGTCCGGACGGCCGGTGCGCCGCGGCGGGCACACGGGCAGCCAGGGCTGATCCTCAAGAAATCGAACAACAAAATATCGTCTCTAACAAAACTATCTGCTAGCGTCACTCCTGCGGGCAGGCGACTGCCCTTCGCACTCGCCGTGCACACTCGGAGGCTTCGGACGATGGCAGAGCTGGCGCAATCCCCCCGGTCCGACCGGCGCGCATATCCGCGCACACTGGCGCTGGCGCTGCTGTGCGCCGGTGTCCTGATGGTGATCCTGGACGGCACGATCGTGACCGTCGCGCTCCCGTCGATCGCCGACGACCTGGGCTTCTCGTCGGCCGACCTGGCCTGGGTCATGAACATCTACATGATCGCGTTCGGCGGTCTCCTGCTGCTGTCCGGACGCCTCGGCGACCTGTTCGGCCGCAAGCGGGTCCTCCTCGCCGGACTCGCGGTCTTCACCGTCGCGTCGGTCCTCTGCGGCGTCGCGACGAGCCCGGAAATGCTGCTCGCGGCCCGGTTCGTGCAGGGCGCGGGCGGGGCGATGGTGTCCGCGGTGAGCCTCGGCATGATCGTCACGCTGTATCCGGAGCCGGCCGAACAGGGCAAGGCCATCGGCGCGTTCAGCTTCGTCGGCGCGGCCGGCGCATCCCTCGGCCTGGTCCTCGGCGGAGTCCTCACCGAAGCGGCCAGCTGGCACTGGATCTTCCTGGTCAACCTGCCGATCGGCGTGCTGACACTGCTGCTGTCCGCGCGCATCCTGTCCCCCGACACGCCCACGGGGCCGCGCGGCAAGGCGGACGTGGCAGGCGCGGCGCTGGTCACCGCCGGGCTGATGCTGCTGGTGTTCGCGGTGGTGAAGGCCGAGGCGTACGGCTGGGGTTCGGCCAAGACGTGGCTGCTCGTGGCCGGTTCGCTGGCGCTGCTGGCGCTGTTCGCGGTGCGCCAGCACCTGGCCGCCGAACCGCTGCTGCCGCTGCGCACGTTCCGCTCGCGCAACGTGACCGGCGCCAACGTGCTGCAGGTCTTCACCATCGCCGCGATGTTCGGCTTCCAGGTGCTGGTCGTGCTCTACATGCAGCACGTCCTCGGCTACGGCCCGGCGAAGTCCGGATGGGGCATGTTCCCGACGGCGTTCGCGATCGGCGCGGTGTCGCTGGGCCTGTCCGCGCGGCTGATCGGGCGCTTCGGGGCGCGCAACGTCCTGGTGGGCGGGCTGCTGATGCTGACCGCGGCGATGGCGTACCTGACGCGGGTGCCGGTGGACGGCGCCTACGCGGTGGACCTGCTGCCGGTGTTCGTCCTGCTCGGCGGCGGCGGTCTGGTGCTGCCCGCGCTCGCGACGCTGGCGATGTCCGACGCCGGTCCGGAGGACGCGGGCGTGGTGTCCGGGCTGTTCAGCACCACCCAGCAGATCGGCGCGGCGCTGGGCGTGGCGCTCCTGAACACCCTGTCGACGTCGCGGGCCGACACGCTGCGCGGCGACGGCAAGTCCGAGGCGGCGGCCCTGACCGGCGGGTTCCACCTGGCCTTCACGGTCGGCACGGTGCTGCTGGCGGCGTCGGTGGTGCTGGCGCTGGTGGTGCTGCGGACGCCGCGGACGGGCCGGGCGGCGAGTGCGGACGAGAAGGCGGCGCAGCCGCTGGCGCACGTGGGCTGAGCCCGCGGGACGGCGACCATGCGGGTGGGGCGGCAGAGGGTGTCTGCCGCCCCATCCGCGTCCCGGGTCCGGGTCGGCGCGGCCGCCACCCGGTCGGACATTGGCCCGCCGTTGGTCCGGACTTGGCGCTGCGGAGCCGTGTCTTCCGCCCGTACGCCATAGGCTCCCAGCGCACGACGACACCGAGCGAGGAGCGGGCGCGTGGACGACCAGCAGGGCGGGTGGCCGGGGCCGCAGCCGGGGCAATCGGGGCAGCCGGGGTGGCCGGGAGCCGGACCGGGGCCGGGTGGACCGGGCGGGCAAGGCGGGCCGGGCGCGGGTCCGCAGTGGCCGGGCGCGGGTGCCCCCGGGGCGTATCCGCCACCCGCGGGAAGTCCGACAGGGCACCAGATTCCGCCTCCGCCTCCCGGGCAGGCGCCCCCCGGCTACCCGCCGGGCCCGCCGCTGCCCCCCGCCTATCCCCCGGGTCCGCCTGCTCCGCAGGGTCCCGGGGGAAGGAACCGCAAGGTCGCCCTGGCGGTCGGCGCCGCGGTGGTCGTGGGAGCGCTCGTCGCGGGCGGAATCCTGTGGGCGGTGAACGACGACGGAGATTCGTCGGACGCGGCGTCGTCGAACTCGGCGACGCCGACCGCGACGCCGACGACGAGCCCGTCGCGGGCCACGCCCACCGCGACTTCGACGCCCACGGCGTCGGACACGGCGACCGCACCCGCGGTTCCCGACGCCCCGACCGGTCAGGCGAACGCCGCCGGGTGCGCGCAGGAGACGCCGACGTCGTCGGCGATGTCGTTCCCGTCGCCGCCGATGACGATCGACCCGAGCGGGTCGTACACGATGACCCTGAAGACGAACTGCGGCACGGTCGCCTTCAAGCTCGACGCCGCGAAGGCGCCGACGACCGTGAACTCCTTCGCGTTCCTGTCGTCGAAGGGCTACTTCGACCACAGCCCGTGCCACCGGCTCACCACGGAGGGCATCTACGTCCTGCAGTGCGGCGACCCGACGGGCACCGGGAGCGGCGGGCCGGGCTACCAGTTCTCGGACGAGAACCTGGCCGGGGCGACGTACCCGAAGGGCACGCTCGCGATGGCGAACGCCGGGCCGGGCACCAACGGCAGCCAGTTCTTCATCGTCTGGAACGACACCCAGCTCCCGCCGAACTACACGCCGTTCGGCACGGTCACGGACGGCATGGACGTCGTCCGGCGGATCGCCGACGCAGGCGTCGAGGGCGGCGCGACGGACGGCACGCCGAAGGCCGGGGTGGTCGTGGACACGATGACGGTCGCGAAGCAGTAAGCGGTTCGAGTCGGTTCCGGTCGGCTCCGGTCGGTTCCGGTCGGCTCCGGTCGGCTCCGGTCAGCTCGCCGTCGGCGGCGTGCCGCGCAGCCACGCCAGGACGGCGAGCACGCGCCGGTGGTCGTCCGCCGACGGCGGCAGGCCGAGCTTGTCGAAGATCGCCGCGATGTGCTTCTCCACCGTGCCCGGGCTCAGCGTCAGCGCGCGGCCGATGGCCTGGTTGCGGCGGCCTTCCGCCATCAGTGCGAGCACCTCGCGTTCGCGCGGGCTGAGCTTCTCCAGCGGGTCGCGGCGGGTGCGGGTGCTGAACAGCGCCGCCACGACCTCCGGGTCGAGGGCGGTGCCGCCCGCCGCGACGCGTTCGAGTGCGTCGGTCAGTTCGCCGAGCTTGGCGACCCGGTCCTTGAGCAGGTAGCCGACGCCGCCGCCGGTCGTCAGCAGGTCGGCGGCGTAGGACTCTTCGACGTACTGGGAGAGCATCAGGACGGCCGTGCCCGGGACGGTGCGGCGGATCTCCACGGCCGCGCGCAGGCCGTCGTCGGTGAACGTCGGCGGCATGCGCACGTCGACCACCGCGACGTCCGGACGGTATTCCCGGACCGCAGCCAGCAGTTCGGGGGCGTCCCCGACCGCGGCGACGACCTGGGCGCCGGCCTCGTCGAACAGGCGGACCAGTCCCTCGCGCAGCAGCAGCGAGTCCTCGGCGAGCACGATGCGCAGCACGGGTTCCGGTTCCCCCTCGTCAGGCGCCCGGTCCGCGGTCCTCGCCGACCCCGGTGAGCGGGATGGCCGCGGCGACGACGGTCGGGCCGCCGGGCGGGCTGGTGATCTCCAACGTACCTTCGACGGCGGCGACCCGGTCGGCGAGGCCCGCGAGTCCGTGGCCTTTGCCGATGTGCGCGCCGCCGCGGCCGTCGTCGGCGATCCGCAGGTGCAGGGTGTCGCGGTCCGCCCGGACGGAGACTTCGCACCGGGGCGCCCCGGAGTGCTTGGCGGCGTTGGCGAGCGCTTCACTGGCCACGAAGTAGGCGGTGTTCTCCACGGCGGAGGCGAACCGCTGCCCATCGGCGATCTCGCTGGCCAGCGTCACCGGTACCGGCGACCGCCCGGCGGCCTGCGCGAGCGCGGCGCGCAGACCGCGGTCGGCGAGCACCGGCGGCGCGATCCCCCGGGACAGCGCGCGGAGTTCGGCGAGCGCCTCGTGGCTCTGCGTGATCATGTCGTCGACGAGCACCCGGGCCCGCGCCGGATCCTCGGAGTCGAGGCGTCGGGCGACCGCTTCGAGGTCCATGTTGAGCCGCACCAGCCGCTGCTGGGGCCCGTCGTGCAGGTCGCGTTCGAGGCGGCGCAGCGTCTGGGCTTCGGCGGCGACGGCGCTGCGCCGGCCGTCGGCGAGCTGCCGGGTCCGGGCGCGCAGGGCGGCGGCTTCGTTGGTCAGCAGCCAGCGGGCCAGCCCGGCCTGGACGGCGGTGAGGCCGCGGACCATCGGCACGGTGGTCGCCAGCAGGACGACACCGACGGCGGTGTGGAAGCCGATGTCGGCGGCGCGGGAGGAGACGCCGAACATGAGGTCCAGCAGGCCCGTCTGGCCGTCGTCGCGCGGGATCGGCCCGGACCACAGGCCGTAGGTCAGTTCGCCGAGGCCGCCGACGGTCCAGGTGAGGGTGAGCGAGAAGGTGATCACCCGTACCGGGAAGGCCAGCAGCGCGTGTGCCGTGTCGCGCCATGCCTGCGGGTCCCGCAGGGCCGCCCACCAGCGTGTGGGGGCGAGTGGTCCGGTGACGCCGTAGTGGTGCGGCGGGAGTGTGCGACCGGTGGCGTTCTCCACGCGTCGGCGCTCGTGGCCCGCGAAGACCCGTGCCATCCCGTGCGTGCCGGCGAGCACCGGGACGCCGACGACCAGCACGAGCAGACTGGCGCCGAAGGCGAGTCCGCTCACCACGACCACGAAGGCGGCGATGCCGACCGGGAGTCCGGAGTAGAGATAGCCCAATTGGCGCCGGAAGCCGCCCTGCCGCCCGGGTGCGGCGGGGGCTGCCGTGCGCGTGTCGTCCCACGTACCGTCCATGAGGGGATCGTGCCCGGAGGGTGTACGCCGTGCCCAGCCGGTTTGCGGGAGGGGCGGGGGTGGGGTGTGCCCCCATAGGGCGGCTGTATGGCTCGCGTGCGCCGGAAGCGTGGCCGCAGGAGGTGGCCAGTTCACGCGGCTCTTGTGGGAACGCGTGTTCCGGGTCCGGCGGCGGCCTAGCCTCGCCACGGTGACCGGAGCGGCCGTCTCGGCGCGGGAGGGGGCGCGAGCGGGCATGGCGCACGAGGGCCGATACGAGAATCGGAAGGCCGGGACGACCTATGCCGTCACCGGGCAACTCATCTGGGGCACCCAGCCGTTGTTCTGGCCGCTGCTGGACGCCATGGACACCGATGCGATCGTCGCGCACCGGGTGGTGTGGTCGTTCGTCGTCGCCGGGCTGTTCGCCGCTGCGCTTCGGGGCAGCCGCGCGGACACCGTCCGGCTGCTGCGGTCTCCCGCGGATATGCGATCGCTGGCGGTCGGGGGCGTCCTGCTCGGCTCCTCCTGGGCCGTCTACGTGTACGCGGTGGTCTCGGGCCGTGTCGTCGAAGCATCGTTGGCCTTGCTGATCGGCCCGATCGCCGGTGCGCTCCTCGGCGTCGGGCTCTTGCGGGAACGGCTGAGCGGGCCGCAGTGGTGCGCATGCGCGCTGGCCGTCCCGGCGTTGGCGGTGGTGACCGTCGGATACGGCCACGTGCCGTGGCTGGCCTTCGCCATCGCCGGAACCGTCGCCGCCTACGGCCTGGTCCGCAAACGGCGTCCGGTACCGGCGGTGGCCGGAACGGCGATCGAGTTGGCGGTGCTCTGCCCGGTGGGCGTGGCGGTCATCCTGTGCGGGGGCACCCGTGCGTTCGGCGGCGTGAGCCCGGTCGCTCTGCTGGTGCTGCTGCCGGCCGCGGGGCTGATCACCGCGGTGCCGAGCCTGCTGCGGGTGGCCGCGCTGGGGCGAATTCCCCTCTCGATGTTCGGTCTGCTGGGCTACCTGAACCCGGTGATCCAGCTGTCCATCGGCGTGGGCGTCCGCGGGGAGCCGATGTCGGCCGCCTCGTGGGTCGGCTTCGCGCTGGTGTGCTGCGCGTTGGCGGTCTTCTCCGCGGACGCGCTGCGCGGCCGCCGCGCAACCCGCACGACGGCACCGGCTCGTGTCCGCGCGCGACGGCAGCCGGTTGAATAGCCGGCATGGACTTGCACGAGGACTACCGCGCTTTGTACCAAGGTTGCCTCAGCGCCTGTGCGCACATCGGCGCCGGACGCCGGGTGGGCGTACTGGGCACGTTCCTGGCCGAACAGGTACGCGAGGACCTCGCCCGCGGGGAACACGCGATCGATTCGGCCGACAAACTCTCGGACGTCGCGGACGACTTCGCCGGTCTGGCGCGCACGGTCGCCGACTACGACCATTTGTGCCGCGAGGTGTTCTCCGATCTGCACCACCTGTACCGGCCGGAGCCGCCGTGGCGGGTGTTGGCGCGCGGGCGGACAGCGGTGCGGGCAACGCTGCAAGTACGGCGGCGGCAGCCGGTGTTCGCGCTGCATGTGGCGGGCGACGCGTGGATGTTCCGGGTCTTCCCGAATCCGTACGACGACGAGCGGGCACTCGTCGTCGACGGCACCGTCTCGGGCGACCGGCACAGCCGACGGACGGCGCAGGCGCCGTGGGAGCGGGTGCCGCCCGAGTGGTGCGACCAACTCGACTACGGGTTCCAGGCGTTGGGCGTCAAGGTGGACCTGCCGTACCGCACCGGCGAGGAGCTGGTTCAGCTCTCCGACGAACCGGGGTCGGCGCCGAACACGATCATCTGATCGATGCGCTGCCGGCGCAGGTGCACCACGTCGGTTCCGGTGAGCCGCCGGGTGCCGTCGGGCATGCGGTAGAGCCAGCGGTAGCGCGCCCATTCGCCGGGCATGTCGACGTCCGAGGAACGGGTCATCGTGCCGGGGCCGTCGGGGTGGCGCCGCATGTCGCAGACGAACCGCTCGACGGCGTCGATGCCGTCGCTGCGGCCGAACGGGCCCCAGAACACCACGTCGGCGGTCAGCGCCCGGGTCAGCAGCTCGGGGACGTGGTCGTCGCTCGCCGCGTTGAACGCGGCGATGAAGCTGTCGATTGCCGACTGCGCCCAGGTCTCCTGCATGTCCCAGTCCTACCAGGCGGGGCCGCGGCCCCGCCTGATCCGCGCGGATTTTCCTTGCGGGTCCGTTGCCGCCCGAGGCGGCCGGATGCCGGTCGGCCGATCAGTCGATCCAGACGACGACCGCGAGGCGGCGGTGCGCGGCGGCCCGGTAGAAGTCGCGCAAGGCGTCGAAGTGGGCTTGGAGAAAGCGGACCAGGTCTCCGGAGAACTCCCCGAAGCCGCACAGGACGGCGGCTTCGCGCGGGTCCTGCCCGGCGAGCCGGTCGAGGACGCCGGCGAGCGCGAACGCGTCGAGGGCGTCCAGAGCCGCGGCCGTCTCGGCGACGGCGGCGGGGGTCAGCAGTGCGGGAGGCCGACCGAAGCCGTCGTAGACGTCGTAGTGGTCGAGGAACTCGACGTCGGGGCCGGTGCCGTCCGGGTCGCCGTCGATGCTGCGGCGGAGCGCGTCCCCGTGCTGCGGGTCGCCGCCGAGGAGCGGCCAGGCTTTGACGAGGCCCCGGATGGCCCAGCCGGTGTCGAGTGTGTCCGCGGAGGGCGGGGACCAGCCCGGCGATCCGTCCGGCGTTCGCGCGGCCGTGGCGCGGCACTCTTCCAGGTAGGCCGGGGTGATCCGGGCGAGTTGCTGGGTGATGGCCATGGGCCGGAGTCTGCCGGGGTCAGCCGGGCGTCGTCGGGCGGGGGGCCAAGAAGTCGGCCAGGTCGGCAAGCAGTCGCGCGGGCGGGTCGACGCCGAGGGTGTAGTGCGTGGTGTCGGGGACAAGGGTCGTCCGCAGGCCCGGAATCAGGCCTTCCGCGGCCCGCGCGACCTTGCGGGAGTCGTGGGCGCGGCTCTCGGCGGCGAGAGCGACCAGTGTGGGGACGCGGATCGCCCGCAGTGCCTCGGCGCGGGGCCGCGGGCCGGTGAGCGGCTTTGCCGACGGGAAGGTCGCGCCTTCGGCATACAGGCCCACCCACGCGGGATCGAGTTCCGCGCCGCGGGTCTCCCAGTGGAGCCAGGCCCGGTTGCGGGCCGGGCTCGGGCGGAGGAGCACCGGCACCGCGCGCAGGAGGAAGCGGGGGGCGAACCCGGTGAAGCAGTTCGTCGGGTCGACGAGCGCGAGGGCGCGGAGGCGTTCGGGGGCGTGGAGGGCATAGTGCAGGGCGCTCCAGGCGCCGTACGAGTGCCCGGCCAGTGCGACGGGCTGTGTAGTCCCGGTCAGCGCGTCGAGTACCTGGTCGAGCCAGGCCAGTTGGTCGGCGATGCGGGCGATGGGCCGGTCGGAGGCGGCGATGCTGCGTCCGGGCTCACCGACGGTGTCGACGGCGTGCACGCGGTGCGCGGCCCCGAGCGCGGCCGCGGTGGCGAACCAGACCGCCGCGGTGGCGCCGCCGCCGGGGAGCAGGACGAGCGGCGGGGCGTCGGGCGGGCCGTGGCTGATCACGTGCGTGGTCCCGTAGGGCGTGTCCACGACCGCGGACTCGGCCTCGGCGGGCCAGCGGGCGGCGAGGACGGCGGCATAAGCGCGATGGAAGGCGGTGTCGGTGGCCGAGTTGCTTGGGGGCATGGCGGACTTCCCTCTCGACTGGGCCGAGGCACGGTGACGTCGACGAGACCGCATCGGCAATGTCTCGCCGGGCTATTATCTCGATGAACGAGATAATATGCGGAGTGCGGGTCGCGGGGACAAGCGCGGAGGGCGGACGGGATGGCGACGGATGCGCGGGAGAGTCGCGAGAACGCTGCGGGGGGACGGGAAGCGTCGCCCGACGGAGGAGCGGGCACCCCGCGGGACGCGGCCTTGCCGCCGTCCGGCCGCGCCGACGATTCGGCGCTCTTCCACCTGCTTCGCGCGGTGACCGTGGAATACGGCCTGCGTCAGAACGAATTCGCCGCGGCGCACGGGATGCACCCGACCGACGTGCGGGCCCTCGTCTGCCTGCTGGACGCGGAACGCGCCGGAACTCCCGCGACAGCCGGGCTCGTCGCCACCGGCCTCGGCCTCAACTCCGCCGGGACGACGGCCGTTCTCGACCGCCTCGAAAGCCTCGGCCTGATCGCCCGCACCCGCGACCCGCAGGACCGCCGACGCGTCCTGCTCACGGTCGAGGACCGGGCCAAGACGCTGGGCCGGCAGTGGTTCGGCCCGCTGATCGCGCGAACGACGGCGCCGCTGCGGGACTTCGACGAGAACCAGCTGGGCGCCATCCGGCTGTTCCTGGAGTCGGCGCTGGGAGCGCTGACCGAGGAGGCACCCGGGCCGGTCAGCGCTCCAGGACGGGGGCGGCGCGGCGAATCGCCGCGCAGTACCCCACGATGAGGCCGAGCCGGATCGCCGCCACGACGACTTGCCTTCCGAGCACGCCTAGGACGAGGACGTAGGCCAACAGCACGGCATGGGCGACCGCCATCGCCGTGAAGGCGCGCGAGCGCACGGCCACCGAGCGGACGACCAGCCCGAACACCGCGCAGAAGTCGAGCACGCCCATCAGCGCGGCAAACCGCCCCCAGATGTCCTGGCCTTCCGACGGAACGCCGTACGCCGGGCTGTAGGCCACCATCAGGCAGAGCAGCCAGACGAACATCTCGACCACGAGCAACAGCCCGAGCCCGATGCACAGGCTGGTCAGGAGCTTCGGGTGCGCGATCTGCGCGCGACTCACGATCCCCCCGATCAGCCGCCTGTCCCCCTGGTGGACGGCTCTTGGTCGCACAGGCCGGCGAACCACGCAGGTCGACGGACCGTTTCGCAGGTGCGGGCGGAGACGGACGCAGGAGCGGCGCCCGCGGAGCCGGCCGGGCGGGTGCACGCCACGTGCGGGCGGAGCCGAGCAGCAGCTCAGCAGCTGCGTTCGACCACCAGCTCGCACAGCGAGGTGAGCGCGGTCTTCGCCGCGCCCTCCGGAAGCGGGGCCAGGACCTCGCACGCCTCCTCGGCGTAGCGGCGGGTGTCCTGGCGGGCGCGCTCCAGGGCCGGGTGGGCGCGTAGGAGGGCCAGGGCCTCGGCGTGGTCGGCGTCGTCCGTGAGGGGGCCGGAGAGCAGCTCCACGAGGCGGACGTCGGCGGGTCCGGCGGTGGCGCGCAGGTGGAGGACCGGCAGCGTCGGGACGCCCTCGCGGAGGTCGGTGCCGGGGGTCTTGCCGGACTCGGTGGAGTCGCTGGCGATGTCGAGGATGTCGTCGGCGAGCTGGAAGGCCACGCCGATGCGTTCGCCGTAGCGGGCCAGGATGTCCACGACGTGGTCGTCGGCGCCCGCGAACATGGCGCCGAACTGGCCCGCGGTGGCGATCAGCGAGCCGGTCTTGTCGGCGATGACCGCCAGGTAGTGCTCGACCGGGTCGTCGCCCGGGTTGGGGCCGACCGTCTCGCGGATCTGGCCGGTCACCAGGCGGGCGAACGCGCGGGCCTGGATCCGCACCGCCTCGTCGCCGAGGTCGGCGACGATCTCCGACGCGCGGGCGAACAGGAAGTCGCCGGTGAGGATCGCCACCGAGTTGTCCCAGCGGGCGTTCGCGCTCGGCGCGCCGCGCCGCAGCGCCGCCTCGTCCATGACGTCGTCGTGGTAGAGCGTCGCCAGGTGGGTCAGCTCGCACACCACCGCGGCCGGCACCACACCGGGCGCCTGCGGGTCGCCGAACTGGGCGGCAAGGAGGGTGAGGAGCGGGCGGAAACGCTTTCCGCCCGCCTCCACCAAATGCCGCGAGGTCTGCGTGAGGTACGGGAACTCGCTCTTCGTGGCGGCGAGCAGCTCCTGCTCCACGGCCGCCATCCCGGCGCGGATCTCCGCGTCCAATACACCGTCATGGACGCTCAGCCCGAAGGGCCCCACGATCGTCATGCCGGTGCACTCCTCATGGTCGCGCAGTGTGTCTGCGCCTGGTGACTAATGGACGAACAAGGCGGCCTTGTCCGCAAGGTCCAAAACGGGCTGCGGCAGGATGCCAAGCACCACGGTAACCGCTACCCCCAAGGCGATGGCAGCGGTGGTCATGACGCTGGGCACGACCACCGTCGGACCGTCCGCTTTCGGCTCCGAAAAGAACATGAGCACGATGACTCGGACATAGAAGAACGCGGCGATGGCAGAACACAGCACACCCACGATCACAAGCGGTCCGGCACCGCCGTCCGCCGCCGCCTGGAACACCGCGAACTTCCCGGAGAAACCGCTGGTCAGCGGGATTCCGGCGAACGCCAGGAGGAAGATCGCGAAGACCCCGGCGACCAGCGGAGAGCGCCTTCCGAGGCCCGCCCAACGGGACAGGTGGGTCGCTTCGCCGCCCGCGTCGCGCACCAGCGTGACCACCGCGAAGGCACCCAGAGTGACGAAGCCGTAGGCGACCAGGTAGAACAGCGTCGACGACGCGCCGGCCTCGCTGGCCGCGACCATGCCGGTCAGGATGAAGCCCGCGTGCGCGATCGACGAGTACGCCAGCATGCGCTTGACGTCCGTCTGGGTGATCGCGATGACCGCGCCCGCGATCATCGTGACGATCGCGACGCCCATCATCACCGGCCGCCAGTCCCACTTCATGCCCGGCATCGCCACGTAGAAGAACCGCAGCAGCGCACCGAACGCGGACACCTTGGTGGCCGCCGCCATGAAACCGGTGATCGGCGTCGGCGCGCCCTGGTACACGTCCGGCGTCCACGAGTGGAACGGCACCGCGCCGACCTTGAACAGCAGGCCGACCGCGACCATCGCGAGACCGATCAGCAGCAGCGCGTCGTTGTCCATCGCCCCGCCGGTCGCCACCGCGATCCGGTCCAGCCGGACGCTGCCCGAGTAGCCGTACAGCAGCGCCACGCCGAACAGGAAGAACGCCGAGGAGAACGCGCCGAGCAGGAAGTACTTCAGCGCGGCTTCCTGGGACAGCAGCCGCCGGCGCCGGGCGAGCCCGCACAGCAGGTACAGCGGCAGCGACAGGACCTCGAGCGCCACGAACATGGTCAGCAGGTCGTTCGCGGCCGGGAACAGCAACATGCCGCCGAGCGCGAACATCGTCAGCGGGAACACCTCGGTCTGGTGCAGCCCCGCCGCCGTCGCCTCGCGCTCCTGCGCGCTGCCGGGCGCGGCCGCGGCCTGCGCCGCGAAGGCGTCCCCGCCGGGCTCCAGGCGCCGTTCGGCGATCATCAAGACCGACACGATGCCCAGCAGCAGCAGCGTGCCCTGCAGGAACAGCGCCGGCCCGTCCACGGCCACCGCGCCCACCGCGGCGACCTCCCGGCTGCCGTGCAGCGCCAGCACGGCGGCGAACGCCGCCGCCATGCCGCCGAGCGCGACCACCAGCTGCGTCGCGTAGCGCGCCTTGCGCGGCACGAACGCCTCGACCAGCACCCCGGCCACCGCGGCGCCGAACACGATGAGCATCGGCGAGAGTTCGCCGTACTCGATGTGCGGCGCCTGCACGGCCGCGGCGAGTTGCGGTACCGCACTCACTACCGCGCTCACTTGTTGCCTCCGAGGGGGGTGACGGCGGCTGCCTGCTCGACGGGCGCCTGGATCGGGTGCGCCGGTTTCGGATCGGTCTTCTCGACCTGGCTCAGCGTGTCGTCCACCGCCGGGTTGACCACGTCCAGAATCGGCTTCGGGTAGACGCCGAGGACCAGCAGCAGCGCGAGCAGCGGCGCGACCACGACCAGCTCGCGCACGTTCAGGTCGCGCATCTTCTCGACGCCCGCCTTGACCGGGCCGGTCATGGTGCGCTGGTAGAGCACCAGGACGTACAGCGCGGCCAGGATGATGCCGACCGTCGCCACGATGCCCGCCGCCTGGTAGCGCGAGAACGTGCCGACCAGCACCAGGAACTCGCTGACGAACGGCGCCAGCCCGGGAAGCGACAGGGTCGCCAGGCCGGCCACCAGGAACGTGCCCGCGAGCACCGGCGCGACCTTCTGCACGCCGCCGAAGTCGGCGATCGTCTTGCTGCCCCGCCGGGTGATCATGAAGCCCGCGATCAGCAGCAGCGCCGCCGTCGAGAAGCCGTGGTTGACCATGTAGAGCGTGGCGCCCGAGTGACCCTGGCTGGTCAGGGCGAAGATGCCCATGATGATGAAGCCGAAGTGGGAGATCGACGTGTAGGCGATGAGCCGCTTGATGTCGGTCTGCCCGACCGCGAGCAGCGCCCCGTAGATGATCCCGATCACCGCCAGCGTGATCACCAGCGGTGCGAACGTCTTCGAGGCGTTCGGGAACAGCTCCAGGCAGAACCGCAGCATCGCGAACGTGCCGACCTTGTCCACCATCGCGGTCACCAGCACCGCGACGCCCGGCGTGGCCTCCGTCATGGTGTCCGGCAGCCAGGTGTGGAACGGCCACAGCGGCGCCTTGATCGCGAACGCGAACATGAACCCGAGGAACATCGCCTTCTCGGCGCCCGGGCTGATGTGGAGTTCGCCGGTCGACACCGCCTGCGCGATGCGCGCCAGGTCGAACGTGCCCTGGCCGGGACCGGCCAGGTCGTGGTCGGCGGTGGTGACGTACAGCCCGACCACGGCGGCCAGCATGACCAGGCCGCCGAGCAGGTTGTAGAGCAGGAACTTGACCGCCGCGTACGACCGCTGCGCCCCGCCGAAGCCGCCGATGAGGAAGTACATCGGGATCAGCATGGCTTCGAAGAAGATGTAGAAGACGAAGACGTCGGTGGCCGCGAACGACACCACCACCATCGCCTCGACCGCCAGCATCAGCGCGAAGAACGCGTGCGTCGACCGCGGCGCCGCCGACTCGCCCGCGGTGCCGTCCATCCGCACCTGCGGCCCGTCCGCGTCGTGCCACGACGCGAGGATCAGGATCGGCATGAGCACCGCGGTCAGCAGGATCAGCACGACGCCGATCCCGTCCACCCCCAGCGACCAGTGGACGCCGAACGACTTGATCCACGCATAGCTTTCGGTCATCTGGAAGCGGTCGCCGTCCGGCGAGAACTTCACCGTGACGATGATCGCCAGCACGAGTTCGACCAGCGTGACCAGCAGTGCGAGGTTCTTCGCGAGAGTGCGCTTGGCGGCCGGGAGCACGGCGACGGCCAAGGCGCCCGCGAAGGGCACCGCCGCCATCACCGTCAGCCAGGGGAAGTGGCCGTTCATCGCAATCCCTCCGCCGCGTGCCGTGCCGTATCAGGGAGCCGAAGGGGCCTGGCGCAGCGCGCGGCCCCGGAGTACCGGCGGGCCATCACGCCATCCTCGCCATCAGCGTCGCCGCGACCACGATGGCCGTGCCGCCGAACATCGACAGCGCGTACGAACGGGCGAACCCGGTCTGCACCTTCCGCACCCGTGCCGACGTGCCGCCGATGAACGCGGCCAGCCCGCCCACGAATCCGTCGATGCCGCGCAGGTCCAGCCACACCAGCCAGCGCGTCAGGTACTGGCCGGGCCGCATGACCAGGCCCTCGTTGATCTGGTCCTGGTACAGGTCCTTGCGGGCCGCCACCGTGACGAACGAGCCGTGCGGCGCGACCGCCGGCACCTCGCGTCGCGCGAACTGCAGGTAGGCGACCAGCACGCCGAGCGCCACCATCGCGACCGCCATGCCGGTGACCGCCCATTCGCTGAACGGCAGGTCGCCGTGGCTGAACCCGGTCACCGGGGTCAGCCACTTCACGAACGAGTCGTTGAGCACGAACAGCCCGCCCGCGAACACCGATCCGAACGCCAGGACGATCATCGGCACGGTCATCGACGCCGGCGACTCGTGCGGGTGCGGCTCGTGCCAGTCGCTCGGCGCGCCGACCGGTGCTTCCTTCCACCGCTCGCGGCCGAAGAAGGTCATGAGCATCACGCGCGTCATGTAGAACGCGGTCAGCGCCGCCGCGACCAAGGTGACCGAGCCGAGGATGTACCCGCTCGTGCCGCCCTTCGCGAACGCCGCCTCGATGATCTTGTCCTTGGTGAAGTAGCCGGACAGCAGCGGGAAGCCGATGATCGCCAGGAAGCCGAGGCCGAAGGTGACGAACGTGACCGGCATGTACTTGCGCAGGCCGCCGTACCTCCGCATGTCGACCTCGTCGTTCATGCCGTGCATGACCGATCCGGCGCCGAGGAACAGCCCGGCCTTGAAGAAGCCGTGCGTGACCAGGTGCATGATCGCGAACGCGTAGCCGATCGGGCCGAGGCCGGCGGCCAGGATCATGTAGCCGATCTGCGACATCGTCGAGGCGGCGAGCGCCTTCTTGATGTCGTCCTTCGCACAGCCGACGATCGCCCCGAACAGCACGGTGATCGCACCGACGATGGTGACCGCGAGCTGCGCGTCCGGCGACGCGTTGAAGATCTCGGCGGACCGGGTGATCAGGTACACGCCCGCGGTGACCATCGTCGCCGCGTGGATCAGCGCGGAGACCGGCGTCGGGCCCTCCATCGCGTCCCCGAGCCAGGCCTGCAGCGGGAACTGCGCGGACTTGCCGCACGCCGCGAGCAGCAGCATCAGGCCGATGCCGGTGAACGTGCCGTCCGACGCCTGCGCGTTCCCGCTCAGCACCTGGTCGAAGGAGAAGGTGCCGAAGGTGGTGAACATCAAGAAGATCGCGACGGCCAGACCGAGGTCGCCGACGCGGTTCATGATGAACGCCTTCTTCGCCGCGGTCGCCGCCGACGGCTTGTGCTGCCAGAACCCGATCAGCAGGTAGGACGCCAGGCCGACGCCTTCCCAGCCGACGTACAGCAGCAGGTAGTTGTTCGCCAGGACCAGCAGCAGCATCGAGGCGACGAACAGGTTCAGGTAGGCGAAGAACCGGCGCCGGTTGGGGTCTTCCGCCATGTAGCCGATCGAGTAGATGTGGATCAGCGACCCGACACCCGTGATCAGCAGCACGAAGACCATCGACAACTGGTCCAGGTGCAGCCCGACTTCCGCCTGGAAGCCGCCGACCTGGATCCAGTCCCACAGGTGCTGGTTCACCGACCGGTCGGCGCCGCTCTTGTCGAGCATGCCCGCGAACAGCACGAGCCCGACCGCGAACGATCCGAGCGCGAGCGCCGTTCCGAGCCAATGCCCGAACTTGTTGGTACGCCTGCCGCCGAGCAGCAGGACCGCCGCGCCGAGCAGCGGCAGCGCGATCACCAGCCAGGTCGCGTCGAACACGCCGCTCGCCGCGACCGAGTGCACACCACCGCCGCCTTCCGCCCCCTCACCCGAGGTGGCGAGCAGCACGCCGGTTGCCAAGGTTTGCGTCACCAGTCCCCTACCACTTCATCAGGTTGGCGTCGTCGACCGAGGCCGACCGGCGGCTGCGGAAGATGGCGATGATGATCGACAGGCCGACCACGACTTCGGCGGCCGCGACGACCATCGTGAAGAACGCGATGACCTGGCCGTCGTAGTTGCCGTGCATCCGCGCGAACGTCACGAACGCCAGGTTCGTCGCGTTGAGCATCAGCTCGATGCACATGAACACGACGATCGCGTTCCGGCGCATCAGCACCCCGGCCGCGCCGACGGTGAACAGCAGCGCCGCCAAGTACAGGTAGTTGGCCGGGTTCATGAGCGCGACTCCTTCGATCCTGCGCCGGCCGCGACCGAGTCGCCGTGGGCGGTCCCGGCCGCGTCAGGGTCCCCGGCGGCCGGAGCCGAGCCGGAGCCGGTACCGTCGCCGGCCTCGGGCTCCTGCGGTTCGGTGCCGCCGTCCGGGCCTTCCTCGCCCTCGTGGCGGGCCGTGGGCACGTCGCCGCGCTGCTCCATCCACACCTCGGCGCTCTCCTCCAGCTCGGCGACCCGGTGCACCGGTTCGCGGCTGACGTCGCGCACCTGGCCGCGGGCCCGCAGCGTGGCGTTGACCGACAGCTCGGAGACCGTGCCGTCGGGCAGCAGCGCGGGGATGTCGACCGCGTTGTGCCGGGCGTAGACGCCCGGCGCGGGCAGCGGCGCGAGGTTGATGTTCTCCCGCACGCGCGCTTCGGACAGCTCCCGCTGCGTCTTGCGCGGCTTGAGGCGCTCGCGGTGCGCCAGCACCATCGCGCCGAGCGCCGCGGTGATCAGCAGGGCGCTGGTGATCTCGAACGCCCACACGTAGCGGGTGAAGATCAGGTGCGCGAGGCCTTCCACGTTCCTGCCCTCGCGCATCGCGGCGACCACCTGCGGGTCGGTCTCCTGCGCACCGGCCGGCGACGTCCCGCCGCCGTACCCGGCGAAGTTGCCGAGCGACGCGTTGGCGATGCCCGCCACCAGCAGGATGCCGAAGCCCAGGCCCGCGAGGATCGCCGCGACGCGCTGGCCGCGCAGCGTCTCCTTGAGCGAGTCCGCCGAGGAGACGCCGACCAGCATGAGCACGAACAGGAACAGCATCATGATCGCGCCGGTGTAGACGACGATCTGCACGACGCCGAGGAAGACCGCGCCCTGCGCCATGTAGAAGACCGCCAGGCACAGCATGGTGGCGGCCAGGCACAGCGCGCTGTGCACGGCTTTCTTCATGGCGACCGTGCCGAGCGCGCCGAGCAGCGCGACGGTGGCGAGGATCCAGAACTGCACCGCCTCGCCGGTCGACGTTCTGGTGAGCTGTTCCGCGAGGACGACGCCTCCGGACAGCCCGTCCGCAGCCATGGTCATCGGACACCCGCTTCGTGGTCGTCGTGGACGTCCGCGGACGCGTCCTCGGCGGCCTCGCCCGGCTCGCCCGCCTGCCCCTGGGTGACCGTGCCCGGGGCCGCCTCGGTGACCTTGCCGAGGTAGTAGTCCCGTTCTTCCATCTCCGGGTACATGGCGTGCGGCGGGGCGACCATGCCTTCGTGCAGCGGGGCGAGGAGCTGCTCCTTGGTGAAGATCAGGCTCGCCCGGGTCGTGTCCGCGAGTTCGTACTGGTTCGTCATCGTGAGCGCCCGGGTCGGGCACGCCTCGATGCACAGGCCGCAGAAGATGCAGCGCAGGTAGTTGATCTGGTAGACGCGGCCGTAGCGCTCACCGGGGGAGAACCGCTCTTCCTCGGTGTTGTCCGCGCCTTCGACGTAGATCGCGTCCGCCGGGCAGGCCCACGCGCACAGTTCGCAGCCGACGCACTTCTCCAGCCCGTCCGGGTGCCGGTTGAGCTGGTGCCGGCCGTGGAACCGCGGGGCGGTGGGCTTTTTCTCGAAGGGGTAGAACTCGGTGTTCGCCTTCTTGAACATGGTCGCGAAGGTGACGCCGAAGCCCGCGACGGGTCCCAGGAAGTTGCCCACGGTCATACCTCCTTGTCCGTCGGGTTCGCGGGGGACGGTGCGCTGGCAGGGGATTGCCCGTCGTCCGGGCTCTCGGACGAGCCGCCGCCGACGCTGACGGTGGCGCGCCGGATGTTGCGGCGCGGTACGGGCGGGAGTTCCTGCCCGGGCAGCGGGGGCACCGGGAATCCGCCGGCCATCGGGTCGAACGGCACCGCGGCGCCGGGCGTCCCGGGCAGCGGCTCGGGCTTCTCCTCGTCGTCGTCGGCGCCGCGGACCATGTCCCACAGGACCGACAGCACGAGGAGGACGATGATCGCGCCGGCGATCCCGAGCACGATGTTGCGGTAGTCGTAGCCCTCGTTCTTGAGCGCCCGCACGGTGGCCACGAGCATGAGCCACACCAGCGACGTCGGGATGAGCACCTTCCACCCCAGGCGCATGAACTGGTCGTAGCGCAGGCGGGGCAGCGTGCCGCGCAGCCAGATGAAGAGGAACAGGAAGAGCTGGACTTTGAGGAAGTACCAGAGCAGCGTCCACCAGCCGCTGTTGGCGCCTTCCCACACCGCGGTGATCGGCGGCGGCGCATGGTACCCGCCGAGGAACAGCGTGGTGGCCAGCGACGAGACGACGACCATGTTGACGTACTCGGCGAGGAAGAACAGCGCGAACTTCAGCGACGAGTACTCGGTGTGGAAGCCGCCGACGAGTTCGCCTTCCGCCTCGGGGAGGTCGAACGGCGCGCGGTTCGTCTCGCCGATCATCGCGATCACGTAGATCACGAACGACACCGGCAGGAGTACCGCGTACCAGGTCTGGTGCTGCGACTGGACGATCTCCGAGGTGGACATCGAGCCGGAGTAGAGGAACACGCCGGCGAACGACAGGCCCATCGCGACCTCGTACGAGATCATCTGCGCCGTCGACCGCAGCGAGCCCAGCAGCGGGTACGTCGATCCGGACGACCAGCCCGCCAGCACGATGCCGTAGATGCCCACCGACGCGGTCGCCAGGATGTACAGCACGCCCACCGGCAGGTCGGTCAGCTGCAGGTGCGTCTGGTGTCCGAACATCGACACCTCGCCGCCCATCGGGATCACCGCGAACGCCATGAACGCGGGGACCATCGCGACGACCGGCGCGAGGATGTAGACCGGCTTGTCGGCGGCCTTGACGATGATGTCTTCCTTGAACGCCAGCTTCACGCCGTCGGCGAGCGACTGGAGCAGGCCCTGCGGCCCGACGTGCTTGGGGCCGATGCGCATCTGCATCCACGCCACGACCTTGCGCTCCCACCAGATCGCGAACAGCGTCATGACGACGCAGAACGCGAACACCAGGACCGCCTTGAACAGGATCAGCCACCACGGATCGGAGGCGAACCCGACCGGATCAGCCGCGAGTTGCATCAGCTCTCCTCCTCGCCGGTCGTGCCGTCGGCCCCGGCGCCGTTGCCGCCGGTCCCGTTGGCTCCGTTGGCTCCGTTGGCTCCGATGCCGTTGACGCCGGTGCCGTTCGGCGACCCGTCGGCGCCGTGCCCGCGCGGGCCGAGCGCCGTGCCGTTGGCCGCACCGTCGGTGCCGTTCGACGCCCGCTGCTGCGGCAGGACCGCGGCGCGCAGCCGGACGGTCTCGCCGGGCACCGCACCGAGGTCGCGGTGCAGGGCCGATCCGGGCGAGTTCGCCGGGATCCACACCACGTCGTCGCCCATCTCGGTGACCGCGAGCGGCAGCGTGACCTCGCCGCCGCGGCCGGTCGAGACGGTCACTTCGCCGCCGTCGGCCGCGCCGATCCGGGCCGCGGCCGCGGCGCTCAGCCGGACGACCGGGCGGCGGCGCGTGCCCGCCAGCGCGGACTCGCCGTCCTGCGCGCGGCCTTCGTCGAGCAGCAGCCGCCAGGACGCGAGCACCGCTTCGTCGGTGCCCGGCTCGGCGGCCGGGCGGCGGAGCGGTGCGGCCGGGGCGGCGGAGCGTTCGCCCGCCCAGCCGCCGAGGCGGCGCAGTTCGCGGCGGGCCGCGGCGACGTCGGGGAGTCCGAGGTGGACGTCCATTTCGTCGGCGATCGAGTTGAGGACCCGCAGGTCGGGCATCACCGTGCCGGTGTCCTGGAGCACCTGGTCCTGCTTGAGGACCGAGGCGAACGGCCGTTCGCGGCCTTCCCAGTCGACGAACGTGCCGGCCTTCTCGGCGGCCGCGGACACCGGGAACACCACGTCGGCGCGTTCGGTGACCTCGCTGTGCCGCAGTTCCAGGCTGACCACGAACGGTGCGGCGTCCAGCGCGGCCAGCGCCGCCGCCGGGTCGGGCAGGTCGCCCGGTTCGACGCCGCCGACGACCAGCGCGCCGAGTTTGCCGTCGCGTACGCCGCGCAGCATGGCCGCCGTGTCCAGTCCGTAGCCGCCGGGGAGTTCGGCGACCGACCAGGCCGCGGCCACCTCGGCGCGGGCCGCCGGGTCGCTGACCGGGCGGCCGCCGGGGAGGAGGTTGTAGAGCGCGCCGGCTTCGAGTGCGCCGCGTTCCCCGGCGCGGCGCGGCACCCACGCGAGGCGGGCGCCGGTGGCTTCGGCCAGCGCGAGGGCCGAGGACAGCGCGCCCGGGATGCCGGCCAGGCGTTCGCCGACCAGGATCACCGCGCCGTTCTCGGCGAGGAGTTCCGCGGCCGACCGGCCGAGGTCGTCCAGGCCGCTGCCGGTCGCCAAAGCGTCGAGCCACGCGGGTTCCAGGCCGGGGGCCGCACGCAGGAGCGCGCCCTGCATGCGGACGAGGCCGGACGACGCGAACGGCGCGATCGAGAAGATCTTCAGGCCGTGCTTGCGGGCCGCCTTGCGGAGCCGCAGGAACACGATCGGCGACTCGTCCTCGGGCTCGAACCCGGCGAGCAGCACCGCGGGGGCCTTCTCCAGGTCCGCGTAGGTGACGCCCATGCCGGTGCCGGCGACCGCCGCGGCCAGGAAGTCGGCCTCCTCGGTGCTGTGCTCCCGGGCCCGGAAGTCGATGTCGTTGGTGCCGAGCGCGACGCGGGTGAACTTCGCGTATGCGTAGGCGTCTTCGACGGTGACCCGGCCGCCGGCCAGCACACCCGCGCGCCCGCGGGCCGCGGTCAGCCCTTCCGCGGCGGCGGCGAGGGCCTCCGGCCACGACGCGGCTTCCAGTTCGCCGGTCTCCGGGTCGCGCACCAGCGGGGTGGTGATGCGGTCGCCGAGGGTCGCGTACCGGAAGGCGAAGCGGCCCTTGTCGCAGTTCCACTCTTCGTTGACCTCGGGCTCGTCGCCCGCGAGGCGCCGCATCACGCGGCCGCGCCGGTGGTCGGCGCGGAGCGAGCACCCGGAGGCGCAGTGCTCGCACGCGGTGGGCGACGACACGAGGTCGAACGGGCGGGAGCGGAACCGGTAGGCCGCCGAGGTGAGCGCGCCGACCGGGCAGATCTGGATGGTGTTGCCGGAGAAGTAGGACTCGAACGGCTGCTTCTCGTAGATCCCGACCTGCTGGAGCGCGCCGCGTTCGATGAGCGCGATGAACGGGTCGCCCGCGATCTGGTCGGAGAAGCGGGTGCAGCGCGCGCACAGCACGCACCGCTCGCGGTCCAGCAGCACCTCGGACGAGATCGGCAGCGGCTTCGGGTAGGTGCGCTTGACCTCGCCGAACCGCGATGTCGTCCGGCCGGACGTCATCGCCTGGTTCTGCAGCGGGCACTCGCCGCCCTTGTCGCACACCGGGCAGTCGAGGGGGTGGTTGATGAGCAGCAGCTCCATCACCCCGTCCTGCGACTTCTTGGCGACCGGCGAGGACAGCTGGGTGCGCACCACCATGCCGTCGGTGACGGTGGTGGTGCAGGACGCGAGCGGCTTGCGCTGGCCTTCCACGTCGACCAGGCACTGGCGGCAGGCGCCGACCGGGTCGAGCAGCGGGTGGTCGCAGAACCGGGGGATCTGGATGCCGAGGAGTTCGGCCGCGCGGATGACCAGCGTGCCCTTCGGGACGCTGACCTCGATCCCGTCCACCGTGATGGTGACGAGGTCCTCCTGCGGCTTCGGCGCGGGAGCACCGCCCGCCGGAGAGTTGGTCGTGACGGTCATCAGGCTTGCGCTCCCGTCAGGTTCGAGGCCCACACGGTGGAGGCCGCGGGGTCGAAGGGACAGCTGCGGTGCGTCAGGTGCGCCACGTATTCGTCGCGGAAGTACTTGAGCGAGGAGAAGATCGGGCTGGCCGCGCCGTCGCCGAGGGCGCAGAACGACTTGCCGTTGATGTTGTCGGCGACGTCGAGCAGGGTCTCCAGGTCCTGTTCGGTGCCGTCGCCCTTCTCCAGGCGTTCGAGGATCTGCACGAGCCAGTAGGTGCCTTCGCGGCAGGGCGTGCACTTGCCGCACGACTCGTGCGCGTAGAACTCGGTCCACCGCAGGACCGCGCGGACGACGCACACCGTCTCGTCGAAGATCTGCAGGGCTTTGGTGCCGAGCATCGATCCGGCGGCGCCGACGCCTTCGTAGTCGAGCGGGACGTCGAGGTGCTCGTCGGTGAACATCGGCGTCGACGAGCCGCCCGGCGTCCAGAACTTGATCCGGTGCCCTTCCCGGACGCCGCCCGCCAGGTCGAGGAGTTCGCGCAGCGTGACGCCGAGCGGCGCCTCGTACTGGCCGGGCCGCTTGACGTGCCCGGACAGCGAGTACAGCGTGAACCCGGGCGACTTCTCCGAGCCCATGCCGCGGAACCACTCGACGCCGCGGTTCAGAATCGACGGCACGGACGCGATCGACTCGACGTTGTTGACGCACGTCGGCGACGCGTACAGGCCGGCCACCGCGGGGAACGGCGGCCGCAACCGCGGCTGGCCCCGGCGCCCTTCCAGCGAGTCGAGCAGCGCGGTCTCCTCGCCGCAGATGTACGCCCCGGCGCCCGCGTGCACGGTGATCTCCAGGTCGAAGCCCGACCCGAGGACGTCCTGGCCGACGTAGCCGGCGTCCTTGGCTTCCTGCACGGCGGCCTGCAGCCGGCGCAGCACCGAGACGACTTCGCCGCGCAGGTAGATGAAGGCGTGGCTGGAGCGGATCGCGTACGCCGCGATGATCACGCCTTCGATGAGGACGTGCGGGTTGGCGTACATGAGCGGGATGTCCTTGCAGGTCCCCGGCTCGGACTCGTCGGCGTTGACCACGAGGTAGTGCGGATTGCCGTCGCCCTGCGGGATGAAGCCCCACTTCATGCCGGTCGGGAAGCCCGCGCCGCCGCGGCCGCGCAGGCCGGAGTCCTTGACGGTCTGGATGACCTCGTCGGGGTGCTTGGCCAGTGCCTTCTTGAGGCCCTGGTAGCCGTCGTGCTTGAGGTAGGTGTCCAGCCGCCAGGGCTTGTCGTCGTCCCACGGCTCGGACAGCACCGGGGTGAGGATCGAGGAACTCGGGGAGTTCGAAGCGTCGGTCATGGCCGTCACGCCCCCGTCTTCGCGTCGCCGTCGGGGTTGTGGCCCTTCGCGATGCGCAGCCCCACGAGGCTGGGCACACCGCCCGCGCCGCCTTCGTCGACCGCGCCGGGGCGCGGGTCGGGGAAGCCGGCCAGGATCCGCGCGGTCTCCCGGAAGCCGCACAGCTTCGCGCCGCGCGACGGCGTCACCGCGGTGCCCGCCCGGATCTCGTCGACGAGGTCCTTGGCGGAGGCCGGGGTGACGTTGTCGAAGAACTCCCAGTTGACCATCACCACGGGCGCGTAGTCGCACGCCGCGTTGCACTCGATGTGCTCGAGAGTGATCGTTCCGTCGGGTGTGGTGCCCTTGTTGCCGACACCGAGGTGGTCCTTGAGCGTCGCGAAGATCTCGTCGCCGCCCATGACCGCGCACAGCGTGTTGGTGCACACGCCGACGTGGAAGTCGCCGCCGTTCTCGCGCCGGTACATCGTGTAGAACGTCGCGACCCCGGTGACGTCGGCGGTGGTCAGGTCCAGCATCTCCGCGCAGAACTCGATGCCGGACGGGCTGACGAACCCTTCCTCCGCCTGCACCAGGTGCAGCAGCGGCAGGAGCGCCGAACGCGACTGCGGGTAGCGGCCGATGATCTCCCGCGCGTCGGCTTCGAGCCGCTCGCGGACGTCGGCGGGGTATCCCGGCGCTGGCAGGCGGGGCATGCCCAGGTCGGTCATCGGTCGACACCTCCCATGACGGGGTCGATGCTCGCGACGGCCACGATCACGTCCGCGACCTGGGAGCCTTCGCACATGGCTGCCATGGACTGGAGGTTCGTGAACGACGGGTCGCGGTAGTGGACGCGGAACGGCCGGGTGCCGCCGTCGCTGACCATGTGCACGCCGAGTTCGCCCTTGGGCGACTCGATCGCGGCGTACACCTGGCCGGCGGGGACCCGGAAGCCCTCGGTCACCAGCTTGAAGTGGTGGATCAGGGACTCCATCGAGGTGCCCATGATGGTGCGGATGTGGTCGAGCGAGTTGCCGAGGCCGTCCGGGCCGAGCGCGAGCTGCGCGGGCCAGGCGACCTTCTTGTCCTCGACCATGACCGGGCCCGGCTTGAGCCGGTCCAGGCACTGCTCGACGATCCGCAGGGACTGCTTCATCTCCTCGATGCGCACGAGGTAGCGCCCGTACGCGTCGCAGGTGTCCGCGGTGGCCACGTCGAACTCGTAGTTCTGGTAGCCGAAGTACGGCTGCGTCTTGCGCAGGTCGTGCGGCAGGCCGGTGCTGCGCAGGCAGGGGCCGGTGACGCCGAGCGCCAGGCAGCCGCTCAGGTCGAGGTAGCCGATGCCCTCGGTGCGGCCTTTGAAGATGTGGTTGTCGTTGAGGAGCATTTCGTACTCGCGGATCCGGCCGGGCAGCACCTCGACCAGTTCGCGGATCTTGTCGACCGCGCCGGGCGGCAGGTCCTGCGCGAGGCCGCCGGGCCGCACGTAGGCGTGGTTCATGCGCAGGCCGGTGACCATCTCGAAGACGTCGAGGATGAGTTCGCGGTCGCGGAACCCGAACGTCATGACGGTGAGCGCGCCGATCTCCATGCCGCCGGTGGCCAGGCAGACCATGTGCGAGGAGATGCGGTTCAGCTCCATGAGCATGACGCGGATGACGTTCGCCCGGTCGGGGATCTGGTCGGTGATGCCGAGCAGCTTCTCCACGCCGAGGCAGTAGGCGGCCTCGTTGAACAGCGGCGTCAGGTAGTCCATGCGCGTCACGAAGGTGACGCCCTGGGTCCAGCTGCGGTACTCGAGGTTCTTCTCGATGCCGGTGTGCAGGTAGCCGATGCCGCAGCGGGCTTCGGTGACCGTCTCGCCGTCGATCTCCAGGATGAGCCGGAGCACGCCGTGCGTGGACGGGTGCTGCGGGCCCATGTTGACGACGATGCGCTCGTCGGCGTCCGCGGCGGCCTGGACGACCTCGTCCCAGTCCGAGCCGGTGACCGTGTAGACGCGGCCCTCGGTGGTGTCGCGGGCCGGCGCTTGCTGCGTGTCGTCCGCGGCCTGCGCCCGCGGTGCTTCCTGGGTGCCGGTGAACTCGTCGGTGTGCGACATCAGCTGTACGACCTCCGCTGGTCGGGCGGCGGGATCTGGGCGCCCTTGTACTCGACGGGGACGCCGCCGAGCGGGTAGTCCTTCCGCTGCGGGTGGCCGGGCCAGTCGTCCGGCATGAGGATGCGGGTGAGCGCCGGGTGGCCGTCGAAGACGATCCCGAAGAAGTCGTAGGTCTCGCGCTCGTGCCAGTCGAGCGTCGGATACACCTTCACCAGCGACGGGATGTGCGGGTCCGCGTCGGGGGCGGCCGTCTCCAGGCGGACCTGGCGGTTGTGGGTGATCGAACGCAGGTGGTACACCGCGTGCAGTTCGCGGCCTTCGTCGGTCGGGTAGTGCACGCCGCTGACGCCGCTGCACAGTTCGAAGCGCAGCGCGGCGTCGTCGCGGAGCGTCTGCGCGACCTGGCGGAGGCCGTCGCGGCGGACGTGGAAGGTGAGTTCGCCGCGGTCGACGACGACGCGGTCGACCAGGTCGTCGAAGGCCAGCCCGGCTTCCTCCAGCGCGCCCGCCAACTCGTCCGCGACGACGTCGAATTCGCCTTCGTCCCGCTGGTCCGCGGTGCTGTGCGGCCCGCCGTACGGCCGCGTCGCCGCCCCGGGCAGGGCGACGGTGCGGACGAGATTGCCGTAGCCGGACGTGTCGCCGGACCCCTTGGCGCCGAACATGCCGTGGCGCACGTCGAGGATCTCCGGGCGGTCTTCGCGCGGCACGGGAACCGCGCCGCCGCCCGGGGCGTCGTTCCCGGTGGTGCCGTTGTTGCCGGTGGTCACCGCAGGAGCCCCTTCATCTCGATGGTGGGCACCGCGGTCAGCGCGGCTTGCTCCGCGGCGCGGGCCGCCTGCACGCGGTTCACGCCGAGGGGCATGTGCTGGACCTGCTCGTGCAGCTTGAGGATGGCGTCCATGAGCATCTCGGGACGCGGCGGACAGCCGGGGAGGTAGATGTCCACGGGCACGATGTGGTCGACGCCCTGGACGATCGCGTAGTTGTTGAACATGCCGCCGGAGGAAGCGCAAACGCCCATCGACAGCACCCACTTCGGTGCCGCCATCTGGTCGTAGATCTGCCGGAGGACGGGCGCCATCTTCTGGCTCACGCGGCCCGCGACGATCATCAGGTCGGCCTGCCGCGGCGAGGCGCGGAAGACCTCCATGCCGAACCGGGCCAGGTCGTAGCGCCCGGCGCCGGTGGCCATCATCTCGATCGCGCAGCATGCGAGCCCGAAGGTGGCGGGCCAGAACGAACTCTTGCGGAAGTAGCCGGCGAGATCCTCGACCGTGCTGAGCAGGAAGCCGCTGGGCAGCTTCTCCTCAATACCCATCGGATGGCCTCTCCTGGATCACTGGGATCACCTGGATCACCTGCGTCAGTTCGGTGTCTGTGCGGTATGCGGAAAGCCGGACCTCGGGTACGGCACGCGGGTCAGTCCCACTCCAGGCCGCCGCGGCGCCACAGGTAGGCGTACGCGACGAACACGGTGAGGACGAACAGGGCCATCTCGACCAGGCCGAAGATGCCGAGCGAGTCGAAGTAGACGGCCCACGGGTAGAGGAAGACGATCTCGATGTCGAAGATGATGAAGAGCATCGCCGTCAGGTAGTACTTCACCGGGAAGCGCCCGCCGCCCGTCGGCTGCGGGGTCGGCTCGATACCGCACTCGTAGGCCTCGAGCTTCGCGCGGTTGTAGCGCTTGGGACCGGTCAGCGCTCCCGCGACGAGGGAGACCACGCCGAACGCGGCGGCGATGCCCCCGAGCACGAGGATCGGCGCGTAGAGGTTCATGCCGCACTGCTCCCTTCCATCGGCCGTTCTCCGTCCGTTTGGCCTGGTCGGATCCGCTCGCTTGTGAGCATGTGACCAGGTTCACAAGCACCCGGAACGGCGCCGATCCTACGCCTCTTCGGATGTGATCTGCGACACGGGCAGAGTTCGATCATGGTGTGATCTTCACCACCTGATGATCGATCAGAAACGATTGCCCGACCGTCGATTTCGACCCAGCGTCCGTATTTGGACACGGAGCGACAGCAGGGCAACCCGATGGATGCCGGATTCGGAAAACGCCATATCACCAGGGAAGTCCGACGATCAAATTTGATCAAGATCGTTTCTGCATGATAGGCGCGCCGAGTGCTCTCACCTGCGGGAACGCCGCGGCGGGGCAGTCCCGCGGAAACGCCGAACGGCCCGTGGGGCACCCCTGTTCGGGCTGCCCCACGGGCCGTTCGCGTGCGGTGGCGGAGAACCGCCGGGTTCGGGCTTCGATCGCTCCGCGTCAGATCCAGCCGTCCAGCGACCGCATGAAGCCGTCGATGTCGTCGCGGTGGATGCAGTGCCCGGCATTCGGGACCACGCGCACGTCGAAGCCGCGCTTCTCCAGTTCGGCGGCCGCCTGAGGAGTGATCGTCAGGCTCGGGTCGCCGATCTGCACGAGCGCCGGGCGGACCGGCGGCACCGGCAGGTAGTCCGCCGGGAAGTTCCGCAGGGCGTCGAAGAACGTGATGTCGAACCGCCCGAAGCCCGCCTCCTCGGCCGCGATGTCCTCGTCCGACCACCGCGGGTTCATCGCGCGGATGCTCTCCGGCGTGGCCTCGGCAACCATCCGCACCATGAAGTCCTTGGTGGCGAACTCCATCTTGCCGAGCAGGAATCCGGGGTCGGAGTAGACCGCGCGGGCCGGCCGCAGCCGCTCGACCGCCAGGGACAGCGCGAGGCCGCCCAGCGAGTGCCCGATCGCGACGTCGGCGCCTTCGGGGAGGTTCTCGACGAGGTCCTCGGCCAGCAGTTCCGGCGTGTACGTGCCGCGCGGGCTGCGGCCGTGGCCGCGCAGGTCCGGGGCGACCACCCGGTAGCCCTGCGCGACCAGGCGCGCGGTGACGGCGTGCCAGGTCCCGTGGTCGGACATGCCGCCGTGAATGACGATCGCGGTGCGGTCGCCGGTGCCCTCTTCGTGGACGTGGAGCTTCATGGGCTTCTCCTTCATCTGTCGGCCGGTGCCCTGCCGAGGCGGTCCGCGCGGTCCGGCGCATCTGCTGAATCGAGTAAGCAGAGCCGTGCCACGATTCTGCTCGCCCGATCGGGGCGAGGCAAGCGGCCGGGCTCGGGACGTGTCCGGCGCGGGCTACCGCAGCCCGGCGAGGACCGTTTCGAACACCGCGAAGGCCTCGCCGCCGAACAGCACGAAGCGGGCCTCCTCGACGGCCGCGCCCGCGGCGCGGACGGTGCCGAGCGCGATGCGGGCGGCATCGTCCACCGGCCAGCCGTAGATCCCCGCGGACACCGCCGGGAAAGCGACCGTGCGCGCCCCCAACTCGTCGGCTACGCGCAGGGATTCGCGGTAGCACGAGGCCAACAGCGCGGACCGGTCCTCGTCCTTCGACCAGACCGGCCCGACGGTGTGGATGACCCACCGCGCGGGCAGGTTGCCCGCGGTGGTGGCCACCGCCCGGCCGGTCGGGAGCCCTCGTCCGTACGTGGCGGCCCGCAGATCGCGGCACGCGTCGAGGATCGCCTTCCCACCCTTTCGGTGGATGGCGCCGTCCACTCCCCCGCCGCCGAGCAGCGAGGAGTTGGCCGCGTTGACGACGGCGTCGACGTGCTCGTCGGTGATGTCGCCTTGGACGAGGGTGATCTCGGTCATGTGAGAACTGTAGGCACCGTGCAGCCTGTCTCGGCTTCCCAGGCGGAGATGGCGCGCAGGGTCGCCTCGGCGAGCTGCCAGGGAGCGGGCAGGTCGTCGAGGTGGTCGCCGATGAAGCCGTCCGAGTAGTCCACGACGACGTCGTCCGGGTCGAGGCAGACGAGGATGCCGATCGTGCGGCCGTCGTCGTCGGTCTCCCGGAACATCTCGTCGGCCAACCCGAGCGAGGCCTCGAACCAGCGCCGGTGGCCCTCCATTTGCCGCCGTCCGGTCACCACGTGCAGGGCGACGTGGCGCCTGAGGCGGGTGTGGCGGAACAACTCCCGGCTGGGCTCTCCCGCGTCCAAGGCGAGCATGGCGCCGCGGCGACGTTCGACGAGGAACCGGGTCAGTGCGGCGTTCACCGCACGCACCAGCGACAGCCGGTCCTCCTCTTGCAGGTCGGCCATGACGTCGCCGAGCAACTCGTCGTAGCCGGGCGGGAGATCCCCCTGGGGCGAATGCGCGTTCATGCGCACACGATGGCGCGCGCCAACCCTTTTTTCGGGGCGATCGGGGAAGGTTCACCCGGGGGATCGAATGGGTGAACCGCTCCGTCGGCAGGGTGCCGCACCGACGCGAGCGGACCCCGGCCGAAGCCGGGGCCCGCTCGCCGGATATCGGTGCGCTGCTTATGCGGCGGGGGCGATCCGCGCCATGCCGTTGATGATCCGGTCCATCGCGTCGCCGCCGCGCGGGTCGGTCAGGTTGGCGAGCATCTTGAGGACGAACTTCATCATCAGCGGGTGCGGCAGCCCGTGCTTGGTCGCGAAGCCCATGACCTTCGGTTCGCCGATCAGCTTCACGAACAGCCGGCCGAGCGTGTAGTAGCCGCCGTAGGTCTGCTTGAGGATGCGCGGGTAGTCGTGCAGCGCGCGCTCCATCCCCGCGGGGGTGTTGCGGGCCAGCGCCTGCGCGATCACCTGCGCGGCGATCTCGCCGGACTCCATCGCGTAGGCGATGCCTTCGCCGTTGAACGGGTTGACCATGCCGCCCGCGTCGCCCACCAGCAGCAGGCCCTTGGTGTAGTGCGGCTGACGGTTGAAGCCCATCGGCAGCGCGGCGCCGCGGATCGGGCCTTCCTGGTTCTCGTCGGTGTAGCCCCACTCTTCGGGCATGCCCGCGACCCACGCCTTGAGCAGCTCGCGGTAGTCGATGTCCTTGAACGAGTCGGACGTGTTCAGCAGGCCCAGGCCCACGTTCGACGTGCCGTCGCCCATGCCGAAGATCCAGCCGTAGCCCGGCAGCAGGGCGTTCTTGCCGTCCCGCCGGTCCCACAGCTCCAGCCACGACTCCAGGTAATCGTCCTCGTGGCGGGGCGATTTGAAGTACGTGCGCACGGCCACGCCCATCGGCCGGTCCTCGCGCCGGTGCAGCCCCATAGCCAGCGACAGGCGCGTCGAGTTGCCGTCCGCGGCGACCACGACCGGGGCGCGGAAGACCTTCTCCTCCTTGCCCGCGCCGACCTTGGCGCGGACGCCGACGACGCGGCCGGTGCGGTCGTCCAGCACCGGGCCGACGACGTTGGTGCGCTCGTGCACCTTCACACCCGCGGACGCGGCCTGCCGGGCGAGGATCTCGTCGAAGTCGGTGCGCTTGCGGACCAGGCCGTAGTTGGGGAACGACGCCAGGTCCGGCCAGTCCATTTCCAGCTTCATGCCGCCGCCGAGGATCCGCAGGCCGCGGTTCGGCAGCCAGCCCGCCTCCGGCGAGATGTCGATGCCCATCGACACCAGCTGCTTGACGGCGCGCGGCGTCAGGCCGTCGCCGCACACCTTCTCGCGCGGGAACGCGGTCTTCTCCAGCAGCAGCACGCTGCGCCCGGCCTTGGCCAAGTGGTACGCGGTCGTCGACCCGGCCGGGCCGGCACCCACGACGATGACGTCCGCTTCGTGGGCGGAATCGGCGGGGCCCTCGCCGGCACGCGCGGTGGACACGGTCTCGGTCAACTCGGCTCTCCTGAGGTGCGCCGGTGGGCAGGCGCCGGACCTGGAATCCGGCTGGGGCAAGTCTAGGCGGGCCCCGGGCCCGTCTCCGACGCGCGGCCGGGGCGGTGCGCCGCCCGCGGGGCCCGGCGGTCAGTTCGCGGCGCTCCCGGCGCCGGTGCGCTTGCGGGCCTTCTGCCGTGTATCGTCCGGGAGTTCCTCGACGTCGACGAGCTTGGGCAGCAGTTCGGGCGCGGTGGTGAGGGCGCGGAACACCGTGCCGATGTCGACGCCGTGTGCCGGGCGGTGCACGATCTCGACGGTGTCGCCCGCGGCGACCTCGCCGGGCTCGACGACGCGCAGGTAGGCGCCGGGCCGCGCCTCTTCGGTGAACCGCTTGATCCAGCCGCGTTCGTCGAGGAAGGCGGCGAACGTCCGGCACGGGATGCGCGGGACGGAGACTTCGAGCAGCGCCGTGCCGACCCGCCAGCGCTCGCCGATCACCGCACCGGTCACGTCGACGCCGACCGTGGTGAGGTTCTCGCCGAACAGGCCGGGCCGGATGTCCGCCCCGATGCGGTCGTCCCAGGACTCCAGGTCCTCCCACGCGAACGCGTAGACCGCCTGGTCGGGGCCGCCGTGGTGGCGCAGGTCGCAGACGTCGTCGCCCGCGACGCCGCTGCCCTCGGCCGGTTCGGCCAGGCGGACCGGCCCGGCGACGGTGCGCTTGTCGATACCGGTGCGCGGGACATCGGAATGCTCGGTGGGGGTCGCCCTACCGACGTTGACCGACTTGAGAACAGACATGGGGCCAACCTACCCAGCGGGCCACGCCGACGGCTCGGGTGTTTCCGCGCGTGGCCGCGCGCCGCCTCAGCGCGAGGCCACCGCCGGGATCTCGCCCGCGTTCGCCCGCACCGGATGCGCCTTGCCCGCCGGGCCGGCACTGAACGCGCGGAAGACGTTCTCGGTGACCTGGGTGGCGAACCGGCGGCCTGCGTCGTCGAGGTACGTGCCGCAGCCGGAGCCGAGCGCGCACACCCACCGCATCGTGCCGGTGGAGAACACCCCGGCCCCCGACGGGACGGTGTAGTACGACGCGTTGGCGTAGTCCGCCTTGCCTTCGCAGGTGACGGGCGAATGGCTGAGCACCTGCAGCGGCGCGGGCGGCGCCGGATCGCGCACGACCCGGTCGTACTCGACCCCGACCAGGCCCTTGTAGGCGCTGCCGCGGCGCGCCCCGGTGCCCGCGAAAACCCAGGCGTCCGCGTCCCACACGACGAACGGCGCGTTGCCGGGGAAGCACTGGTAGTAGGTGCCGGTGAGCTGGTTCTCCGGCCGCGACATCGGCGGCAGCCGCCAGTCCTGGGTGGTCTCGGACGGGTCGTCGGCGCGCATCGGATCCTCCGCGGCCGACTTGTAGCAGACCACCAGGCGCCGCTCGCCGAGCGCGGAGCTTGCGAAGCGGATGTGCCGGTTGACCGCGTTGGCGCCGAGGAACGCGAGGTTGGTGCCCGCGTCGCGGAAGGCGGTGGCGTGGTCGCGCATCGCCGTCGACCAGTACTCGTCGTGGCCGAGCGTGAAGACCGCGGTGGCGCCGTCGAACAGCTTGGGGTCGGCGTCCAGGTCGAGGTCGGTGGCGTAGGAGAGCGGCAGGCCGAGCTTCTCGGCCAGGGACACGGCGGGGAGTTCCTGGTTGAGGTAGAGCGTCGCGCCGGTGCCGTCGTAGGGGCGGTCGAAGCTGACGATGCGGGCGCGGTCGCCGTAGTTCTTGGGGCCGTTGTAGAGGCTGTAGCCGCCCCACAGGTTGTAGGCCTGCCAGGTGGCGACGGCGTTGACGAGCACGGTGCGGCCCTTGGCCTGCGCGCTGTGCACGGTGATCGGCACGTAGGTGCCGAACCCGGCGTCGGAGGTGACCAGCAGCAGGTAGGTGCCCTCCGGCCAGTCCGTCGGGGTGACGGTCAGCGAGGGCTGCCAGTCGGCGTGCACGGTGTTGACGCCGGGGTCGACCTTCGGGGCGGCTTGGCGGGTGCCGGCGACGCGGCCGGACTTCCAGACTTCGCGTCCGCGGGCGCCGCCGTACCAGCCCATGCGGTACGCGGTGACCGTGAAGCCTGGTGCGGTCGTGGAGGCGAACAGCCGGAACGGCGCGCCGGGGCGCACGGCGACCTGGTCGGCGTAGGCGTCCATCGCCCCGGCGGGTCCGGTCTTCAGTCCGGTCTTCCAGGCGTCGGTGCCCGGTTTGGCGTTCTCCGCCGCGACGTCGAACCCGGCCGCGGGCGGGGACGCCGGGTTCGATCCGGTGGACTTCGTCGCGTCGGGCTTCGGCGCGCTGCCGCCGCCCGACGAGCAGGCCGCGCACGCGACGAGCAGCAGCGCGGCGAGGACCGCCGCGGCACGCGCCGTCAGGTGGGGCTCGGTACGGCTTCCTTGCCGCATCGCCGGGTCTCCGCGTCGGATCAGCCGGCGAGCGGCTTGAAGCCGCGGTGCAGGGCGACGATGCCGCCGGTGAGGTCGCGCCAGGCGACCCGCTCCCAGCCGGCGTCCTGCACCAGCGCGGCGAGGGCCGGCTGGTCCGGCCAGTCGCGGATGCTCTCGGCGAGGTAGACGTAGGCGTCGGGGTTGCTGCTCACCCGGGTGGCGATCGGGGGCAGGGCGCGCATGAGGTACTCGTCGTACACCGTGCGGAACGGCCGCCACGTCGGGTGGCTGAATTCGCACACCACGAGCCGGCCGCCGGGGCGGGTCACCCGGAGGAGTTCGGCGAGGCCGGTCTTCGGCTCGTTGATGTTGCGCAGCCCGAAGGAGATGGTGACGGCGTCGAACACGCCGTCCGCGAACGGCAGCCGCATGCCGTCGCCCGCGGTGAACGGCAGCTCGGGGTGGCGGCGCTTGCCGGCCCGGAGCATGCCGAGCGAGAAGTCGCACGGCACGACGGTGGCGCCGGCGTCGCGGAACGGCAGCGAGCTGGTGCCGGTGCCGGCCGCCAGGTCGAGGATCCGCTCGCCGGGGCGGGCGTCGACGGCCCGGGCGACCGCTTTGCGCCAGAACCGGTCCTGTCCGAGGGAGAGGACGGTGTTGGTCACGTCGTACTTCTCCGCCACGCCGTCGAACATCGAGGCGACGTCGCGGGGCTGCTTGTCCAGGGAGGCTCGCGTCACGACACCATCTTCGCCTGTGCGGGGGGCGGCCCCCGACAGCCGGGTCCGGCGTGCCGGGTGGTGACGGGTCCACTACTCACGGGTAGGGGTAGGCGCGTAGGGTCGTCGGCAGGCCCGGCCGTGTCGGGCGGAGGCCGCGAGGAGGCGTGCGGTGAAGACGGGGAAGACCTGGCGAAGCGCGGCGGAGATGCCGGTGCTGGACGGTATGACGGCCGTCGTGACGGGGGCGAACAGCGGCCTCGGGTTCGTCACCGCCCGCGAACTCGCCCGCAAGGGCGCGGTCGTCGTCCTGGCGTGCCGGTCGGCGTCCCGGGCCGCGGAGGCGGTGGAGACGATCGCGGCCGAGGTGCCGGAGGCGAAGGACCGGCTGGAGGTACTGCCACTCGACCTCGCGGACCTGGCGTCGGTGCGGGCCTTCGCGACGGCGTTTTCGGACGCGCACGACGGCCTCGACATCCTCGTCAACAACGCGGGCGTGATGGCACTGCCGGAGCGGCGGACCGCGGACGGCTTCGAAATGCAGATGGGCACGAATCACCTGGGGCATTTCGCTCTTTCGGCCCTGCTGGCCCCGGCGCTGCTCGCCCGTCCGGGTGCCCGGGTGGTCACCGTGTCGAGCGGCATGCACGCGGTCGGCCGGCCGAACCCGGCGGATCTGCGCGGCGAGCACGGCAAGTACCGCAAGTGGAGCGCCTATGGCGCGGCCAAGTCCGCGAACCTGATGTTCACCGCCGAACTCGCCCGCCGGGCGGACGCCGCCGGCGTCGCCTTGCTGAGCCTCGCCGCCCACCCCGGCTACGCGGCCACCAACCTGCAGACCGCCGGCGCCAAGATGACCGGCGACACCCGCCGCGAACGGATCATGGACGCGGCCAACCGCCTCATCGCCACCTCGGCCGAGGCGGGCGCTGTGCCGCAGCTCTACGCGGCCACGGCTCCGGGCGTGGACAACGGCACGTTCTACGGGCCGCGCTTCGCGATGTGGGGACCGCCGGCCGCGACTCCGCGGGCCCCGTGGGTGAAGCACGAATCGGCCAACCGCACCCTGTGGACCGCCTCGGAGGCGGCCACGGGGGTGCGGTGGCCGGAGCCGTTGGGGGATTGATCAGGTGATGAAGATCGAGGTGTCGAGAACGCCGTCGAAGGGTTCGGGGAAGGGGATTTTGTCGCCGAACGCGACGGACGTCTTCCGCAGGTAGGCCTTGTCTTCCGGTTTTGCGAAGAGCGTGACCTCACGGCGGAGCGGGTCGATCAGCAAGTACAGCGGCACGCCTGCGGCGGCGTAGCCGATCGGCTTGTGGATCCGGTCGTCGCGCTGGCTCTGCGAGCCTTTCGACACGACCTCGACGGCCAAGTGGACCGCATCGGGATCGAACTTCCAGCGACCGGGCTCCAGCATCGCCCCCTCGTCAGCCACGACCAGATCCGGGATATAGCCTTCGGCGTCGCCGTCGACTCCTTCAGGAATCCACACGGTCAGCGGGAACGCGGTGGAGAGGGCGCCTTGAGGAAGGTGTGCTTCCAGGAATTCCTTGGTAAGCCGGTGCAGCAGGACATGGTGCAAGCCGACAGACGTCGGTGACATGACGATCGCCCCTCCGATCAGCTCCGCCCGGTATCCCTCCGGCGGGTCGAAGCTGTCGAAGAACGCTTCCATGTCGTCGGTGCGGTGCTCGTCGGTCACGGCGGCCGCCCTCTCCAATGCCAGGGTCATGTCACTCCTTTCAGAGTAGGCAGGGAACGTTGGCGGACCCGAGCTTGGCGAGAATCCACCCGTCGCGTGGCGGAATCGCATGGGATCACTCGTTCGAAGGAGCGCTAACGGCGGTGCACCATGCGCCCCGCCAACACCGTGCCGATACAGCTCCCCGCGCCGTGGGTGATCAGCGCCGCGTAGGGGTCGCCGTCGGTCGGGACGTCGAAGACGGCGAAGTCGGCGCGGGTGTCGGGGCGGAGGGTCCCCGCGTCGGGGAGGCCCAGGGCGGTGGCGCCGCCTACCGTGGCCGCGGTGACGAGGCGTTGGTCGAGGTCGGGGGCGCTGTAGCCCTGGGCACGGGCCAACGCGCGGGCTGCGGCGGCTTCTTCCCACAGGTCGAGGGACGGGGTTTCGGCCAGGGAGCCGGTGCCGAGGGCGAGCGCGGAGTGTTCGGTGAGGAGCGCGGCGACGGGGGCGTCGCCCGCGTCGAGCATCCGGCCGGCGCGTACGCACAGCGCCACCGGGACGGTGCGGTGGCGTAGCAACGCCCGTGCGGCGGCATCGAGTCGGGTGGCGAAGACGGCGTGGGTGTCGGGCCCCAGCAATCCCAGCTCCGCGTGTTCGGGGGCGAGCGCCTGGAGGCGGAGGCCGCGGTCGCGGGCGATTGCGGCGCAATCACTCAGCAGCGGCCCTCCGGACGCCACGCCCGACGCCCGCGCCGAGCCCGCGTCCAGCACGCCGGTGAGCCGCCCTCGCCACGTGTCCGCCTCGCCCGACGGCTCGACGTACGAGATCCCGCCGATTCCCGACCGGGCCACCGGCACCAGGACCGCCGGTTCGGTGACCACGTCCGCGACCGCCGTCGTGCCCGACTTGAGCATCAGGTGGACGCCGCGCCGGGCGCTTTCCTGCCAGCGGGCCTCGGTGTAGCCGGCGCGTTCGCGTTCCACCGCGGCCGACCACGCGGCGAGCGGCAGGCCGGATTCGGCCAGGTTCCCGAAGTCCGTGTACTGCAGCCGCGCGTGCGCGTTGACCAGTCCCGGCGTGAGGATCCCGCGCCACCGCCGCACCCGCGCGCCCGGAAACCGCTCGGCGATCTCGGCCGACTCGCCGACCGCCGCGATCCGGTCCCCGTCGACAGCCACCGCGCCATCGCGCATCGCCGCCCCCGTCATGGCGAGCACGACGGGGGCGGTGTGCAAAGTGAGCGGCATGAGCCCATTGTCGCGGGTCGGACGAGTCGGCCCGCGAGGGCCTAACGGACGATCAGCGGGCCTCGACGATCTTCAGCCCCGGGTGGGCCGTTCCGCCGTCCAGCGCGGTCGACGACAGGTGCGACACGACGCGGTCGTCGACCGGGTCGTTCGCCGGGTCCTCGTGCACCGCGAGGTGGTGGTACGTGGTGTCGCGCTGCGCCGGCACGCGCCCCGCGGCGCGGATCAGGTGGATCAGCTCCATGCGGTTGGAGCGGTGCTTGGCGCCCGCCGACGAGACGACGTTCTCCTCCAGCATGACCGAGCCGAGGTCGTCGGCGCCGTAGTGCAGCGACAGCTGCCCGGCTTCCTTGCCGACCGTCAGCCACGAGCCCTGCAGGTGCGCGACGTTGTCGAAGAACAGCCGGCCGATGGCGATCATCCGCAGGTACTCCAGGATGGTCGCCTGCGTGCGCCCCTTCAGGTGGTTGTTCTCCGGCTGGTAGGTGTACGGGATGAACGCCCGGAACCCGCCCGTGCGGTCCTGCACGTCGCGGATCATCCGCAGGTGCTCGATGCGCTCGGCGTTGGTCTCGCCGGTGCCCATGAGCATCGTGGAGGTCGACTCCAGGCCGAGGCCGTGCGCCGTCTCCATGATCTCCAGCCAGCGCTCGCCGGACTCCTTGAGCGGCGCGATCGCCTGCCGGGCGCGGGCCGGCAGGAGTTCGGCGCCCGCGCCGGCGAACGAGTCGAGGCCGGCCTGCTTGATGCGGGTGATCGCCTCTTCGATCGTGACGCCCGACACCTTGGACATGTGCTCGACCTCGGACGCGCCGAGCGAGTGGATGACCAGCTGCGGGAACTCCGCCTTGATCGCGGAGAACGCGCGCTCGTAGTACTCGACGCCGTAGTCCGGGTGGTGCCCGCCCTGGAACATGATCTGCGTGCCGCCCAGCTCGACGGTCTCCGCGCACCGGCGCAGGATGTCGTCGAGTTCGCGCGACCAGCCCTTCTCGCTCTTCGGCGGCGCGTAGAAGGCGCAGAACTTGCACGCGGTGACGCACACGTTCGTGTAGTTGATGTTCCGCTCGATGATGTACGTCGCGATGTGCTCGGTGCCCGCGTACCGGCGGCGGCGCACCGTGTCGGCGGCCGCGCCGAGCGCGTGCAGGGGCGCGTGGACGTACAGTTCGAGGGCTTCTTCGGCGCTGAGGCGCCCGCCCGCGGCGGCCCGGTCCAGGAGTGCTTGCAGCTCGGACGAGCGTACGGACTCGGCGACAGCGGTCACGGGACCCTCCACGGCGACTTTGGAACCACGACTGAGCCTAACTTGCGGCGGGCTCCGGGTTCGCCGCGGGCACGTCGGAAGTCCGCCCAACGGTCTCGGCAGCCGTCTCGGCGGCGGGCGCGGATGCCGAGCCGGGCGGGATCGCGGGGAGGCCGTCGATGCTCGTGCGGTTCTTCTTCTCGTGGTACGCCTCGACGTCGGCGGCGTCCTTGCCGTCCCAGTAGCTGCGCAGCAGCGGGCGCTCTCCCACGTAGTCCATGAACGGCACCGCGAAGCCGCAGGTGTCGGACACGCGGTGCACGTCGACGCGGACGATCGCCCGGACGCCGGGCGCGGCGGCGTCCGCGCCGAAGTGCGCGGCCAGCTCGTCCCACCGCGGGTCGCCGGGGTAGACGACCTCGCCGCGGCCGTGCAGCCGGACGATGTTCGGCGGGCCGCTGAAGGCGCTCCACATGAGGGTGATGCGGCCGTTCTCGCGCAGGTGCGCGTGCGTTTCGGCGCCGCTGCCGGTCCAGTCCAGGTAGGCGACGGTCCACGCGTCCAGGACCGCGAACGATCCGGCGTGTCCCTTGGGGGACACGTTGACGTGGCCGTCGGCGTCCAGCGGCGCCGTCGCCGTGAAGTACACGGGCTGCTCGAGGATGAACGTCTTCAGTCGTCCCGTGATGCCGTCTGCATGAACTTTGCCCATGGATGCCACTCTGCTCCGGTGTTCATCATGCGGACAAGTGGTTTCCACGATGCGGGACGGCAGTGCGGGCCAGGCCGGCCTAGGCCAGCAGTTCGACCCGCACGTCCGCGGCATACCCGGTGTCGTGCGCGGTCCGCCGGGCGAACTCGGCGATCCCGGTCAGCTGCCGCTCGCCCAGCGAGAAGTCCAGGGCCTCGGCGAAGTAGCGCTCCAGCGTGGACGCGTCGAACGCCTCCCAGCGCGCCGCCTGCTCGGCGACCTTCGTCACCTCGGCCATCGACAGGTCGCGCGACTCCAGGAACGCCCGGTGCACCTCGCGCACCCGCTCCGGATGCGCCGCCAGGAAGTCGCGCCGCGCCGCCCACACCGCGAAGACGAACGGCAGCCCGGTCCACTCCTTCCAAGCCTGTCCCAGGTCGATCACGTGCAGGCCGAGCCGCGGCGCGTCGTGCAGCGAGGCGCGCAGCGCGGCGTCGCCGATCAGCACGCCCGCGTCGGCTTCCTGCATCATCAGCGCCAGATCCGGCGGGCACGTGTAGAACTCGGGCCGCACGCCGAAGCGCTCTTCGAGGAGCAGCCGGGCGAGCCGGACGGACGTCCGCGACGTCGAACCGAGCGCCACTTTCGCGCCGTCGAGCTGCTCCGCGGGGACCTGGCTGACCATGACCACCGACATGACCGGGCCGTCGCTGCCGACCGCGATGTCCGGCAGCACCACGAGGTCGTCGGCGTGCCGCAGGAACTCGACGAGGCTGATCGGGCCGACGTCGAGGTCGCCGCGGACCAGCGCGTCGTTGAGGTTGTCGGGCGTGTCCTTCGTCAGCTCCATGTCGAGGAGGGCGCCGGTGCGCGCCATCGCCCAGTAGAGCGGAAGGCAGTTGAGGAACTGGATGTGGCCGACGCGCGGTCGGCGCGGCTGCGATCCGTTGCCGTTGCGGGCGGCGGCGCCGCCGTCGGCGGAGGTGGCGGGGGCGTGCTCGTCGGCGCGGTCCGGGTCGCGGGGCGCCGTGTCCTTGGTGTCCACCACTTGAGACTATGCCCGGCTCCCGGGGCCGGTCGCGCGGGGCGGGTCCCCCGCACGAGTGTCACCGACTCGCCACAACCTCGCCGCGCCGGTCCCACACAGGGCCGCCGAGCTGGCATTCTCGGTGCCGGGGTGCCCGCGGCCGGAAGGCCGGGCCGGCCGGTCGGACGGCGTGCCGGGCGCGGACGCGTGGCTTCCCGGACCGTGTGACCCCTGATTTACGGAGGCCCCAACATGCATCCCGGTCCCGGGTACCAGCAGGGCGAAGGCGGCATTCCCCCCGGCCCTCCCGGATACCCGCACCCGGGGGGCTATCCCCCGGCGCCGCCGGGGCCGCAGGCGCCTCCGGCCGCGTACCCGCCCGCGCCCGGCGCCTACCAGCCGGCGCCGGGTCCCTTCGACGTCGGACGGCCGGGCAACGGGCCCGCCACGCCGCATGCCGCGCCCGCGGGGGCCGTACCGCCGGCGTCCGTGCCGCCGGGTTCCCCGCCCCCGGGCTCGGTCCCGCCCGGGTCGCTGCCGCCGGGGTCGACGCTGCCCGGCGCGGTGCCCGGGCCCGCCGCGCCCGGCCGTCCTCCGACCGGGCGGCCGCAGTACGCGGTGGTGCGCGGCGTCGTCGCCTTCCTGTGCCTGCTGCTGACGGTGCTGCTGACCATCCCGGCGATCACCGCGGCGTGGCTGAAGAACGACGTCATCTCGGACGACGGGTTCACCGACAACGCGACGCAGCTGATCGAGAAGCGGGCCATCCGCGACGAAATAGCGTCCAGGATCACCAACGAGATCGTCGACCGGGCCGGCATCCCGACCGCCAAGAACCAGGTACTGGCGTCGGTGGACAAGGTGATGGACACCGACGAGTTCCACCGGGTGTGGCGCGAGGGCGTCCGGCAGGCGCACAGCATCGTGGTGGACTCGCTGCTGGGCAAGGACACGGCCGTCACCACGACGGACCCCGACCGGAAGAACGGCACCGAGCTGACGGTGCACGTGGAGACGCCGCTGGAGCCGCTCATCGCCGAGCTGACCCGGCAGGGCGTGCGCGTCGACCGGAGCCGGCTGCCCTCGGACATCCCGGTGCGGCTGGCCGACATCCCGCACTCGGGCCAGGCGCAGGACACCCTCAAGGGCATCGACGACGCGGGCTGGATGATCCCGGGCCTGGCCGCGGCGCTGTGCGCGGTGGGCCTCCTGGTCGCCGTGCGGCGGCTGCGGGCGCTGGCGCTCACCGCGATGGGGGTGGTGGTCGCGTCCGGCGTCCTGCTGGTGGCGGCCAACCTCGCGCGGTCGCCGGTGGTCGACGAGGCCGCCACGAAGGAACTGGGCACCGACGCGACGGGGGCGGTGTACGACGTGTTCACCGAAACCCTGGTCGGCTACTCGTGGATCGTCCTGATCGGCGGGGTCGTCGCGCTGGCGGGCGCGGGCATCGCGGGCGCGGTGCTGCGGACGCGGCGGAGGACTGCCTGACCGCTTCGGCCGACGAGTACGAGCGGACGGATTCGAGCCGACGAGTACCAGTTGACGAGTGCCCGTCGACGAACGAAGGCCGCCGCCGGGGATACCGGCGGTGGCCTTCGTCTGTGCCGAAGTCCCGGTGTGCGCCGAGTCGGCCGACGGGGGCTCAGGGGCCGGTCTGCCCGGGCCGGACCCACACGTTGCGGAGGCGCCCGTCGGGCGGCCTGAGGGTGAACATGACGCCGAAGCCGTGCTTGCCGTGGAACGCGTTGGAGGCCTCGTTGCGCGGCTCGGCGACCACCGCGGCGACCACCGGAGTCGTCGTCCACCGGTCGAGGACATGGCGGTAGAGCAGCGATCCGACGCCGTTGCCGGCGGCCTCGCGCGACACGCACACCTGCTTGACGACCAGGATGCCGCCGAGTTCGTCGGCGACGTGCCGGTTGAGCCATTCGTCCGCGCCGAAGTGGCGGTTGGCGTATGCCAGGACGAAACCGACGACGTTGCCGTCTTCCACCGCCACCTGGAAGTACTCGTGCGCGGACAGCCGGGCACGGTAGACCGTTTCGTCATAGGCGGAGACCAGGAAGCCCTCGCGACGTGCGACCGCCTCGTCGAGCTCGTCCAGGCTGCGCGACTTCGCCAGCGCCGCGATGTCCGTCAGATGCTCTTCGCCGGCTTGCAGGATCTCCATACGCCGTACGCGCTCCATTTCACCAGGGCCGCCCCTCCGGAACGGCCGGACTGCGTCGCGGACGCCGAACGCACGACCGGTCCGACGAAACGATTCCGCTCGGTCACGGTAGGGAACGCGGCTCCGGAGGTCACGGAACGGCCAGTCCGCGAAGCCCGCACGGGCCGATTCCCGAGCGAGATCGCCGGGGGCACCCGCGGGCCCGGAGGCGCTGGTACACGCCGTGCGCTGCCGGGAGGTGCCGCACGTGCGCGCGGCGGGCCGCGGGCCGCGGGCCGCGGGCCGCGGGCCGCGGGCACAGCACAGACGGCCGCCCGGTCGGCCCGGGCGGCCGTCGTGGTCCGACTATGGAGCGGACGGTGTGTCCGCGTGTGTGTCCGCGTGCGTGTCCGTCAGGCGGGCTTGATGGGCGTACGGCCCTTGGTGCCATCCCACTTGGAGCCGTCCTGGGGCGTCAGCCGGTCGTGGGACGTGGCCACCACGGTGAAGGCATCGGCCAGCACACGCTCGGTGCCGTCGGCCGACTTCACCACCACGTTCCAGGAACCGAACGCCGCCCCGGTCAAGTTCACCGTGCCGGTCGACGAAGTCCCGTCCAAGGCGGCCCCGGTGACGGTGACCGGAAGGTCGGCCTGGCCCGTGCGGGTGAGGCGGACGGTGTCGGTGCGCTGGAGCACCGTTCCGGTGAGGGTGAGGGTGGCGGTGGAGTTGCGGGGCGCGGTGTTGGGGGACACGGCGGTCAGTTTGAGGACGTCGCTGCCGCATTGGGTGACGCGGCACACGGCCTCGACCCGGTACGGCACCGCTGCATCGTTCGTGCCTTCCACGATCAGCAGTGCATAGCCCTGGGCGGGCGTGCCGTCGATGCGGCAGCGGAAGATCTGGTCGCCGGAGCCCGTGCAGGCGTTCTTCGCGTCGCCCCGGAGCAGGAGGGTCGGCCATGGCCGCGACTGCCCGGTTCCGGTGTCGACCGACGTCAGGTCGAAGGAGTCCTGCGCCTTGACGGGCACCACGACGCAGTCGGCCGGGTGGTCGGGGCCGACCGTCCCGGTCAGGGTGAACCCGTGCTGCGACACGATCTTCTGGCACTCGGGCGGCGGACCTGCCGCGGTCGCCGTCCGCCAGACGCTCAGGCGCACCGGGCCGGCCGGCAGCGCGGTGCCCACCGTCGGCACGGTGACCACGCGGTAGTCGGAAGCACCGCCGAAGGCGCACGGGAAGGCGCAGCCCGAACCGGTCATCGAGCCTGGGGCACCCGGCGCCCCGAACACCGCGGCCGTTACTCCCGATCCGGACGGAACGGCGGCGCGGAACTCGTCGGTCGAGGCGCCGGTGACCCGGACGCACGCCGCGGCGGTTGCGGAACCGAACGTCAGCGCGGTCGGTTTGCCGCCCACCATGGTCCCCGTCGGCACGCACCCGGCGGCCGCAGCGGTCACGTCGCGGCGCACCACGTGGAACTCCGCGTCCGAAGCCGGGCCGCGCACGATCACCGTCGCGGTGCCGGCCGCCAGTTTGCAGGACACGGCGCCGGAACGGGTCTCGCCCGTCGTGCAGCCGCCGACGACCGAAAGGACGCCGCGGTCGAGCGTGCTGCCTTGTACCTCCGCGAACTGGAACAGCTCTTCCGCGGCATGGGCGTTCGCCGGAACGGTGAAGCAGCGAAGGGGGTGGCTCGCGTCGAACCGCGCGCTCGCCCCGATGTCGGTGCCGAAGCCGTCCTGGCCCAATTCCGGGCAGCCGACGGGCTGGTCGAGCCGGAACACCGACACGGCGTAGGGGGCGACGGTGCCCGAGACCAGGAGACGGTACGGCGCGGGCCCGGTCAGGCGGCAGTTGGTCAACGGGCCGTCACATGCGGCGGCCCCGTCGGCGTTCAGGACCTCGAACGAGTCGGCAAGTGCCGCGTCGACGAGCTTGAGCACCGGCTTCGCCACGAGCAGCGTGGCGCCCGTCGGCGACGGCAGTTGCAGACAGGCCTGCGCGCCCGGCGCGAGGCTGCCCCGGTTGACCGGGTCCACGGCGCCCTGGTCGGACGCCGGGACACAGCCCGCGGTGGACTTCATGTCCACGAACGCGACCGTGGTCGACTTCGGGTGGCCTTCGACGAACGCCGTGTAGCGGCCCACAGCGTCGAAGACGCAGATACCCGCGGCAGGGCACAGTGTCGAACCGTCCACGCGCAGCACCGGTGCCCCGACCCGGTACGGGCCGGGAGCGGGCACCTGCAGCACGCGACACGGCACGGCGCTCTGCGACGCGCCGGTGCCGAAGGCCTGCGGGCCGATCTCCGGGCAGCCGACGGGGTCGGAGAGCCGGCGGATGCGGAGGGCGTACGGGCCGACGTAGTGGTAGGTGCTGGAGGAGATCATCCGGTAGGGGCCGGCGCCTTGCAGCACGCACCCGTACGGGTACCCGTCGGAGGCACATGCGTCCGCGCCGGTCGGGCCGACGATCCGGTAGCCGCCGGTGGTGGTGTCGTTGTCCGCCGTGTCCACCAGGATCCGCGCGCCCGGTGGAGCGTCGAGGCGGCGGCAGTCCACCTGGTCTTCGGTGGCGAACCGGCCTGTGGTCGGCGGCTGATCGAACCCGGTCGCGACGGCGGGGAGGCACCCGTCAGTGGTCGCGTACGACCGGGCCGCGATGTCGTAGGCGGCGGCGTAGGTCGCGTTGCCTTCGAGGACGAGCGTGTAGGTGCCCGCGGCCGGGAGCGCGCACGAGACGTACGCGGACTTGGCGCAGACGACCTGGTCGTCGGCCGTGGTCACGGTCTTCTGCACGGCGGTGTCGTCGTTGGCGACGACGAGGACGCCGGCCGGGGCGGTGACGCGGTAGCAGGCGGTCTGACGGTAGGTCAGCGAGCCGGTGGCGTGGGCGTCGCCGGCGGGGCCGTAGGGGGCGAGCGGGAGGACCGCGCAGTCGGCGGCGTCCGCGGCGGCTTGAACGCCCGGCGTTTGCGGCGGGGTTGCCGGGGAGCCGGTGGGGGTCGATGCGGTGCCGGTCGGCGCGGTCTTCGGGTCCGCGGCGGAGACAGTAGCCGTGGGTGTCGTCGGGGCACTCGGGTCCGCGGCCGACGCCTCGACCGGAACGATCAAAGCGGTGGCCAGGACCGTCACCGCAGCGAAACGTATCCTCAGGCGTGCGGCGCGAGATCCCAAGCCGAAACGGGCGTGCTTGAACATGTGCAGAACGGTCCTACCCGAACCCCATCAGGCCGTCTCGACACGGCCGATGCCCCCCCTGCCGCCCGCCGCGGGGCCGAAAACCGCCTGCACACACGGCGGCAGGGCAAGTTATCAGGGAGAAGCGCCACTTGGACAGCACTTCTCGGCCACACGATGATTCGTGACCGCGCTCACCCCCGCTTCTTGCGCCGCTGCGCGAACGCCACCGCACCGAGCAGCAGGACCAGGGCACCGGCGGCGGCGTAGCGGAGCGGCCTGCGGGGGTGGCCGGCGGACCCGGCTCGGGCCTGCGGGCGGTTCGCGTCCGGACCGGAGGTGGTCACGGGCCGCGGTACCAGGCCCGCTTTGCGCCCGCTTGCTCCGCGTCCGTGCCGTCCGCAGATAGTGGAGCAGCGCGGTCATGACTCGGCGGCGCCCGGACGCGTAGACCGCAGGTTCGCCAAACCAGCGGCAGAGACTGGGGTCCGGGTCGTAGACGGCCGCGGCCATCAACGGAGCAAGGAACTCCTCGAGGAGGCTGTCGCGTTCCAGCAAGGGCTTGCTCACGGCACAAGTGTCCGGGGGCTGGTGCCACTCCTCAAGCCTGAGAATCAGCGGGATGTCCGCGGGGATCCTGGCACGGACCTCGTCGGTGTCGGCCAGAAGCAGTGCGCGGTGCTCTGGCACCAGGGAGCGGAACACTGATTCCAACGGCGCCCCTTGAGCCGCATTCACATGGATCGCACGGCCGCGGACCACGATCGGTACGCCAGCCTGGAAGTGCTCCGCGTCGCCTTCGTCCTCAACCTCTTCCATGTTGTCCACACGATCCAGGAGTCGTCATTGTCCAAGCCGTCGTCACCGTGGGTAAGGCAATTGCCGAAGAAGTGCACCTTGTCGATCAGATTGCCGCCGCGCGGGTTGTATCCCAGCAGCTCGACAACCCACGCCCACCTATCCGTGTCGGCGAACAGGTGCATCCGGACATCAACGGGGTAGTAGTAGCCATTCATCAGGTCGGGGAACGACCCGCAGTCGTAGGCGAGATCGAACCGACCGAGGATCGAGGACACGGTTTTCACGGGCGTGATCATACGAACGACTCACTCAGACGAAGCAGCATCGACCCCCCACGACACACAGCGCCGATGCAGGCCCTACACGAGGCCGGGGCCGCCGGGCCGGATGACCGTCGGAGGCTGCGTGGTGGTGTCGTTCAGCGATGCGTGCGGGGCAACGTGAGCGAGCGCGGCAGCCAAACGGTGCATGTCGATGCGGAGGCCGGTGAGGCCGATGCTCGCGTTCGCCAACGGTCCTGCCAGGTCCCGGTTGATCTGACGCACCCGGGCAGAGCGATGCATGAGCAGGTCCCGCGGTCCCTGCGGAGTCACGACGCCCAGCATCCGATGCCGGCCGCGGTGCTCCCACTCCCACAGGACCAGGCCCGCCACGTCGGACCACGGCACCAGCGTGCCCGAACCGCGGTGGGCGAACGGCCCCGTGCCGAGGAACACCCCGGCAGCGTCCGCCCGAAACGCGACTGCGCGGCGGCCTGCCCCGACAGCCACGACAGCGAGCACGGCGCCGCAGACCACCCACACGCCGACAGCCAAACCCAGCGGCACCGTCGGGGAGAAGGCGCCTGCGATCAGCGCCGCAGGCACCCCGGCGCACACCGCCAACCACGGCGTCCACCCGAAGCGCACCTCGTACACGCCGACGACGTCCTTCACCGCGCTCATCCTTTCTCGCAACGCACGAAGCAGCCCCGCTCCCCACGACACGAAGGGAAACGGGGCCGCTTGCGGTGTGCCTGTCAGACGGAGACCGGCTCCCGACGGTGAACCGCTCCGGGTCTGATGGAGGCTCGATTCCCTGAGAGGATCGAGTCATGGCGCGTCCGTCCCCCTACCCTGCTGAGCTTCGTGAGCGTGCGGTGCGCATGGTCGCGGAGGTTCGCCCCAACTA